>NZ_CP034593.1:2516123-2830639 GCF_003971195.1 Flaviflexus ciconiae | reverse complement strand
TCCCAGGTTGTCGAGGTATCGGGTAAGGCGGGAGCGCCCTCACCTGCCTGCCGGATGCTGTTTCCTGAAAGTAGGCTGTTATCGGTGGGTGGGACGGGCTAGCCAGAATTCCCTTGAGGCAGGGTAGCGTTTTACTGTTGTCGAAGAGATTAACGCTCAGAAAAGGATTCCACCATGACCATCAGAACTGCAATCGTTGGATACGGAAATCTGGGACGGGGCGTGGAAACCAATATCAAGCGCCAGCCCGACATGGAGCTGGTTGGCATCTTCTCTCGCCGTAGCGAGCTAGACACGGACACTCCCGTGTTCCCGGTAGCCGATATTGACTCATACGCCGACCAGATCGACGTTCTCTACCTCTGCCTGGGGAGCGCTACCGATATTCCCGAGCAGGCAACAGCTCTTGCCGCGAAGTTCTCGACGGTTGACACGTACGACAACCACAAGAAGGTCCCAGCACATTACGAGGCGATGGATGAGGCGGCTTTCCAGGGCGACAACGTTGCTGTCATCTCGACCGGTTGGGACCCCGGCCTCTTCTCGATTAACCGCACCCTCGCATCCTCGATCTTCCCGCAATCCCAGCAGAACAGTTTCTGGGGTAAGGGAGTTTCGCAGGGCCACTCGGACGCTCTGCGCAGGATTGACGGCGTGAGGAAGGCCGTTCAATACACGATCCCCCGGGAGGACGCGATTGAATCCGCGCGCGAAGGACGCGGCGCTAAGGTCACGAGCCACAACGCTCACCTGCGCCAGTGCTGGGTTGTTGCCGACGAGGCCGACCAGGAGCGCATCGAGAACGAGATCAGGACGATGCCGGACTACTTCGTTGGCTACGAGGTGGAAGTCCACTTCATTGCCGAGGACGAGTTCGTTCGCGACCACGGTGGCGTACCTCACGGTGGGCACGTCATCACCTCCGGCGAGCTCGGCGGAACCCACAACACCATCGAGTTCACTCTCGCTCTCGAATCAAACCCGGACTTTACGGCCGCGGTTCAGGTGGCATACGGACGGGCCGCGTACCGACTGAAGGAAGCCGGCCAGGCCGGAGCCTTCTCGGTTCTTGAAATCCCGCCCTACCTGCTCGCACCCGAATCCCTCGAAGAGCTCCTCGCACGCGACATCTAGTCACCGGTGGCATCTGCCTCTGTGGCAATGCCATCCTTCACTCCCCTCGCCTACCCCGCTTTTGAATGAGCGGGGTAGGCTTTTATCGATAAAGAAAGGGAGTGGCATGGCGTACCACGCAGATTCATCGGATCTGAAGAACAAAGAAATTCTGACCTGGGAAGGTTTTGGGACAGCATCCCGTGAACTGGCCCAGGCCGTCGCGGATTCGGGATTCGAACCCGACATTATTATCGCCGTGGCACGAGGCGGGCTACTTCCCGCTGGCGCCCTTTCCTACTCTCTCGGGGTAAAGCTCTCCGACGCTATCAACGTCGAGTTTTACACTGACGTTCACGAGACGCTCCCCGACCCGGTGCTTCTCGCTCCCCTGCTAGACACGGACAACATCAGCGGAAAGAAACTTCTCGTTGTCGACGATGTTGCCGATTCCGGCAGGACCCTCGCACTCGTCATCGACATTCTCAAGGGATACGATGCCGAGGTTCGCTCCGCCGTTATCTACGGTAAGGCCCGCTCGGTTGTCGAGCCGGACTACGTGTGGCGGCAAACAGACCAGTGGATTGTCTTCCCCTGGTCTTCGGAGCCTCCCGTCACTGCTAACGCATAAAAACGAGGAGCTCGATATGCCGAGCATTGTTCCCTGCCTGTGGTTCGACATGACTGCGGAAGAGGCGGCTGATTTCTACTGCAGTATTTTCCCGAACTCACGCATTATCTCTCAGCAGATTTCCCCCATGGACAATCCGAGCCAGCAGGCCGGTAACGTCCTCACCGTCGAGTTCGAACTCGACGGCAACAGCTACACGGCCCTCAATGGCGGCCCGCACTTCCAATTCAACGAGGCCATCTCGTTCCAGATTGACTGCACCACCCAAGACGAGGTCGACCACTACTGGAATAGCCTCACCGACGGTGGCGAAGAATCGGAGTGCGGGTGGCTGAAGGATCGCTACGGTGTTTCCTGGCAGGTCGTACCGCGCCGTCTCATCGAACTGATGAGCCACCCCGATCCCGAGGTAGCCAAACGCACCGGGGAAGCAATGCTGACAATGAAGAAGCTCAGTATCCCCGACCTCGAACGCGCAGCATTCAACACCGGACAGTAGCGATCTTTATGTGAAGAACTGCAACTGTCCGAGAGCGTAAACAGCCCCGAGCGACACCAGTCCTCGGGGCTGTTTCATCCTCAAATTCATTGCCAACGATGCTGAGGAGTGCAATGCTCGAGAGCAAGAAGGAAACGAGGATCATCATGAAAATCGCCATCATCGGAGCTGGCGGCAAGGCCGGTTCAGCCATTTACCGCGACGCACTCGCACGCAATCACGACGTGACCGCAATTGTGCGGAGCATCGAACGCGCACGCGCGGTCCTCGGAAGCGATGTTGTCGCACTCGAGAAAGACAGCTTCGAGCTCACCGCCGAGGACCTACAAGAATTCGACGCAGTGGTCAACGCCGTCGCCTTCGCCTCCGCAGAAGGAAATCAGCATGTCGTGCTTGCCCAGCATCTCGTTTCCGTCGCAGCATCAGGCACGCCCCGGCTCGTCTTCATTCTGGGAGCAGGTTCGCTCTTCGCGGGCTCTGACCGGCACCATTTCATCGAGGACATCCGACAGGCACCAGGCTCGGATGAGTGGATCGCGATTCCAGAAAACCAGCTCAAGGAACTCCATTACCTCGAGTCTGTCAACACGGCTGACTGGGTTGGAATCTCGCCACAGGCCAGCTTCATTGAGGGAGGTGCCACCACTCCCGTAGTCGGCACAGACGAGATCATGTTTGCCTCAGACGGAGAGTCGCACACAACAACGGGAACCCTGGCGGTAGCGATTCTCGACGAGCTTGAGAATCCCACTCGCCGGCGAGTCCGCTTCACCGTGGGTGACGAGTAGAATCCGGCGCACGGAGACAGGAACACTCGAGGCAAGAGGCGCACAGGTAAGCCTGACGTCGGCCAGCCGGGACACGGGCCGACCTGCTTGCTCAGTTGCTGAGGAAGCCTTTCACGCTGGCGACTTTCGCTTGCTTTCCGGCACTCTTGAAACGGAAGAATAGCGCAAAGTCGGTTACCGAGTTCTCCTGCACGAAAAATCCGTGGCTGGACGCAAACTTACCGTGAGAAATCGTGTTCTCGATGGTGAGCACGTCGGGTACGACGCCGGGGAACAGTCCCGGCTCACCATCGACGGGTACCGGATCATCCGACCCTGCCCATTCCCACTCGATGTCTTCTGCCGACCATTCGTCGAGCACTTCACGGTCACCACGCGCCCAGGCGGCAACAATGTCGTTGGTGATTCCAATGCGTGGCGCATTTCCGCAGTCGTCGGGCAGGCTGATTTTCATGGCGTTCGTTCCCTTCTGTACGGCTTACCGTGCTCACCAGAAACGGGTTCCGAGGAGCGCCAGGGCCGTCGGGATTGGTTGATTACCGGGGTTACTAACCTACCGGGGACTCGGGTTTGGTTCCACCGCTACTTTGGCTTCGACAGCCGAGATAAGGAGGGACTGGCCCAGGATGTAGGTGAGCATCACCCAGAAACTGTGACCGGGAAGCTCAAACCCTGCAAACGCTCGCAGGGCAATCAGCGCATCGGAAATGATGAAGATGATTCCACCCATCGTGGCAACCGGACCCAGCCCCGTGGCCAGCACCGCCATAGCCGCAATAACGAGCGCGTAGAGAATAACTGGGACAGCGAGTTCTCCTGCTCCGTCGAAGCATATGGCAACAAGAACCGCTGCGGCGACCGCGTAAGGGATAACGAGGAGTGGCTGCCGCAGGATCGACTGGTGCCGGTAGGGCCAGAAGGCTACGACGTAGAAGACCTGGGCGATGAGGAAGCCAGCGATCATTGCCGCGAATCCGGTTTCCCCGTCAAGGAATCGCGGGAGCGTATCCCCCACCCAGGAGAAGAACAGCGCCACGAAAGCCATGACGACAAGGCGTCCGCGCGGGGATGTGGTTCCCGTCCAGAGCACCGCCGCCAGCACCGGCATAAGCAGCACCTGACTGCCTTCGGTCACTATCGAGGATGAGGCAAAGATCTGACCGACCAGGTGAATGAGTACCACAATCATGAATGCGGCTGAGGCTGCAATCCTGACCGGTACTCCCCGGCCCTCAAAGTCTTCGTCCACGCCCGCTCCCAATTCCACCATCTCCGTTTACTTGCTGAGCATACGCTGGAAAAGCACTGAGTAATTACCTGGACAGCCCGGTTGGACGAATTCCCCCAAACCCGGCACGAAGGTTTACCGATCCGGCGCGTTCAGTGAGCGCACTATTCTTCCAAGCGAGCCCCAATCTATCCGTCACCACCCACAGTTCCCAAAGGGCCCGAGTGAGGGTCAGGACTTGCGACTGCGGAGAGCCAGCGGGATGGTTAGCGCGGAGATACCGGCAGCCACCAGCAGGCCGGTGCTGAAATCGGACCCGGTGGCAATCCAGCCGATCAGGATCGACCCGGTACCGGTTCCCATATCGAATCCCACGTTCCACGTGGTCGATGCTGCGCCGTAATGCTGGCGATCAACGGCCCCGAATGACAGCAGAAGTGTAAGGTTCTGGAGCCCGCCATAGGCCGCACCAACGAAGAACGAGCCGATGATGAGCAGCGGAACCGAGGTGTCAATGGGATCACGGACCGCGAAGGAAATGAGAACGAGCCCGATCACCGTGCTCATGACGAGCGGAAGAACGAACTTGCCGGGACCCACTCGGTCCGCCGTCATTCCGACCCGCCACCGCACGAACGCCGTTGTCACCAGCATGACAAGGAGCGCCACGGTGACCAGCCCTGAGCTCGCAACCATCTGCGCCATAAAGGTAATGAGAACGCCGCCGGCAAGCGTCACGGCGAGGAGCAGAATCATGGGGCGCACGAGTGCGCGGTAGGGCGGCGGGTCGAGTGGCTTAGGCACTCGACCCACTCGTTGGCCAAGTTTCCAGGCCGGAAAGACTCCGAGAATGGGGAGGAGGCCAACGGCGAAGATGACTTCGAATGCGAACTGATCAACAATCCAGGCGCCCGCAGAAACGAAAACGATCTGCGGGAGAGCTACGGCAAGACCGTACATGCCAATAGCCTCGCCCCTCCTCATCACTGGCACGAGTTCCGCCGTTAGTGCACTGCCCGTGACAGTAATAATCCCGAAGCCAATCCCTCTCAGGGCAGAGAAAAACAGGATCGACAGGAGATCATCGCTGAAAAAGAACCCGGCGGTGGGAAGCCCCAGGAAGGTCACTCCGCCCACGAGGACGGGAACCCAGCCGAGCCGCCTCAGGGCGGCAGGGACCATGAGCTGAGTGAGGACCGTGGCGAGCATGAGTACGCCGTTGACGAGGCCAACCCCGCCAGCGTCCGCTCCGCCGTGCGCCGCCCACAGCGGGGCCACGGGCATGAGAGCGGCGTAGCCAGTAAAACCGAACGCGGTCATCGCCACCAGGAGCGGCATTCCCGGTTCCCGCAAAACAGATTTCGTCATCGCCGCCAGCATAGCCCGCCGATGCTAGTCCCCCGCACCACGCATCAGGGTGAGAACGGGCACCCACCGACCACCGGGGGTGGCCCCACTAAGAGTCGGACCACCCCGCCGACTTCAAACCGTTAACCCTAGGAGCGCGGGGCTGCCGGGGTGAGGAACGGTACGGCCTCTTCGGTGTCCCTTCGTCCGCTCTCCCAGAGGACGGCAGAGCCTTCCTGCGCGGATGCCCTGAGGTCGATAATCCGCTGGTTCGAGGAACCGCGGAAGGCAAGATCGTGGTGGTAGAGCCGTTTGATAAACGGACCGTCCACGAGAACATCGCACAGGTCGAGGAGCTCGTTCTTGTCCGCCCCTCGTCAAGCAACTGCTCGTAGGTGTACCCGGACCAGATCCAGATCGTCTTCTCGTCCCCGAACTCTTCTCGGAGCCTGCGGGCGATACGGAGAAGCACGGGGGTAGCGAGGAATGGCTCGCCACCGACGAAGGACAGTCCCGCCACATAGGGCTGGGCGACGTCGGCAAAGATTCGTTCTTCGAGTTCCTCGTCGTACTTCTTGCCGTACCGGAAGGACTGCGCTGCCTCGTTGTAGCAACCTGGGCACTTGAACGGGCACCCGGAGACGTAGAGGGAACACCGCACTCCCTCGCCGTCGACGAAATTGAATGGCTTGTAGTCAGCAATGTAGCTGGACGAGAGGACGCTGCCCTGCCACTCTCCGGTGGCGGGCTGCGTCACTCCGTCAGCATCGATGAGAGGCACGGCTAGCGTTCAACCTCATCCATGTGCTTCACGCGGCTGGCGATCTCTGCGTGACGGCCGTGGACCATGGGGCGGCGTTGCGGGTTACCGAGGTAGCCGCAGGTGCGCTTCACAACGTCACAGGTCTTCGGGTCTTCGTTACCGCAGTCGGGGCAGGCGAAGCCGGCGGCGGTTGCCTTGAACTCACCTTCGAAACCACACTCGTAGCACTTGTCGATCGGAGTGTTCGTTCCGAGGTAGGCAACTCGGTCGTAGGCGAAGTCCCAGACGGTCTCGAGAGCCTTCGTGTTGTGGGTCAGTTTCGGATACTCGCAGTAGTGGATGAATCCACCCTTCGAGTACTGCGGGTATTCGGCCTCAAACTCGATCTTTTCGAACGGCGTGATCTTCTTACGAACGTCGTAGTGGTACGAGTTCGTGTAGTAGTCCTTGTCCGTGACGTCAGCAATGTCGCCGAACTTCTCACGGTCCAGCCGGCAGAACCGATCCGTGAGCGACTCCGATGGCGTGGCGTACACGGAGAACCAGTACGGGTGCTCTTCGCGCCACTGCTCGGCGTAGCTGTTCATCGTCTTGATGATCTCGAGCGTGAAGTCCTTGGCTTCACGGTTCGTCTCCCAGTCCGGCCCGTAGAAGCAGGTCGCTGCCTCGTAAAGACCGATGTAGCCGATCGATGCGGTGGCGCGGTGCTTGCGGAAGAACTCCGTGACCGAGTCCGGCTCATTGCCCGAAGGGCGGCCGAGCGCACCGTGCTTATAGAGGATCGGGGCGTTCTCCGGGACTGCTTCCTCGCAGCGCTTGATGCGGAAGAGCAGCGCCTCCTTGAGAACATCCATGCGCTCGTCGAGAAGCTCCCAGAAGCGACCCACGTCGCCGCGTGCCTCGATGGCGATCCTGGGGACGTTCAGGGTGACAACGCCAAGGTTATTGCGGCCCGCGTTGACGGCTTCACCCGTGACGGGATCAACCCACTTGGGCAGGAACGAACGGCACCCCATCGGCACCTTGTAGTCGCCCTCGATCTCCGTGAGCTTGTCGTAGGAGAGAACATCCGGGTACATGCGCTTCGTCGAGCACTCGAGTGCGAGTTGCTTGATGTCGTAGTTCGGATCCGAGGGGTCCAGGTTCACGCCGCGGCGGAGGCCGAAGACAAGCTTCGGGAAGATTGCCGTGTGCTTGTCCTTGCCAATTCCGCCAATGCGGACGGTAAGGATCGCTTTCTGGATTTCCCGCTCGAAAACATCGGTTCCCAGCCCAAAGCCGAGGGTCACGAAGGGGGTCTGTCCGTTCGAAGAGTAAAGGGTGTTGATCTCGTACTCGAGGGACTGCATGGCGTCGTAGATGTCCTTGCGGGTCTTCGCCATCGCGTACTCTTCACGCTTGTCCTCGGCCACCCACGTCTCTGCCTCGGCGAGGTGCTTAGAGTAGTTGATCCGGGCGTAGGGCGCGAGCACCTCGTCGGTACGGTCAACCGAACACCCACCGTACTGGCTCGACGCCACATTCGCGATGATCTGTGCGATCTGTGCGGTTGCGGTGTTGATGGAGCGCGGCGACTCAACGCGTGCGTTGCCGATCTGGAAGCCATCCGAGAGCATTGACGGGATGTCGATGAGGCAGCAGTTCGTCATTGGCTGGAACGGGTTGTAGTCCAGGTCGTGGAAGTGGATATCGCCCTTGATGTGCGCATTGGCAACGGGCCGAGGAAGCAGTTCCTTCAGCGCAAAAGCCTTAGCAACGGACCCGGCGGTAAGGTCACGCTGGGTGTTGAAGACAGTCGCGTCCTTGTTGGCATTCTCGTTGACGACAGCCTTGTCCTTGCGAAGCAGGCGACCAACGGAGTACTGAACATCCATGGCCCTCTCCCGCTCAACATCCCGGTCGTGACGGTATTCAATATAGGCGCGAGCGACTTCCGGGTAGTCCGACTTCATGAGTCGATCTTCGACTGCCTGCTGAATAGTCGGAATATCCACGGAGTGGCCGGGCAGGCTCTCAACAACATCCCGGGTGACCGCGGAGGCGAAGTCAAAGTCCTCAATTCCCCGGCTCAGCAGGGCGGCTTCGACAGCACGATAGATCTTGGTCGGATCAAAATTAACGGTCCTGCCATCCCTCTTGACAACAGTGGTGGCGGTAGTGACTGCATTCTCCGACAACAACGACATCTTGTGCCCCTTTCAAAAGCGAACACTACATATTGTAGTAGGAGCGAAAGACAGCCACGTAATTACACGCGCGTAAATTGGCAATGCATACTCTGAATAAAGCATTTATTCAGTCATTTTTCCGAGAAATTCCCGCGTCGGCGCAGGATGTGGCGGAACCGACCAAATTGAGTTAGGCAGGCCACACCTTCTACTACCGCGCGACCTGTCCGATTTCTCCCAAGTGGAAAAAGCGCAAGTCCGGGGAAATCACATAAAAATAAATGAGATATGCATGGTTAATGCGTGAAACCGAAACTACTTGGAAAACTTGCACCAGATTCGGGCCGCGTTTCAGCCTCTGTTCAACGTAGCTTCAACCCCAGGTTCAAACCTTTGAGCACTTAGCCGCGAACGTCGACGAGGTGGTGTTCGAGGTCGTGGAGGAGGTATCGGCTCATGTCAAGAATCGTGAACAGCTTGCCGTCGCTTCGCACACCGGTGCGACCCCACTCCCCTTCCCCGATCCGGTCATAGGTGGCGGCAACCTCCCGGACCGCGTCGGCAATGTCCGTGCTAACGCGTTCGGGATCAGCCTCCCAGAATCGCTCGTTGACGGCTTCGGCTTCGCCGTCGTAGTCCTCTAGTTGCGGGTTCTCCTCGTTAAGCATCGAGGTCACGCGCCGATTGAGTACCCGGAGGAGATCCAGGCAGTGGCGAGCATATTCGACCGGGGACCAAACATCCTCGCCTGGTCGCTCGGTTGCGTCCTTGCGGTTGAGCACCTTTTCCCACCGTTCCGGCATGGCACGGAGGCGCTCCGCCGTATCCCTGGGATCGTGCGGAGCATAGCCGCACTCCGGACATCCCTTATCAATGACAAAAGTCCAGTCTGTCGTGTCGGTCTGCGCTGGCTTTGGAGTATCCATATCCCCATCGTCCTCTCCCAGCAACGCATGCACAATAGTCAGAATTAATCGACTGCATAGAAAATGGGACAATCGCTAACAGAAATGGACCGGGTGCAGTAGGCACCTTCCTCGGCTTGATGCCACAGAGATTTCCTACGATCAGGAGCGATGGGGGTTCCCCGCAGATGGGAGCCGTCAGCTCTTCCTACGGTAGAGGACGACTGCGTCTTCGAGTTCCATTTCCACCCCGTCGCGCCCGGCGTGAGTTCGCGCCCTGCTTTCGATGATCAGCGGTTCCCAGTCACGATCATTCAGTCCAAGGGCTTCCACTTCTTCTTCCGGGGAGGAGAATTTTGGTCCGTCACCGTTTCGGTTGGGCATGGATGCATGCGAGACAACGAGGATGTGACCACCGGGGGCGACCATGGCCGCGGCAGCGCGAAGGATTGCCGTGCGGTTGAGCATGACGGGTGACTGGAAGAAGCTGGCCGAGACCAGATCAACCTCAGCATCCAGATTCATCTCGGTCAGGTCACCGGCGACAAAGCGGGCGCGGTCTTCACCAAGACCTTCAGTTTGGGCGGCGCTACGTGCGCGGGCGATTGCTTTCTCCGAAATATCGATACCGAGTGCGGTCCAGCCATTTTTTGCCAGCCAGATAACGTCTCCACCTTCACCGCATCCCAGGTCCAGGGAGCGACCGGGCTCCAATCCGCTCGCAACATCAGCAAGCACCTTGTTGACCTTGCCGGTCCAGATGGGTTCCGCCTCACCGTAACGACGATCCCAGTACTCTGCCGGATTCGTATCGCTGTCTTCGTGGTTGTGCTCGTGATGGCCCATACCGAATAGTGTCACCGAGCCTTACGTGCACGGCAACAACCTTCTCTTGTAGGGGATTAACCGTGGGGCGCAGGGGAAGAAATCACGCACTGGGAAAACGGCGATATCGAAAGGGATCAGAAGAGATCGGACCGGAAGGAAAAGTGGGTACTTGCTCAGGCGACGATTGCCGCAATTGCGTTGAAGGTAATGAAGCCAAGGGCAGTGGTTGCCAGGAGCACGGTCGACACGATCCTGTTGTCGCCGCGGAATCTCTCGGTAAGGATCGGAACGTTCGCTGCCGTGGGGAGAGCGGCAGTAAGAACAAGAACAGCGAGATCGGTTGATGTCAGCGGTGCTCCCACCGCAATAGCCAGTGAACCAAAAAGCCATGCCGCTACGGGCAGGCCAAGGAGCTTGAGGAGCGAGAGCCACCCGACGTAGACCTTTGGAGTATCCGTCACGCCGGGACGAGCATTGCGTTGCTCGCGAGCGAGAACCGCACCGATCGTGAAGAGAGCAACGGGGGTTGCCGAGTCGGCCAGCAGGTCGAGGAAGTTGACGATGATTTCGGGAGTAGCCCAGGGGGTTGTCGACCAAGCGGCACCGAGGACGATTGACCACATGAGCGGGTTCTTGAGAACACCAGCAAGTGACGTCTTGACGTTCGCCCGCCATCCCCCGCCTTCTGTCCCAATATGAGCGAGCCCGATTCCAGTGGATTGAATGATGACGATGTCGGTCAGGAGAATGGGGACGAGCAGCGCCAGGCCGTGCTGGCCCAAGATGGCACCGATGAGAGGGATTCCCATGAACCCAGCATTCGGGATTGCGCCGGCGAGCGCCGCAAAGCCAGAGGTGCGCCATCCAAGGCCGCTTTTCAGACCGGGAACGAGGCCGAGGCCAATGATTGTCCAGCAGGCGAGGATCCAGACGACAATAACGGCGGGGTTGAGGAGTTCCTCAATGGATGACTGTGCCCCGACCCGGAACAGCATTGCCGTCATGGCAAAATACAGAACGTACGTGTTGAGGCCCTGGACTGCCTCGGAGGGGATGAGCCGTGAGCGCGTTGCGAGGTAGCCGAGGAGGACGAGAGCGAACAGCGGCGCGCTGACGACAAGGACATTCACGGGTTCTTGATCTCCAGACTCTAACGATCCCGCAATACTGGCGGGCACCGCTCCAGTCTAGATCCCGCCGCAGGTTTCGCTACCGCGGACCACTATCCGACTCCGAGATAGCTACCGCTTCCCGCACTGTTTTCTATCCCGGAGAGCTATTCATCTTTCGTTACGAAAACGGTTTCCTATTCTCAGGTAGCTATTCGACGACGTAGATGAAGAAGTTGCCGTAGCCCATAACGACTACGGCCAGGAACGCCGCACATAGGAGGAACGACTGGGAGACCCTCGACGCTGTTTCGCTGGGCTGGGCGACAGCGCGGATCAGTAGCCCAACAAAGCTCAGACCGGAAGCGAACCACAGCATTGTTGCGACCGTCTCATGCGAGAATCGTGACTCCGCGGACTCTAGCCAGTTTTTCTTGTGATCCTCGAGTTCTCGGTCCTCTGCACCAATTAGCCAATCAGGCGACTCGTACATCAGCCTGTTGCTAGCAAGGATCAACCATGCAATAAGTGCGCCAATGAGGATAGCCCCGCCTGCCCAGAACCATTTCTCCAGTTCGGGGCGGTCCCGCAGGAACTTTGGCTTACAGTGCGGCTGAGCCGATCGAACCCGGTCGTTCATTTCATTGTTAAAAGGTAGCTCTCCCATACCCGCAACGTAATGGCTCCAATACTGGATAAAAAGGGCACCGGCACCCCAGCCAGACCGGCCGCTGGCCAGTTCACGATGTAAGTACAAGATCGGAAGTGCATACCCGCTGGCATCTGAAGAGAACGACCGGGGCCGCGGAGGAGATTTTGATCCCGCCCGCGACCCCACCACGTCTAAATGCGCGCTTGCTCCTTCACACCGGCTTAAAACCGGCGACTACAGCTTGTATTAACGGACAACATCCACGTTCTTGTCGATCGTGGACACATGGCCGCTGGCCCGCGCCGCTTCGGCAACGGCTTCGGCGACGGCCGGGGACACTCGCTTGTCAAACACCGAGGGGATGAGGAAGCTCGGATTGAGTTCCTCGGCCGTGATGGTTGCCGAGATTGCATCGGCGGCAGCAACCATCATCTCGTCAGAAACTCCGGTGGCCCCAGCATCGAGCAGGCCGCGGAAGAAGCCCGGGAAGACCAAAACATTGTTGATCTGGTTCGGGAAGTCCGAACGGCCGGTCGCGACAATTGCCGCGTGCTTAGACGCTTCCTCCGGATCGACTTCCGGATCTGGGTTTGCCATGGCGAATACGATCGCGTCGTCGTTCATGGCAGCAATGTCATCACCATCAAGCAGGTTGGGTGCCGATACTCCAATGAAGACATCGGCGCCGACAACCGCCTCCTTGAGGGTTCCGGAGAAGCCTTCTTCGTTCGTGTTGCTGGCAAGCCAGTTACGGTGCTCATCGGCATGGGAGGAACCGCGCTCGATGACTCCTGCGCGGCCGGCCGCACGGATGTGCTTAACACCGGAGGCCCTGAGGAGCTTGATGATGGCGAAGCCCGCGGCACCGACGCCGGAGACAACGACCTTCACGTCCTCAATATTCTTGTTCACGACCTTGAGAGCATTGTTGAGGGCTGCGAGCGTGACAATCGCAGTGCCGTGCTGATCGTCGTGGAAGACGGGGATATCGAGCTCGTCGCGGAGCCGCCTCTCGATCTCAAAGCAACGCGGCGCCGAAATATCCTCGAGGTTAATACCGCCGTAGGCGGGGCAATCGCCTTGCAGATCGAGATGATTTCCTCGGTGTCCTTCGTATCGAGAGCCACCGGCCACGCATTTACGTTGCCGAATTTCTTAAACAGGATCGCCTTGCCCTCCATGACCGGCATGGCGGCCTCGGGGCCAATATCGCCCAAACCAAGAACTGCGGTGCCGTCGGTAACAACAGCAACAGTGTTTGCCTTGATGGTGAAGCGACGAGCATTCTCCTTGTTTTCGGCAATCGCATTGCAGACTCGAGCTACGCCCGGGGTGTAGGCGCGGGAGAGGTCTTCACGGTTACGGAGCTGAACCTTCGATGTGGTTTCGATCTTTCCGCCCGAATGAATAACGAAGGTGCGGTCGGAAACCAGCTTGACCCGGGTACCCTCAAGCGCATCAATCTTCGCGGTGATCTTGTCGACGTGGCGCTGACCACGAGCATTAGCAGAGACGTCAATGACCATGTGGTCAACACCTGAACCGGTGACATCGAGGGCCGTAATCTGGGCTCCCGTTTCAGCAATTGCCGCGGTCAGGTCCGAGCTGGCGGAGAATGATGCGGGAGTTTCTACACGGAACGTAATCGAATAACCGGGACTGGGGGAAACCACGGATTGACTCCTCATTGAGTTGTGAAAGTGTGCTCTTCCTCATTCTACGCGCTAGAAAAGTTCCATTTAGCCAACCGAGGACAGGCTCAAAACGGGAGGATTCGGACTCTCCAAGGCGAACGAACGGATCCTCGCCATTCTTGGAAGCGAAAACCTCGGCAGTTCATACATCTGCTTCTAATTGATGGCTTCCACGTAGAACCAACGGCCTCTTTCTTGGACAAACCGCGAGCGCTCCTGAAGGACGCCAATCCCTCCCCCGGCTTCCTTATAGGTAGCTCGGAATTCGACTATTCCGTCAGTATCTTCCGGGCCTCCGTCAACGACGTCGACGATCTGCAACCCCCGCCACTGCGGATTGTCCGTCAGGTCAACCGTCTCCGGGCGGGTCGTGGGATGCCAGGTGCGAAGCAACCACTCTTCGTCGCTTCGCGCGAAGGCGTCGAAGCGGGACCTCATGAGTTCTTCAGCAGTTGTCGGTTCCACAGCTCCATCCTATTCGACACCAACCAGCACCGTTATTGGCACTAGCGCTCTCACCGGATCGGGCGATCTCCGGCTACCAATGAACATGGGCATATGGCCGCTCAGTCATAGTTTCTGTCACCGGTTGGCGACATTCCCCATGATCGAATAGCACTACCGAAAACACGCCCGGCTACTCGTTCTCCAGATGCTCCCTGAGGTGATGCCCACTGGGCCTTTTGCATCATGCAATTGTATGATGCAATACCTGTGTTCACATGTCCGGTTGGATTTGAGTTTCCCGTGGCCGTTTCTCGTCGCGAGCTCGTTTACGAGCAGATGATTCTTTCGCGCGCAGCCTCGCAAAACTCTCCGCCGCACGGTCGGCAATGGGAGTTGGATAGGAGCGCCGCCTTTCTTGTTGCTCGCCTTGCGGCTTCGGGCCCGATGTCGGTCAGTGAGTTCGCCGACGGGTTTGGTCTCGACACATCGACGGTTCATCGTCAGGTTGCGGCGGCGATATCGTGCGGGTTGATCGAACGGATTCCGGGAGAGAGCGGGTCCCAGGCTCGCCGTCATGTTCCAACCCAGGAGGGCCTTGCGGCGCTCGACCGGGAGTTGAATGCGCGCAGCGACACTCTTACTCGCGTGACTGCCGACTGGACTGATGATGAGGTTTCCCAGTTCACAGCACTCACGCGCAGACTCAACGAATCACTTGAGGAGCTTCGCGGCCATCCCTGGCCAAGGCCCCTCCCGTAGGCATTCCACCCACTGCCCCACCACATCGACTTACGACCTGCGACATCCGACTTTTCTGCTTTCTTTCCCGCCCCGATGCATTCGCATGGGTGGCACACCGAACTGAGGTACCCATGTCCCAACCAGAATCCCAACCGGTGAAGCGCAATATTGTTCTTGCGGTTCTCCTCTCGGGTGCGTTCATCATCATTCTGAACCAGACCCTGCTGAATACGGCTCTGCCGACGTTCATGGAGGAGTTCGGGATCACGGAGAATGCCGCCCAGTGGGTGACGACGGTCTTCATGCTCGTCAATGGCGTCATGATTCCCGTGACAGCATTTCTGATCGAGAAGTTCAGCACGAGGAAACTGTTTATGGCGGCGATGCTGATCTTCTCGGTCGGCACGGCAATATGTGCGGCGGCACCGTCCTTCGGCGTTCTCCTTCTTGGTCGCGTTGTTCAGGCCGCGAGTGGCGGCATGATCATGCCTCTTATGCAGACCATTGTGTTTGCCATGTTTTCGTTCCATCGTCGCGGTTCGGCCATGGGAACCCTGGGCCTTGTCATTTCCTTTGCTCCGGCAATCGGACCCAGCCTGTCGGGCTGGATCGTTGACAACATGCCCTGGCAGACCCTGTTTATCATGATGCTGCCGATTGCTTTGATCGACGCAGTCTTCGCCTATTTCCTGCTCCGCAACGTCACGGAGAACACGAACCCGAAGCTCGATTTCCTGTCACTCACCCTGTCCACAATTGGTTTTGGCGGGCTACTGTTTGGTTTCAGTACCGCGGGAAGTGCGGGATGGGGGAGCGCAAATGTGATCGGCCCCCTGGTCGTTGGCCTTCTCGCTCTTGCCTGGTTCACTCGCCGTCAGCTCACCCTTGAAAAGCCCATGCTTGATATTCGGGTTCTCTCGAACCCTATGTTCACGCTCGGAACCCTGCTTGGTATGACGATCTTTGTGGTCATGATCGGTGGCATGCTGATCCTGCCTCTCTACATGCAGAACATGGCTGACTTTACGGCCATGGAGTCCGGCATTGCTCTCCTGCCGGGTGCCGTTGTCATGGGAGTCGTCTCCCCTATCACGGGCAGGGTGTTCGACCGATTCGGCGGCAAATGGCTGTCGTTCTTCGGCTTTATCCTCGCCACCGCATCCACGTTTATGCTCGCCCAACTATCACTCGACACGACGCTCGAGTACCTGGCGATCGTCAATGCGGTCCGCATGCTTGGCGTTGCAATGGTGATCATGCCGGTAACAACGGCGGCCCTGAACGAGCTGCCGCAGCGCATGATTCCGCACGGTACTGCCGTCAACAACACGCTCCGCCAGATCTCTTCCTCGATCGGTGCCGCGGTCATGGTGACGATTATGACCGCCACGGCCAAGGATCCTGCCGTTTACGGAATTGAGGGAGTCATTCACGGAGCCAACGTGGCTTTCATTGTTTCCGGTTCCCTCGGCATTCTCGGAATCATTGGTTCCCTCTTTATCCGAAACCGCCAATCTCCCGCGGCCTCCGAGATCAACGAGCCACAGGAGTAAGCCTGCCCCACAACACCGTGGCTTCCCGCATGACTCAGGCCTCCGGATCGATGGGCCGGTTCAGTTAGGCCGGTTCGCTACGACATCGACCGACACTGCCAAGAATCAAGAGAAGATGGTTTTACGCTCACTCCCAGGCGTTACGGGACCGCGGAGAAGAGGTCGGTGTATAGCCCGATGAGTTCTTCGCGCTGGGAATCACTCAGCGCAACCGATGGATCGGTCTGCGACGGGGCACTTCCCAGGTGGCTACCAACAACCTCGCCATCAACAACTGCAGCCACCAGGGGAACCAGGATACGTCGAGCACCGGGATCCTCCTCGGTCGGATACTCGGGAGCGAACTCACCTAGCTCTTCAAGGAGGAATGCGTAGTAGTCGGCACCTTCCTGACCGTCACGAATCTGGGAGACATTGACGTAGTGGATCTCCTCGATCCCCGATTCCTTCGCCGCCTCATCCATCGGCCCAACAGCATTCCGGCACCACGGACACGACGGGAATCCGAAGTAAATGACCCCATGACCATCATCCAGTAGCCCCCGCGCCTCATCCTCCGAGGCCGGCGAGAAGACATGATCATCAGGGATCTCTACCTCCAAGAAAGCGGTCCCCCTCTGCGTCATCATCCCGTTGAGATCTTCGTATTCCTTGATGAATCCCTCATCACCATCACCGCTACCTCCGCAACCAGCAAGAGCAACGACTGATAGGAGAACTACGATCAGACGGAAAAGACGTGTCATGACGGCACCACATTCAAAACTACGGGAGAGATCTGGCTCTCATTGTGCCGGTCTCATCCATGTAAATGATGGGCCTATCTACCTAGTCACGCTCTAGCGCAGTCCCAGCTCAGGCACCCCCGTACATAAACCGCTGAGTCCCGGACCTCCCCGCACACGGATTCACTCTGCACTCAGATGGTCGTGCCTCCCGCGACCTCAACATTCGCCACGGCTTCTCTGCCGTAAGCCCACAGAAACAGTTCCGACCGTAGCCCTGTCACCACAACCCCGCGGCCCTTGGAGCCGCTTGACGCAGTCTTTCCGATCGAGGAGGAATCTCCATCCAGGGTACGGAAAGCAATAACTTGCTTGCGCCTAACTGCTTTGGCCGAGACTTTAAGCCTCTCCCACAGTGCACTCTGGGTTTTCTCGCCAAGTTGCTCCACGGGTATTCCGTTTGCTCGCCTCGCATCCTGACCGTGGATGTACCACTCGCCAAGCGAGTGGCGGTAGTCCTCCCGAAAATCACATGGCATCCACCGAAACGAAGCGGGGCCGCTTTCAAGTTGGCTGTCGAGTTCCTCGTAAGGCCATTGTTCCTTCGTGCGTTCCATCAACCGTCTGGCAGTGTTTTTCATCCCCAGCGTGTCAGCGGGTGCTTGGATGAGCGAGTGGTTGAGCGTCCAAAGGTGCACGGCAAGATCGTACGCACTCCATCCTTCGCACAAAGTCGGCGCATTCGGCCCAACCTGCCGAAGAACCGCACAGGCCACATCCCTACGTTCGTCCCGCAACTGAGCCGTCATGCTTCGATTATCAAGCGGTTACCTGCCCAGAACAAGGACGAAAAGCTGACCGGGCGGGAAGAAGAGTCCCTGCCCGAGAGGAACCCAGGCTGTCGCGACAGACCCCGAGAAATGTCAGGCACGGTGAGGCACGAGGCCAGCTGTCGTCTCGTGCAGTCCTCTAGCCTCTCGCGTGGCCCTCCAGCTTCATGTGCGGCCTTGCGGGAAATTGATTCCTGCTGTCAACCTGCGCCGCGGCCGGGGTCAATTCCGACCGGGTTCAAATACGAACCCCACTGCATGCTCAAGAAGATAGCGATGCGAAAGCTCCACAAGTAGCCATGTACAAGGCACAGTTGGTCCAAGTGCCCTCGGATATCGGCGGGATGCGCACGGACCTCGAGAGAGAAAAAACGGGTCTTCAATGGCCCAGACCCGTATCATTCCCCTATCAATGAAGGCATGACTCCATGGGAAGGACCGGACCCTGCGGGGCAGGATCCGTGCGAAGCCTTCCGTACGTGTCGACATCTATGCGGTTGCCGTCAACGAGGAACTTTTGTCGTTCAGTTCCTTCCTTGATGAATCCTGCGGCCCGAGCAACGGCTCCGGATGCTGGATTATTGACGCGATGGCCGAGCTCGAGCCGTTCCAAACCACCATCGTTCAAAGCCCAGTTTGCAACCGCAGTTGCACCACGTTTGACGAGACCTGAGCCTCGGTAGTCCGCGTGGATCCAGTACCAGAACCAGCCGGTGAGGTCTTCTCGATCAACACTCACGCAGACAAGCCCCACCAGTCGGCCACCATCGTCGATCGCATACGGGACATGGACGGAGTCTTGGGAAATAAGCCGCCTCACGTAATCCTGTGCTTCATCAAGGTTCGCGACCCGGCCTTGCCGGGACATGTCATCATTCGATTGAAAGGCCGCAAGAACATCCTCAGCATCATCACTTCTCAAGCCTCGCAGAACAGCATGGATCATGGGCTTCCTTTCATCCGCCAATTGATCGTAAGCCAGGCACCTCGTCCCCGCCATTGCACCAGGCAATTTCAGCATGATTGCCAAACGTTTCGTCCCCGCCAATCTGAGCAGCGAGCTTCTCTTGCGTCCGCGTCACCGGCCTGTGAATGTGAAGCATCCCCGGCAGGCTTTCCATCCATTTCGGCTTTCTCGAGTGAAGGTCCCTCACTCAATCAAGACCTCGGCGCCGTTACTGTTATGCCGCATGAAGCCTCGAGTATCCCGCAGGCTACGGTCCGATTATTCCGTTCAGTAACCCTGCTGATTCTCTCGATGTTTCTTCTCTCGATCGCCTAACGCCAGGTGTGAGATGAGAAAAGATATGCCGGTCAAGAAGTGGCTTTATACCGGGGAATTCACCTTTCAATCTCCGGGTGTTCACTCAATCATCACACCCTCACCAGATCCGGATCGTAGGGTCTTGTTATAAGTAAAACTATGATGGCCGACCCGGTCGCCAACAAAGTCTTCTACCGCACCTACGAGGGCGTGACCATCGTGCTTGACGAAAAGACGGTCGCTCTTGATTTCGGCACCTCTGCCGCCGATGTCCTTTCCCAGCTCGACGTTGAGGCCGATGGTGACATCAACGATTTTTGGCTCGCCAACGTCCACCTTGAGTTCGAGCATGATGAGTTGAGCTTCGTCGAGGTGCCCACGTCCGCTGAGGATTCTCCGGTCATCGAGCTTCTCGATGCATCGGGCAAAACCCTGATCAGCGGGCGGCCAACCGCCGAGCAGATATTCGGGGCTCTTGGAGCAGCCGTGACCAGCGACAGTACGGATATTGCCAATGAGCCGGTGTGGCCCGAACTTGGCTTCCTGCGTTATCGGGAGACGAACCCCGACGAGCTCCGGGAGGATGCTAACGAGGAAGGAATGGAAGAGGAATGGTGGCAGGAGGAGCTCGCCCTCGCCGAGTACTTCCAGTCATTCGCTCACGCCCGCCGTTCCTACATCGCTTCGAATCGCGACATTTATCTGCCGGACAGTTACGACTTCGACTAAGAAGCACCGAAGCCAGCTCGACCGAGGCCGTTATTCAATTTGGGTGTGCATCTCCCTGCGCCCAGATCTTCCTCTGAACGGCACCGGGACGGTCCCCTCCCTTCAACAGATGGACTTCATCCTTTTCAATGACGGAACCGGGCGACAGTCTTCCGCTCGCACTCGAAGCCTGAGAGTCCTCGGGGTTGTGGGTTGCGCGCCCTCCCCTTGACCGTCTTCCCGACGTACGCTTGAAGTCCCCGCCCACGAACGGTAGGTGAACGGTGAAGCCGGCAACAATCGACGAATACATTTCCGTCGCACCCGACGAAATCCAGCCTCGACTCCAGGAGATCCGGGAGGCAATCCGCGAGCGCATTCCCGACCGTGTCGAAGCGATCAAGTGGGGTAGCCCAGCTTTCTGCCATCCCGATGGAATGATTCTCGTCATGTTTTCCAGCCATAGGAAGCACGCCAACGTTGTGGTCACCCCCCGCGCTAAAGAGGCGGTCGCCGACAAGCTAGGCGATCTTGAGACCGGTAAGGGCTCTATCAAAATTCCGCACAGCATCCCGGTCCCCACTGATGCTATCCACGCTCTCGTCAATGAGAGGGTGCGCGAGTACTCCGAAGAAGGCGCCACCTGGATGTGACAAGTCCAAGCCTTGTGAACAAGGCAAGGCCCCGGCGCTACCTGATCTTCGGGTACCATCGGGGCACATTGCTCATTTAGTGTGCTGGTTCCAGCTCAAAGATTTCCGATCTGAAAGCCCAGCAATGTATCGACAGTCATCGGCTTATCGGTGCCTGCTAGAGCCAGGAGGCAAGCTGCTGTGCCGAGATTTCGGTCAGCCACTTCTGCCAGAGCGGGCCGAAGGTGATGCGGCGGACGCCAAGGCTCTTAACTGTTTCCAGGTCGCCAGCACCGTGAACTTCCGCGGGATGTGCGGCGATATTGACGGGGACGGACACTGCGGCAACGAACTCGACCTGCGCATGAGACACCAGGTAGTGGATTGCTTCCACATCATCCTGGAGGAGCTTTTTACATCCGCGGACCGTCGCTCGTTGAACCATCCCAAGGGAACCGATCGAAGCTTGTCGGAAATGAGTCGCCTCATGCCGAGCTGATTGTCGGCATCGACCGAGTGAGTCCAGAACAGTGCACCGGAGTATAGGATCGCTCTCGCCGCGTAAGCAGCCAACGCCCACATAAGAAGCGGCCACACCCCCTCAGCGCTCCCCTCAAGGAGCCTGCGGAAGGCTTCAACAATGAGAATAAAGGGCAGCACGGAGCAGATCGACGACAGGAGCACCATGACGTTGGCGACCATGAGTTTGCCTCTGATCGGAGCAAGGACAGAGGGTCTCGCAACCTTCTCTTCCGCCCGATATTCAGCCGATTCCATGTCCTCTGTGGACGCCTGGACACCCTCGACCATGCAAACCCCCTCTATTTTCCATGTTCATTGGGAAACCGTGCTTTATCCTAGGTTGTGAAGAGCACCGAGGGGAAGGGGCATCATGGCGCGAGACGCTCAGCCACGGCAGGTAGGCAGGCCTGCTCGGATTTCGCGAGACAACATCATCGATACCGTTCTCGAGATCGGTATCGACCGAGCAACGATTGCTGCTGTCGCAGAGTGCCTGGCAGTTGACCCCTCAACGCTTTACGGCCACATTAAGAATCGGGATGACATGCTGGGCGAGGCCGCCGATAGGGCTATTCGGCAGGCCAGGTGGCCGCAGGAAGCCATGACGGACTGGCGCACGTTCCTGGAAGCAATTGCCGACAGACTGTGGGAGCTTTACTGCAACAACTCGGGCCTGGCGCAACACCTGCGCAGCATGCCCATTGCCCCACCGGCACTGCTTTCCCGTTCCGCGCAGATCGTTACCACTCTCGTCGAACTATTCGATATCCCTCTCGGCGAGGCCGCGCTCGTCGTCGACAGCGTCGGGGATTCCGTCATCGACTCCTTCATCTTTATTTCACAGCTCGATTCCAAGACGAATCCCGACGGTCCGACTATGCGAGCCGGCGCTCTCGCTTCCCTCCATGAGGCGATGGAAGCGGGCGTCGACGAGCAGCTTGCCGACTACATCACGGTTCTCGAGGAAGCCCTCGGCCAAGACGGCGTACCCGGCGACTATTGGAAGGACAAGATCGCTCTCATCCTCGACGGGCTAACCTACCGCCTCGAGAAGCTGTAGAGATTCAACGCCCCACTTCCGCGCTTGCCGGTACCGCTTGGGCTGAGAAGTGCCAGTACCCTCTTCCCTACTAGGCCGAAGCTTGAAGCTTTTCCCAATCCTTGCGCAGTAGCCCAAAGATCCACGAGTCGGAGACGACCCCATCAACAATGCAGTCTTCTCTCATTGTCCCTTCAAGAATGAATCCGAGCTTTTGGAGCACCTTGCCCGATGCTGGGTTGCGAGTGTCGGCAGCCGATTGGACCCGGTTAAGGTTCGTGTTCTCAAACATCCACTCAAGCACGGCGCGCCCAGCTTCGGTCGCGTAGCCCTTGCCCCACTCTTCCCTTTTAAAGCAGTAGCCGAGCTCACCACTGCGAAAGTCGGGGTTCCATTCATTAAAAGCGCACCACCCAACGAACGCGCCATCGGATCTCCGATCAACAGCCAGGCGAATACCTTTTTCGTCGCGCGCCATGGTTGCCGACCGCTCGATAAAGCGGTCGGCCTGCTCCCGCCTAGTCCACGGCGAGGAGTCCCAGTAGCGGAGTACGTACGGATCGCTTTGAAGAGCGTAGATCTCGTCCTTATCGGCAGCCCCAAAGGGCCGCAGGGTAAGCCGCTCGGTCTCGAGCGTTGGCGTCTGGAACGCCACGGGTCTAGTTTTTCTCCCAGGACCTGCCAAGCAGTGCCTCGAGGTCGCCGCGAATGAACTCATCGGCTACCGCGAGCGCCTCGTCGCGGTCCGCAAGATTGAGCGCGCCCACTTCTCCGGCGGCTTCGCTGTTCTGATAGCGGACGGACCCGCGTGAGAACTCAAGTTTCCACCCATCATCGTCTGAGAGGGTGATGAGATCATTGTCCCGTTCGGGGCCACCGAGTTCTTCATAGAGCGCTTCGAACAGTTCAATGGTCACGTCGTCGTTTGTTGCCGCGCCCCACGTGTCGGTGACTCGCAGTCCCGGTCTCTGTTCCATTTTCCTTAGCCTCCCGAGTCTTCTTTGCATTCCAGTCAAAGATCTTTTGCGTTCTGTTCGACCCTACCGAGGCCGGGTGGCCTCCGCCACAGTCTGGCAAATCTGCACCGAGAACATTCAGCCTCCGACCAGACACGACGAGTAGGCGAGCAGTCTCATCCAGGACATATTCACCCAACGAGTTGGTATCGAATGGTGCTTGGCTAGTCGCTGACGTCACGTATCCAGCACGTGAACTCGAGCGATAGTCGGAGATGAGGCGGGCTACGATAACGGGCGAAAGGGGGCTAGCAATGAGCATGACAACTGAAGAAGCAGCCAATAAATCGTCAGACCGAATTGAACTAAAAGAGGTCTTTCCACGACATGTGGTTGTCACAGTCCTTGGCCTTGCGGCTGTCTATGGCGCGCTGGAGCTCACCGGGAATCCGGTCAACGCGGTCGTCTTGGCAATCGTTGTCATGGTCGCGCTATGCCTCATCAAGGTTCCGGTGACGATTGCGCTCCTTGCGGCTGCGCTGCTTGGCGGCCTCCAAGCCGGCATGGGAATGGAGGGGGCGCTAGGCGCCTTCAATGACAGCCTGCTGTCCGGGGCACAGGTGGGCCTCACCTACGTCATGGTGGGCGCTCTGGCCGTCGCACTGTCGCGAAGCGGCCTCATTGAACTCTTTGCCCACTGGGTGACAACGAAGGTTGGGACCGACGAGCAGAAAACGAACAAGGGTGTGAAGTGGGCCCTCTACGGACTTTTTGTCGTGGCCTCCCTGCTTTCGCAGAACCTCGTTCCGGTCCACATCGCCTTTATCCCGATCCTTATCCCACCGCTCCTGGTTGTCCTCAACCGCCTAAAGATTGACCGGCGTGCCGTCGCCTGCATCCTTGCCTGCTCGATGAGTGCCGCCTATCTGCTCCTGCCAACAGGCTTCGGAGCGATCTACCTCAACGAGATTCTCCTGGCGAACGTCAACGATTTCGGTGCGGACCACGGCTTAACGGCTACGGCTGACATGGCGCCTCGCGCCATGTTCTGGCCCGTCATGGGACTCTTTGCCGGCATGCTTTTCGCCGTGCTCGTCACCTACCGCAAGCCCCGCACCTACGAGGCACCTCTCTCCACCTCGACGTTGGCAACCGCCCCGGCGACCGAACGCATCAAGCTCCGCCCCTACCCGCTGATCATGACGATCCTGGCACTGGCAGCCGCACTCTACTTCCAGATCGCCTTCGACTCGCTACTCATGGGCGCCATGGTCGGCTTTATCCTGCTCAGCATTGGCGGGATCTTTAGGTGGAATGCGCAGGATGATGTTTTCACTCAGGGCCTTCTGATGATGGCGCAGATTGCCGTGATCATCACCGTTGCCTCGGGCTTCGCCGGGCTCCTTGCCCAGACCGGCCACATCGAACCCCTGATCGCAGCCACCGCGGACTTCGTTGGCGGCAACAAGGCGTTCGGTGCTTTCCTCATGCTGTTCATCGGCCTGTTCATCACGATCGGTTTCGGCGACTCTTTCGCGTCCGTTCCGATCCTCGCCCCGATCTACATTCCGCTTGCTCTCGAGCTCGGCTTCAGTCCGCTGGCCACCATGGCACTACTGGGAGCATCCGCGGCCCTGGGTGATGCTGGATCACCCGCCTCAACGATCTCGCTCGGCGTCACCGCGGGTCTGAACGCGGACGGCAGGCACGACCACATCAAGGACTCGGTCATCCCAACCTTCCTGCACTGCAACGTTGGAATGCTGCTGTTCGCCTGGGTCGCCGCACTCATGCTCTGACCCTGGCAACACGAGAAAATCGATACTGCACAGACAACTGTAAAGAGCTACATACGAAGGATGCCGCCCGGAGCACGACACTCCCCGGGCGGCATCCCCAATCTGCTGCTGACTCGACTGGACAGAACTCGCCCTCTTGCCCACTTCGGGCCTTCCGTCTGCCCCTTCAGGCTCGCCTACCGACCACCTTCAACAGCATTCACTTATCTTCTTCGCGCCCACCAACGCTGGGGTTTGGCATGGGCTTACCGGGCTTGTCGAGGAAGTGGAAGATCGTCCAGTAGAGGACGCCGATCATGACGCCACCACCGACAATGTTGCCGAGCGTGACAGGCAGGAGGTTGTCAACGAAGAAATTGCTCCACGTGAGGTCACCGTAGGCCGCGGGGTCGATCCCTGCCGCCGACCAGAACCCATCGCCTGCGAAGGTAACGATGAGGATGCCGAGGGGAATCATGAACATGTTGGCGACCGAGTGCTCAAAACCGGAGGCCACAAAGAGGGCGATCGGCAGCGTGACTGCCGCAACCTTGTCGATCGTGTTGCGTCCGCCGTAGGCAGCCCAGATTGCGAGGCAGACCATGAGGTTACAGAGAATACCGAGCGCGAAGGCCTCACCGAAGCCGTGGCTGACCTTCTTCATCGAAACATCAAGAACGACCGCTCCCCACCCACCATCGGCCTGCTCCCAGGTCTTGGCGAAGAAAATCAGGGCAACGATCGTCAGGGCACCGATGAAGTTACCGAGATAGACAATCACCCAGTTCCTCAGCAACTGCCATGTCGTAATCCGGCCACTGGCACGCGCAGTCAAGGTCAGAGTAGACGAAGTAAAGAGTTCGGCGCCCGTCAAGACAACGAGGGTGAGACCCGTGGAGAACACGAGGCCACCAAGAACCTTGGAGACACCCCATGGCATATCCGCCGCGCCAACCTGGCTGGTGACAAAGAAAACGAAGCCGAGGGCAATATAGCCGCCCGCGGTCAGTGCAAGTAGAAAAGACTTCAGCTGGTGGCTTGTGGCCTTACCGAAAGCTGCGTCTTCAGCTGCCCTCGCCATCTCCGCCGGTGTGAGGATTCCGTTCTCTGCAGGCATGTTTACCCCTTATCCGCGCCCGGTGCCGGACTCGTAGTCACTGATTTCGCGCACCTTAGGCCCATAGAAACCTGCCGGATCATGCTTCGCATCAAGCCACACATCAACGAGGGCGGTGGCGTAGATGGGAGCGATAATGTTCTGCCCCATGCACAGGATCTGAGCATCGTAGTTCTCCACCGCACCCCGTGCAGTAATGAGGTCATGGGCCGTCGCGGCGCGTGCGCCCCTGACCTTGCTTGCCGCGATAGCGGTACCAACACCGGTGCCGCAGATAAGAATGGCGCGGTCTGCTTCACCGTCAACAACCATCTGCGCCGCCCGGATCGAAACATCAGGATAGGTAACGTCCGGAGTCGATAGGTCCACAACGTTGCTGACGCGATTATCGCGCTCAAGATACTGCCTGACTTCTTCCTTCAGCGCCGCACCATTACTAGGCGCCCCGATCACAATCCTCATGTATACCCGCTCCTTAAGTAGGCTCACACGCAATATTAACGGCAATATACGGAAATAATAGGGGTTGGCGAAAGGGAATCAACGGACAGACCAAGTCTCTGGTGCACACACGGCAAGGTTTGGGACTAAAGCACCAGAATCGCTGTACGAACAGGCACAAATGGCCTTCGAGGGATCAGGACGAGCGAAGGTCCTGCGCCAGCATGACGATGATGTCCGAGGGGCCACGGACATAGGTCAGCTTGTACACGTCCTGGTAGTTCGCGACACCGCGCAGCGGGAGACAACCGTGCTTTCCCGCGATCTCGAGGGCCACATCAATATCCTCAACGGCAAGGGCCACTCTGTGCATACCCACCGTATTCGGCGCAAGCGGTTCTATCTCGATTGCCTCTGGATAGAGGTACTCAAAAAGCTCGATCTGGCCCTCACCAGCGGACGTCTCGAGTATGGCGATCTTGGCACGATTGCCGTCGAGGCCAACGGCCGTCTCAGACCATTCACCCTGGACGGTGTCGCGCCCAACGACGTGAAGCCCGAGATCGGTAAAGAATGCGATTGCGGCTTCGATGTCACGCACCGCTATGCTGACATTAACGAATGCGACCTTCATGTGTTTACACTAGGTAGGTATCACATGGGCTACAAGACCCTCGGCCAAATTCTCCGAGCAACGCGGAACCCAACCATCACTGTGATTTCACCACATAGACGCGAAATCGGCGTTGAGTCACTTCGATCGGAGAGTTCTTCGCAAGTTTGGTTAGAACTTCACGATGATCGGCAACTCGAAAGCCCGGCACATCCCACGGCACAAGAGCAATATAGGTGACGAGTGCCTGCACATCCGCAAACGTCATTGCTCCCGCCCATTCATCCACGGTATCGACAACAAGCCCGGCAGTTTCCAGCTGAGCGACGTATGACTTAGCAGTGACCTCGGGGTAGAGATATTCGGCGCCGAACCATTCGTGGAGTTCTTCCGCATCGAACCCCGACACTTGCTGGGTCAGGTATCGACCTCCGGGCGCAAGAATTCGCGCAATCTCGCTCGCATCCATTCCTTCGTGCCTAGACATGATGAGATCGAACTGGTCGTTCTCGAATGGCATCGGATCGTCGTTGTCCGGGTCGTACTGTCTAACCTCGATACCGCGCGGCAACAGGACTTCTTTCGCGACCGGAACATTTGGTTCCCAGCCTTCTGTAGCCAAAATAGCTGGACTCCCCTGCCATCCAAACGCGTCAAGGAGGCGCGTTAGGCGCTCGCCACCGCCCGTTCCCATATCAAGGACGCTTGCGGCAGATTGGACGGCTACGGCACAGTCCTCTTCAAAGTCCCACCAGGGCTCGTCTGCTTTCATTCGACCGTCAAGCCGAGAAAAATCCCAGCCAACCATGCTTGCTTGGTCGTGCAGTTCAGCCAGCTCATCAATCAGCTTCGAGTCCATCACTCCCCCGTTCTGATCCAGAATTCATCCTACCGTTACGCCAGAGAGTTCTTACACTGCACCAGAGAAGGGCGTCCAAGGCTCCGGTGCTCGCGCAGTAATTGCTCGGTGCAGACACAAAGGCCTCGGGCAATCATTGCTCGGGCAGTCAAGCTCAACAGCGGGGGCACGTCGATGGCACTGAACAACGAGGCATTCAACAAGTGGGGGATGGCGTAAGTACCATCCCCCACTGCTGTCTTAAAGCCTGCTTCTAGGCATTAACCGTCACCGGCTCAGCCTCCTGCGTCGCAACCGGGCGAGGCTTGGAAAGGCCCATAACCTTCTTGCCGAGTGCCATCGAGGCCGGGCACGCCACCATCGTCAAGCAGAATGCGATGGGCCAAGCGATGATGAACTGGCCGGGCCAGGCCTTCAGCCATTCCATGGAGGGGCCGGAGAAGATAAGGCTGAGGAGGCCCGACATAACCGAGACCATAATGAAAGTCATAATGACCTGCGTGATGAAAAGCTACTTCTTGCTCAAGATAGATCTCTTTCTGGCGGACGGCAGCACCACGGCGAGATGGCGCTTCCGCCCACAAGTGGATGTATAGCGCCAGGGGTTCGCACGGATGCGACTTCATCTCACTAAGAGGGCTGGAATAACCACACCAGCCTTGATCTTTTAGGCAAGCATCAGAGTACCAACGAGATTCTGAAATCGCCGAACTAGGTGAAAATAATAACGTCCATTTGCGACCGGGGAACTCTTACTCTCTCAAACAACAGAGCAGTTCCAGGCAAAGGCCCGGCGCCAACAACGCATCGTCGGGCATAGCTTTTTCAGCACGGCCACCGCCGCGGTGTTCGATACTCGACAATTAGTCATCACACATCGTCGGCCCGAGCCACCTCGAACACCATAAGAGGCTCAGCCGGAGTTCCCTCAAACGGGTTTCGCTCCCAGTCTCGCCACACATTCGCCACCCTGCGCCCCGCGTTCTCAAGGTCCGCTCGTATCTGTTCTGCGCTTCGGAATTGTAACTTCTGGTCACACTGAAGGACGGCGCCACTTTCCAGGAATTCATTGCGAACATGCATGACGACGATGCCGTCGGCGCCGGGCGGCTCGGTCACCAGCGACTCACGTAGCCTGCCTGCAGGAGTATCTCTCTCCGAAGGCATGTCGTTCCATTCTTTCCACGCTTCGCGGAGCGGATTGCGGGACTCAAAAAGCAACCGTCCACCACAGGTGAGTCCAGCCGAAATATCGGCGAGGGTGCGATGCCAATCGTCGCCGAGGATATGCATGGCAACATTGCCGCTCATAATCACCAGATCAGCCGAATCCGGTTCGATGCGACTACTCGTGCCACGCACCCACTCCACCCGATCGGAACCTGGCCGCTGCCGAGCAAAATTGAGCATGCTCTCCGACGGATCAATTCCCAGGATTCTTCTGCCGGGCGCTGCGAGCGTGACCGTAAGAATCTCCGTTCCGCACCCAAGGTCGACAATCGTTCGCACCTTAAGTTCACCGGCCTGGGCTCGGAAGAAGTCATGGTCCGGCCCGTCCGGGTTGTCGATGTCGTAGATCGCGACGAGTCGCGGATCGTCATAGCTCATGATCAGCGCTTTCTGACTGGAGAAGTTAATCGCGGGGCCACGTCGTTCACCCTCGCCCACGACGATTGGGCCGCTCGCGTGAGCACAGAACGACAAACTATATCAGTGTTATTCAGCTGACATTTTAGCTATAATTTATGGCACATATCCGTATCGGATCCAGATCCGGATCCTGCCATTTCCCCAACCTCACTATGACGTTCCCGGCGAACCCATCTCGGTTCCCGGGGCTATGTATGTCGCAACGATGCGACGAAAGGAAATCATGGAAAAGTACTTTGCTGGCATTGATGCTGGCACGACGGGCACGACCGTCATGATCTTCGACGACCAGGGCAACATCATGAGTAGCGGATACTCGGAGTACCGCACAAAGCACCCTCATCCCGGGTGGGTCGACCAGGACATGCACGAGCTGTGGGCAGGCCTCTGCATTGCCGCCAAGCAGGCAACCAGCAGGTTCAAAGGCGATATCTCTCAGGTCGTATCGATTGGCGTCTCCTCTCAGCGCGGCTCATTCGTTCCTGTCGACGAGAACTGGGATCCTCTTATTGATTCAATCGTCTGGTCAGATACGAGGGCAACGAAGGAAGCCCAGTGGATCAATAAGGAGTTCGGGCACGACGAGTACTACTCGATTACCGGCCTCAATCCGTCGGCTATCTGGGTTTACCCGAAGATCAAGTGGCTTAAGGACAACCGCCCAGAGGTTTACGAGAAGACCTGGAAGTTCGTGAACGGTCAGGAGTGGATTCTCCACAACCTCGGATCGACCGAGCTGTTCGCCAATCCTTCGGCGCTGAACTACAACGGCATGTTCGACATTACGACCCTCAATTATGCCCCGGAGCTGTTCGACCGTGCGGGGCTCGACATGGATCTCATGCCGCCCCTCGTTCCGGACCTGCGCCGGGTTGGCACGGTTTCTGCAGCCGGAGCTGCGGCCACCGGTTTTGCCGAGGGGACGGTCCTCTCCCCCGGCGGTGGCGACCAGCAGTGTGCCGCTGTCGGTTCGGGCGTCAACAAGGCTGGTATGGCGGAGCTGTCGCTTGGCACTGCGGCCGTCATGGTGGCCCAGCTCGATGAAGCACCGGACATGGTGGAAAACCTGACCAGTGGTGTCTCGTTCGGCGCTCACGCTATCCCGCACCGCTGGGACATGGAGGGAACAGCCCATGCTGCGGGCGTCGTCCTGCGCTGGTGGCGCGACACCTACGGGCAACCGGAGGTCGAGGCCGCAAAGGCCCTAGATCTCAATCCCTACGACATCATCACCCTCGAGGCCGCCGAGGCCCCGATCGGATGTCATGGGCTCCTGTTCTTCCCGTTCTTCAACTCTCAGGCCAACCCGCACTTCCACGACAATGCTCGCGGCGGAATGCTTGGCATCACCCAGATCCACACCCGCAAGCATGCCGCTCGTGCCGTACTCGAGGGTGTCATCTACGAGTTGCGCATGGCGGTGGAGGCCATGGAAGGTGCACTCGGCCGCCCGTTCGACACAATCCGCCTGTCGGGCGGGGGTGCGAAGTCCCTGTTCTGGAGCCAGATGCAGGCCGATATTTACGGCCGCCGGGTCGAACGCCTCAAGGTATCCGAATGCGCCGTCCTTGGAGCAGCAATTCTCGGTGCCGTTGGCGCAGGCGCACTGCCCGATCTTGACGAGGCGATCGAGAACATGGTCCATACTCACGGCTTCATTGAGCCGAACATGGCGAACCACGCGGTCTACACCGAGTACTTCCACGTGTTCGAGAAGGCGTTCCTCGCGCTTGTAGACGGAAACGTCTACGACGAGCTTGCGGAGGTAACTTCGCGCCACAGCCAGGGTACCGCGTAGGCCCGGGCGATAGGTCAGCAGCACTCGCCAATCAATTGCTTTGACATAGTCAAGAACCCACCCCAATAGCTGGAACAGCAAAGGGCCTTCCCGCGGAGATTGATTTCTCCAGGGGAAGGCCCTTTGCCATGCCGCCGCAGTTCACTTGGCTTCCTAGTTCCCTAGCCTCCTGGGCCACTAGCGGGAACGACCTGATACCCGAGAGTGCGACGACTGACCGGTTCAGTATAGAAGGGCAACTGCCTTGTCGACGAGTTCTTCCAGGCGAACCACATCAACCTGGTGGGCGGTCGTAATAACAACTGCTTCACGATCGGGAACGATGACGAGCGACTGCCCATCCGTTCCGTGGCCAAAGAAGATCTCGTTCTTCTTGCCCAGCCAGAGACTGGAGCCGTAAGCCCAGCGTCGGAACAGCGGATTCGTTGGGGTGTCTTGCTCAGGCGTGAACTCGGTGAACTGCTTCATGCGCTCGATCCACTTGGGCGATACAATTCCCGCGCCTTCATAGAGCAAGACGTCACCGATCTTTAGGAGATCGTGGGGGTGCAACCAAAGCCTTGTCGCACCGGCAAGGTACTTGCCGTACCGCTCCCAGCTGTAATCGGTAATTTCCAGCGGATTGAAAAGAACTCGCTGCACGTAGTCTTCGAGATCTTCTCCAAGGAGTTCCTGAAGGACAACAGACAGAAGGTAGAACCCAGCATTCGAGTACAGGTAGTGCTTGCCGGGCTCGTGCACAATTGGAGCGTTGACGATGTAATCAATGTATTCGGAGGGATCGAGGTGCCCGATATCCCCTCTCATCATCAGGACCTTGTCGTAACCGATCGTGTGGTTCATAAGGTGCTTGATCTTGACCCGCTCAAGCTTCTCGCGGTTTTCCTCATTCGTGAGAGTACATAGCGACTCGAGTATGGGCCACACGGGAGTCTCTTCCGTGAAGTCATCCCGGCTCTCGACGATCGTGCCGAGGACAAGGGCCATGACAGTCTTCGACAGCGACCTAATGTCCGACGGCTCGGTTCGCCCGCCGAAGGCATGGAAGAATTCCCTGTCCGCCTGCTTGACCAGCAGGTAATGCATGTTGAGCTTATTGCCCTCCCCGTCGGTGGCTTTTTCGAAGAGATCAACGAGTCCGTCAAACTGCTGCGTGTCCATTGCACTCCTTGCATACGGCGATATCCCCGCCACCATACCAAGCAAGATTACGCTCCGACTTGCTATGCACATTCAACGAGAACGCCTGCTCGACGGAGCAAGAATGGCAGGCCGCAGCCTGCCATCCGCCAACATATGTAGTCGTTGAACTAGGTGCTTAGAACCAGTTCTCAGCAAGCAACTTCAAAGAGCGTTCCCGCACGACAGGATCGTAGGAGTAGGTGGTCGTGATGATTTCATCGGCCCCAGTTTCTTCGACGAACTCGTCGAGCCGACGGACCACATTTTCCGGGGAACCGACCGCTCTGATTCTGAGCATCGGGTTATCAATTTCCCGCGCCTGCTCGGGGTCGATCGGCGGCTGGATCTTCCGCTTTCGCCCCATAGCAGTGTCGGCGAACATTTGGAGAATGGTGGTGAACTCCCGCTCCGCTTCCTCAGCGGTGTCCGCAACAAGAACGTTAATTCCAGCAAGAACGTAGGGCTTCTCGATCTGTGCGGTGGGGGCTTCGGTTGTGAAGGATTCCCGGTACACGGCAATCGCCTGGTTCACCTGGTCCGGAGCAAAGTGCGAGGCAATGGAGAACGGCAGGCCAAGCTGGCCAGCGATCGATGCGCCGTTTACGGTAGAGCCGAGAACCCAAATCGGCACGTTTGTTCCCGCGGAGACAGCAGAAACAATCGGCATGGTCTGCCCCGCACCCCGGTCGCTAAACCACCCCTGCATCTCATAAATGTTCTGCGCGAACTCCTGCGGCTCAGCCGAGGACCTGCTCAGAGCCCGCGCTGTCATCTGGTCAGTTCCGGGCGCCCTACCAAGACCCAAATCAATACGGCCCGGGTACATCTGTGCGAGCGTCCCGTACTGTTCAGCAACCATGAGAGGTGCGTGGTTGGGAAGCATGACGCCACCCGAGCCAACCCTGATCCGCTCGGTCTCCGAGGCGGCACGTCCGATCAGGATGGAGGTGGCACTCGAGGCCAAATTAATAGTGTTGTGGTGCTCCGCGAACCAGAGCCGCGTATAACCAAGCGTGTCAGCAATCTTCGCAAGCTTCATCGAATCTTCGATTGCATCCCGGGGCGTTGCCCCTTCCGAAACGCCAACAAGGTCAAGAACACTGAGTGGTACGCGAGCCAAAAGGATTCCAATCGTCGATATCGAGCGCCGGCATTCTCACCGGCCACCTGTCCTCGGCCCAACCTATCGACAGTCCCCAGTATTGGCTAGGTTCCTTGCGGACAGCGGAAAAGTCCATTGGCAGCGGACATTGCTACCCAATCCCCGCTCCCGCCAGTCCCACTTCGCCCCAAGGACGACGCGGCGACACAATCGTGTCGCCGCGCTGTCAGTCATCGGAGCGCAAAAACCAGACGGTTTAGTCCTTTATAGGCTCATGTACTTTTCTGCGAGGGCAGCGCCTTCGCCAAGTGCCTGGAGCTTTGCCCACGCAATCTGCGAGTGGAGGCGCCCGCCGAGACCGCAGTCGGTAGAGGCGATGACGTTCTCGGGACCCACGAGTTCCGCGAAGCGGATGATCGACTGTGCCACGGTCTCGGGGTGTTCCACGATGTTTGTGTTATGCGAGATGACACCGGGGATCAGCTTTACGCCCTCGGGGAGCTTCCGGTCCTGCCAAATCTTCCATTCCCACGCGTGGCGGGGGTTGGCTGCTTCGAAGCTGAAGCCCCCTGCGTTGGCCTCAAAGATCGTGTCAACGATGTCGTTGAACGGAACATCGGTGGTGTGCGGGCCATGCCAGGAACCCCAGCAAATATGGATACGCACTCGGTCGCGGTCAATGCCCTTAATGGCTTCATTGATCTCTTCGACTGAGTGACGAATGTACTTGAGGTACTCGTCGACGGTCGGCTCGGGATTGATCTGGTCCCACGAGTCGGCAAGGTCGGGTGCATCGATCTGAAGAGTATGTCCAGCATCGACGATCGCCCGGTATTCCTTATTGAGTTCTGCCGCCACCGCCATACCAGCATCGTGGCGTGACTCGTAGAAGGCGTTACCCATGGACGAGAGCATTCCGGGCGAGATTGAGGAGATAAATCCACGGCCTTCAGCTCCCGCTCCAGACAGTGCTGCACGGAGGCCCTCGGCGTCAGCCTTCACAGCATTCTGGCCCGTGTAGGTGATCTCCTTGATGATTGCGGGCGCCGTCGGGCTGTCCAAACCAGCCATGATCCCCGCATTGTACGGATCGGCGAGATATGCCTCTTTAAATGCCTGGTAGTCGCGACGGTTTGCGTAGGTCGTGAGCTCCGGCTCATCGTACTTGCCGGGGACAGCATTCGGGTTCGGCATGATGCCGTTCTTGTGCTCGGCAAAGCCCAGGCCGTCGAAGCGGTGCCAGGCATAGTAAACCCAGGCGGTCGGTTCAATTTCCTCGACCATGGGCTTGCCGTATTCACCATCGTTAATGATGTCGATTCCGGCGTTGATTTGGCGGGCAACAACGTGGTTGATGTGGGCCTGCAGTCGCTCGTCGAACTCTGCTCGATCCAGCTCGTTGTTCTGAAGGGCAATGTTCTCAGCGATTAGCGCTTCGGGGCGGGGTAGCGAACCAACGTGGGTGGTGCGGATTGTATTAGCCATTCGAATTCTCCATTCGTCTCGCAATCGAGCCTATGTGCTTCCGCCCAGATTTCTATTCCGGTCCATTCTTCGGAAACACGCCTGCGCGATTCAACGGATAAGTGTCAGCCCCATCAGCTAAGCGAGCGCCCGAACACCTAAGCGAGCACCCGATCAGCTAAGCATGGGCCTTATCGTAGGCTTCTTGCGACTGGAGAATGCCACCTAGTTCCCCTTCGACGATTCCCTTGAGATCACTGAGTGGGCCGGACAATTTGTTTCCAAGCTCTGTGAGTTGGTAGTCGACGTGGGGCGGGATTGAACTGTGCACGGTTCGCACTACCACCCCTTCACGTTCAAGCTGAGCAAGGGTTTGGGACAGCATACGGTCACTGACACCGTCCACGTGGCGGCGGAGCTCACTGAATCTCATGGGCTCACCGTTCTCCGATAGCGCAACGATGACGAGCGCACCCCACCTTCCGGTGACGTGATGAAAAACGTCGCGAGATGAGCACATTCGCGAGAAAACATTGGGGTCCGGGAGCGAACCAAGGGTGTCGTCGTTGCTGGCCATACCCCCACCCTAATACTTCTTCACTAACTTCCAGTATTCACTTTCTTTTAGTTAGTGCTATTGTTTTCGTGTTGGACTTCCCCACGACGTCAGGACAAGCATGAACTTCGCAGTTACTGGAGCAACCGGCCACCTTGGTGGTTTCGTTATTGATTACCTTCTTGAGCGGGGTGTGGCCCCCGAGGTCATTACCGCAATCGTCCGCGACGACCAGAAGGCTGCCGATCTCGCAGCGCGCGGCCTGACAATCCGCGTAGCCGACTACGAGAACAAGGAGGCTCTCACGAAGGCACTCGAGGATGTCGATCGTCTGGTCCTTGTTTCCAGTAGCGAAGTGGGCAAGCGTTTTGCTCAGCACTCGAACATCATCGAGGCCGCTCAGGCCGCGGGTGTTTCTTTCATCGCCTACACGAGCCTTCTTAACCTTGATACCTCCGAGCTTGGCCTGGCTCCCGAACACCGGGATACCGAGAAGCTCCTTGCCGAGTCCGGAATTGACCACACGATCCTGCGTAATGGCTGGTACTGGGAGAACTACGCTTCCGCCCTCGACTCCGGTCGCGCCGCGGGTAAGTTCTTTGGCGCTGCCGGTGCCGCGAAGGTTTCGGGGGCTGCTCGCCGCGACTACGCCGAGGCCGCTGCCGTTGTGGCAACAACGGATGGTCACGCTGGCAAGGTTTACGAGCTTGCTGGTTCCCCGAGCCTCACCTACCAGGAGATCGCCGACGCCGCGGGCCAGGTCATTGGCTCCGAGGTCACGTACGTGGATCAGTCCGTCGAGGAATACCGGGCCACTCTCGAGAGCTTCGGTCTCCCCACGGAAGCCGCCGCTGCCTTTGCGGGGATGGAGCCTGCTATCGAAAACGGCGCCCTCTACTCGGAGAGCACCGACCTTCAGGATCTGATCGGCCGCCCGTCAACATCCGCAGCGGACGCACTCTCCGCCTGACCTCAATCAAACGAGCCCTTCAGGGTCCTGTCCCTGCCCGGTGAACATTCGTTGGGCAGGGACTTGTGCTTTCTCATCCGCCCGGGCCGATCATCGCCACGTTGATCGACGTTTCCGCACATTGATGACCCTTTTGGAGATCTTCTGGAGCTTTTCCACCCAGTTTCGATTCTCGCAATCTCCTTTAGAAGCACTCTGTGGTCAGTATTCGTTTGCACCATTCTTTGACGCGCTTCTAATATCACCTTTTGCCCGATGAGTCATTGATTATGGACAAGTAGACACTTTCTGGGAAAACACTTCGGATAGTTATGGCGGTCCCGCTAAGCTAAGAATTTCGCCGCTCCCTACCTGAAATAGAACTATGTCTTCCAGAGCGAATAACGCAGAGATCACAGAAAATCAGGCACAGACGACAGATACCGGGCAGGAAAATCCCCGGAAGTTTATGCCGTGGCTTAAGACAGATCCGCTGATCTTTCTAGCCGCAGGCGGATTCATTCTTGTCTTTGTCGCTGGCACCATCGCATTTAGCGAGGGCGCCCGCCAGCTGTACGGCAACGTGTCCGGTGCCCTTATGGAGAACTTCGGTTGGCTCTATATTGGCGGCGTCTCACTGATCTTCATTTTCCTTATTGTGCTGTTTGTTTCCCCGTACGGGAACCTCAAGCTCGGTGACGATGGTGACGAACCCGAGTACTCCACTCCCGTATGGTTCGCGATGCTGTTCGCTGCAGGTCTTGGTGCCACTCTCATGTTCTGGGGAGCGGCAGAGCCACTGCACCATGCTTACAATCCACCGCGTGGCGACATGGAACCCATGTCGCAGGAGGCCATCACTCAGGCCTTCGAGTTCACGTACTATCACTTCGCGGCGCACATGTGGGTGGTCTTCACCCTGCCCGGCCTGGCGCTCGGCTACTTCATTTACAAGAGGAAAATGCCGGAGCGGATGTCTTCCGTGTTCGCTCCGCTCCTTAAAGGCCAGATCTATAGGTGGCCCGGCAAGCTCATTGACGCCGTCGCCATCATCGGCACCACGTTCGGTATCGCTGTTTCGGTTGGTCTTGGTGTGCTCCAGATCAATGCTGGCATGAACATCATGTGGGATGTGCCGATCGCCTCCCACATTCACCTTGCCATCATTCTTCTCATCACCGTCGCCGCCTGCATTTCCGTCGGCACCGGCCTCGACAAGGGCATTAAGATCCTGTCGAACATCAACATCGCGCTCGCCACCGGGCTCATGATCTTCGTCCTGCTCGCAGGACCAACCCTCACCCTGATTGAGCAGAGCGTCGAATCCTTCGGCATTTATGCTTCGTCACTCCCCGAGCTCATGTTCTGGGTTGACAGCCACAACGAGAACCCAGACTTCCTATCCACATGGACGGCGTTCTACTGGGCATGGACGATCTGTTGGGGCCCCTACGTGGGGATGTTTATTGCCCGAATCTCCCGCGGTCGCACCATCCGCGGCTTCATTGGCGGCGTCCTTGGGCTAATCTCAGGCTTCGTTCTCATCTGGTTCTCGATCTTTGGCCGCGCTGCCCTGGAAATGGAAAAGGACAATCCGGGGGTTCTCACAGAACCCGTAGTCGAAAATGGCCGAACCGAGATGGCGTTGTTCAGCCTGCTCGAGCAATATCCCGCCTACGGCCTGGTCGGCACAATCGCACTCATCGTGATTGTTGTCTTCTTCATTACGTCAATGGACTCCGCGGGGCTCGTCATGGACATGTTTGCCACCGGCGAAGAGAACAAATCACCCACGATCTATCGCGTCGGCTGGGTGGTTGGAATCGGCGCCGTTACCGCAGCCCTCCTCCTCATCGCACCCGATGATGGCATCACGGCAATCCAGCACGTTGTCATTATCGTGGCATTGCCGTTCTTCCTCATCGAGTTCTTCATGATGTGGGCGTTACTCAAGGCAATGAGCGAAGACCGCGCAGCCGAAGCCCCCGTCAAGACAAGGCAGTGGGATCGAACGTTCGACGCTGACGCTCTCGAAGAGGGCGCTAGCAGGCCAGCACCCGGATACGACGAGGACGGCAATCCGCTCCCCGAGCCAACCTGGCAACATGAGGATGGTGCCTGGTTACTCGAAGGTGACATCAAGGTTGCTGGCGACCTAGCAGTCGGCGGCGAGATCGACGAGACCTGGGAAGGTCCCGAAACCGACTCCGAATCGGACACCGATCCCGAGTTGGAATCCGAGACCAACCCCGAACGGTCTACGCAGAAGGACTAGGTTCACTCACCGCTGTCCCCGGGTAGCCTCTCACAGGCACCCGGGGACATTCCTTTCTTAGCGCCACAATCAGGGTCTGCCTCCCCCACTATCAATCACCACCACGCCTTACGTGTCGTCACAGTGGCAGGGTGACGACACCTGCATCGCTTCCACACACGGTCCGCTGTAACCGGGGACTCGGCCTTTAAATGTGGTTACTTTTCGGAACTGTCGTTGCCGTGGTCATCATCGGCCTTATCGGCAGCGAAGCTCCCATCGATGCTGTTCTCATCACCTCGGGAGCCACGGCCGCCCTCATCCTTCCGTGTTACGCACTCCCACCTCGCGTGACCATCTCTATCGCCGAAGGAACGGTCCGGAGCAAGAAGGGGACCTTCCCGTTCTCCGCCATAGCGGAGGTCCGGTTCATTCACTGGTCGCGCACCGGGCACTCAGCTGAGTTTTTTAGGGATGACGGAAAGAGGCTAGCCACCGTCGCTCTGACGAGAACCGTTTTCGCCACCGCAACGACCGAACAGTGGATAGCACTACGTCACGTGGTGCGGGCCGCGGCCTCAGCACGGATAAACCGCCCCAAAACGAAGCCCCTACCGCCTCCCGGATCCATCAGCCCTCTCCGGTTCTCATTGAACGTTAAGATCTTCACTTTAGATCACGTACTCCACATTCTTGATGCTCAGATCAATTGGGTCATGGCTGGGGAGAAACCCAGCAGTCAGAAAGCCCCATTCGCAACTCTCTCCCGGGCCGTTGTTTACATGGGATAACCAGACTCATCAGAACTAACCTGGCAGATTATGGAGCAGCGGGCAGCTGTCATACCTTAGCCCGTGCTTTCCGAATCGGCGCTCGGTTTCACGACGTACCGGCACCGACACACCCAGGCACCGACCGCTTTCTCCAGCATCACGAAGCCCCGGGACGGAATCATGCTGTTCCGCATCCGGGGCTCTGTTGCAATTTAATGGTCAGCTCAACACTGACGCAGTTGCATCAGTCCCCGAACGCCGCTTTCATGCAGCGCATTGCGGCAAGCGTCTTGGGTACGCCGATGTAGGGCATGAGGTGGACGAAGCACTCGGCAACCTCTTCCTTGCTCATTCCGGCAACATCAACAGCGGTCTTGATGTGGCCGGTAAGCTGCGGTTCGACGCCTCCCATGGCGGCAAGCGCTGCCATGTTCAACATCTGCCGGTCACGTAGCTCCAGTCCTTCACGCTGGTAGGTGCCACCAAAGACGGCTCCAACAACCCAGTCGGACGATCCGGGAGCGAACTCATCCAGTTGCTTCTTCCAGGTTTCTGCGCCTTCGGGTGTCTGAGTCTCGGCAACAAACTGGTTGCCCTTATCCATACTTAGTTCCACTGTTTCCTCCTGGAATACGGCTCATTAAGTCCCCGCCATGCTAACAGTCGCTTCTCTCGCCCAGCCGCTGCACCGTTCGCACTTTGCTTGCTTTGTTCTCATCTTTTACAACTCACTCTCGATGTCATTGGCAGCCTGCACCGGGTGGATCGATCTTTACTTCCCTTCTTCATTGGATTGCTCTCTCCATTGAATCTCACCCACACGCTCCTCGTTTTCGGTAAAAATGGTTTGTGTCTTTTGAAGAACAGAAAGCCCTGGAGCGTGCGCACAAGATGTGGAACGGCGTGCTGTTTACTGTTGGCCTCGTCGGTGTCATAGCCCTCGTCATTGTTCTGCTTGGCGGGGTGGCTGGATATCCGGGCAACGTCCAGCACATCATGGGGCAAAGCACCAAGGCCACCGCAACCGTCACAAACATTCAGAAAGTTGATTTCTGTACTCGTCGCAACCGGGATCAATACACCCTGACGTGGCAAGAGGATGGAATGAGCAGGACCGAGACGGTTGGGAGATGTGGGGACCCGTGGGACGTCGGAGACAAACTGACCGTCTGGTCCACTGAGGCTGAGCCCTACACCGAAAGCCCATGGGTGATGCGCTCCATGATCGTTCTCCTAACCACTGCCCTAGGGGTAACTGGCTGGCTTGCTTGGCGGGGCCGCAAGAAAATCAAAAAAGCCGCCGAGAGCGCTCTGAACGGGACGTGGCAACCGCAGGTCTATTCAACAATCGGTTTGCCTGGCGCCAGGAATTTCCGAATGAATCCGCCCCGCCCAAACCGCAACCGAGTATCCGACTGGATCCGTGTCCTTTACAAGCCCGAAGGCGAATATCAGATTCCTCTCGACGTCCCCGGCACCCTTTACATTGACGGTTTCCAGGGCGACCGCCCGAGCGGCCTGTCCCTCCACGAGACAGCTGATGGGCGGCGGGTGTGGCGCTGGCACGGTCGCATAAGGGAACAGAAGCTCCGCTAACCGGAAATGATTTGACCTGCGTTTGGTTCCGACCAGTCGCCCTGCCACTGGGTTGGCGCCAGAAGTGATTCTGTTCAGCAGAGTGGGCCACTTCAACTTCGAGGGGTGTTTGGTATGCGAACTCGCCGTGGAGTCGTTTGTTGTTCCATATGCCAGGCAGCCATTCCCAGGGCCTGGAGAGGAAGGATCTCGGCTTTAACTGTCGAGGCGACACTCCAGTTTAAGTGTCGAGGCGACAATCCAACCGGCAATATGGCGCGCGAAGACTTCGTTGATGAACGACATGCACGTAAACCCGGACCAGGTCGCGGCGTAGTTGTCACAGACGTAGGACTGGCTGGACCAGCAACAAACTGACGCTCGGCAAAACCGGAGGGAAGATCGAGCTTCAGATCAGCAAGTAACGTGATCGTGCTAAGCAAGTTCAGCAATACGAGGGGTAGCCGGGGAGTCTATTTCGGCCGCGAGAGCATCGGTATTGCCCTCAAGCCCAAAGGTACTGAGCACGATTTCTCGTGGGATGTAACCGCACACAAAGGCATCGAGCACCGCAGAGCCATAGCCTCTACCACCGAGGGCACGCTGATCTGACAGTCCAGGATACAATTGACCGCTTCGTCCCCAGAAGACTCAGACCGTTAACGTCACATTCCATTGGGACTGGCCGTCACGCATCAGGAAGGCAAAGTTGCTGCGCGCCAACGCTGTGCGCGCAGAGTTCGCCAACGGATGGCACCTCAGAACTGTTTTCTCGAATCACTGACGCGTCAAGCCAAGCAAGCGGACTCGTGCCCGCCGAAACTTAATCTTCGAGGACGTAGCGGAGGGTCTCCACAACTTGATCAGTGGTCTTGCACCAGGCTTGCGCGCCACCATCAACTTCCTTGAGCGCATGCACAATATCTTCATCATGGAGCGTGATGTAGGGGGTGCCGAGAGCGGCGCAGTAGCCAGCATCGAATGCCGCATTCCACTGCTTGTACTTGTCACCGAATCGGACGACAACAAGATCAGCCTTTTCAATCAAGGTACGGGTGCGGATCGCATTAACCTTCGCAGACTGGTGGTCACGCCAGAAGTCACTGGGGGTATCACCGAGATGATCACCCGCCGCATCGCTCGCAGGATGGTCGGTCACCGGTGCAGTGAAGACAACATCGAGTCCTGCCTCTTCCGCACCCCGGCGGACTTCCTCACGCCAGTCACTGTGGATTTCACCGGAAAGGTACACGTTGAAAGTCATGACAGACACTCCCCTCAGTAGCTTTGAACGGAATTGTTCGTCCTTCTTCAACCATCCTATAGATAAGAAAAAGAGACACCACCCTCTCAGCCGCCCGCTAAGCCTCGACGCTCATCATTACTCAATCGGAATCACGGAACGTCATTTTGTCTGGAATAACTCCAAGCCCAATACCCGGACCGCCGACTCCAATGCCCCATCAATCAGTTGAAAGTACGCCCACTTTCCACGCTTTTCCCGCGTGACAAGCCCAGCATCCACCAGACGCTTCATGTGGTAAGAAACCGTCGGTTGGCCAAGCCCAACCGGTTCTGTCAGATCGCAAATACAGAGCTCGGACGGATCCGACTCCGCAATCATGAGGAGCAGCTTCAGCCGGGTGGAATCACCGAGGGCTTTAAATACGCGGGTTAGCCGGTCAATGTCAGCATCGTCGCCAACGCTGCTGGTCGCCGGAGTACAGCACTCCCCCGAATCGATATGTGCAATCGGCAGCTCGATCCTCACAGTCATGACCCCATGCTAAATCACGTATTGAAAATCTTCGATACGTTCTGCAGGATTAATACATTAAAGCTTTTCGATAGGAGGCTCATAGTGACGGAGCCAGGCACCGGCATTACTCGCGAGCAGGTGCGCGACGCATATGGCCAACTGGCTGTTGCCGCTGGCCTAGACAATCGCACGAGCCTACCTGCCACAGACACGGGCCAATCGTGTTGCGCGCCCGCCCAAGAGATCCCACACAACACTTCCAGTAGCGACGGTTCCTGTTGCACCTCCACCGAGGACACATGTTGCGCGCCCGCCGGGAACATTTCCTGTTGCACCCCTACCAAGACCAGTTCCTGCTGTGATAGCGACGCAACGACCATGGAGGGCTTCGGCTCCGCCCTTTACCCCGCCGGAGAGCAGGGCGCTATCCCCGCGGAAGCTCTTGCCGCTTCCTTCGGGTGCGGGAATCCGACAGCTGTCGCTGAACTCCGTGAGGGCGAAACTGTTCTCGACCTTGGCTCCGGTGGCGGAATTGACGTGCTCCTATCAGCACGCCGTGTTGGCAAGACCGGCTTTGCCTACGGCGTGGACATGACGGACGAAATGCTTGAGCTTGCCGAACAGAACAGAGCAAAGGCCGGTGCCACAAATGTAGAATTCCTCAAGGGCACAATCGAAGACATACCCTTACCTGGCAGCTCGGTGGATATTGTGATTTCGAACTGCGTCATCAACCTGTCGATCGACAAGAACACCGTCATGACAGAGATGTTTCGCGTGCTTAATCCTGGCGGCCGAATCGGCATAACCGACATTGTCGCCGAGGATCGCCTCAATCCCACCGAACGCGCCGAACGAGGATCGTTCGTCGGCTGCATTGCAGGTGCGCTCTCCAAGTCCGAATACCTTGAAGGACTCAAGCAAGCTGGCTTCACCGACGCCGAGGTGCTCTTTACCCACGAGGTTGCAGAGGGTATACACGGGGCAATTATTCGCGCGACCAAGACTGGGGAGAACGCTTAACTCAGCAACAGACCTCGGCACGTCAACCTCTCGTGCCGACCTCAATACCCGCTCCCCAGATTTCATTGACCATCGACCATTCTCAGAGGAGCCCATCATGACTGAAATACAGAAACCCTCCGTTCTGTTCATTTGCGTAAAGAATGGCGGTAAGTCGCAGATGGCGGCGGCTCTCATGCGTCACCATGCCGGTAGCGCCATTGACGTTCATTCCGTCGGCACTGTTCCCGGAACCTCACTTAACGCCATGTCCGCCTCAGCAATCGAGGAGGTAGGGGCCAGCATGGATGGCGAATACCCCAAGCCGATGGACCCCGCTCTGCTACGAACGGTGAACCGCATCGTCATTATCGGAAACGAGGCGAAGGTTGAGCCCGTTAGTGACATGGTCGGTACGATCGAAACGTGGACCATTGATGAACCATCCGAACGTGGAATCGAAGGTGAAGAACGCATGCGCCTGGTTCGCGACGAGATTAACGAGAAAGTGCATCGGCTTGCCGGAGAGCTTGCATCCACATGAGTTTCCCGAATGAGACGACCCTTACAATATGCTCAAAAGTAGGGAACACTACGTCAGGTTGCCCGGCACAGGAGAGTGAGACGAGGAAACCTTGACTCTCTGATCACCGTTTACATACTCAACCGCCGAATCTCTACCCTCGGCCTTTCGGTTTCGACGGATCGTTCCAATCAACGCAACATCGACTTCACGAGCCTCGACTATGGATACGTGTCGTTGAACTAGCTCTGCATCTCACAGACATTCTGCGCGAACTCCTGGGGCTCTGCGAAGGTGCGGCTCATAGCCCCGGCTTTCATCGTGTCGGTAGCTGGTGTCCGACCGGGCCGAGATCGGTCCGGTCGGGGAGCGCGTTCGCTAACAGGCCGCTGTCGCAACACGGTTCTCATTTCGACACCGCAGGGCAATCGGACGGGGAGGCGATCATAGCTATGAGAAGTTGAGCACGGAACGCCTTCGTGTTGCACTCCCCCCGGTTCTCATTTCACGGTCCTACCGCGTCAAGGGCTGCCGCGAGCATAGCGACCGCTCAGCAGACAGGAGCGAGAGACAGCAAGCCGCTTTGCCGCGCGTCACAGGGCTGGCGCACCTCTCCATCGAGGCAGTACAAGCGACCTACCTCAGAAATCGGAAGCTCTCGTGGAGGACACCGAACCCGCCACGGTCGTCCAGGCAGGTAGCCCAAGACTCGACGATATCGAATGTGTCGTTCGGACCGCCGTGGACCGCGTCGAGGATCTGGAGCCCGCGCCAGGCCGGGTTTTGAGCAAGATCGAAATCTGCCCGACGCGTGGATTCAAGCCACGACTGCCGAAGCCACTTCAGATCGCCGTTCTTGAAGGTCGCGGACCGCGAACGCGTCGTCTCCTCGGCAGTCTCAGACTATTGCGCGTCTGCCGCCGTCCGTCTTGGCACGACTCGCGACCAGCGTCGTCATCTTCCGCTCACGCGTTCTGGCGCGCTATCGCAGCGCTCAGTGCTGTCGCGAAGCCACACCATAGGGCATAGGGGCTGAGGAGCGCGCCGATCTGCGGGCGAGTCCGCCCGCCTCTCCGTGCAAGGTCGGCGCTGCTGGCCGTGAGGAGTCCGGCAGTTGCGACGCTGAGCAGGAGCGAATGCCCACGGAAGAACGCACCCGACCAGCCAGCGTTGAGCACGAGGTTCGCGCCCAACGCGGTCGCGTAGTCGCGCGCCTCTTTCTCGTCGCCATTCTCGATCCGCTCCGCGATCGTCATCGTCGATGCTGCCGCAATCGTTGCGTAGAGTCCTGTCCAGACGATGGGAAACACTGCAGCGGGGGGCTGCCAGGACGGCTTCTTCAGCGACTGATACCAGGTTCCGTCGGGTTTGGTCATGATGCTCCCGGTGACTGCCGCGGCTCCGACGGCGGCGATGACTCTGCGTCCGACCCGCCAGAAGCGTTTCGTGTCCACATCCTTCGTCCGGGTCTCGATAGACTTCTCAAAGTTCATGAGCCCGCGTTCAGGGTCCCCCAGGACCTCGGATGCGTCGCGCGCGCTACCCTGTCCCTTTACCGCATCGTCGATGAGGCTACCGACCAGGGGTCGGGCTACGCCGGCGCCGACGGGGGTGACGAGCCCAACCCACCTGCTCGCCAGTGCTGGGGTGAGCACCGGAACTGTCGCCATGAACCGCTTCGACAGCCCAGTCACCTCCGCGTAGCGGCGTATCATCTCCCGGTAGCTCAAGGTCTGCTCCATGCCGACATCGAGTGCGCCCGATTCCTCGCTCGGAAGGTCCGCGGCGCGCACCAGGAAGTGGATGACGTCGTCGATATCGATGGGCTGGACTTGGTTTGTCACCCACTTGGGGGCGATCGCGATCGGTAGCCGTTCTGAGAGGTGGCGCAGCATCTGGAACGAGGCCGAGTCCTCGCCGAGCACGATTCCGGCCTGGAGGATTGTGGTCGGCACGCCGCTTTCCTCGAGTATCCGCCCAACCTCGGCGCGAGATGCCATGTGCGGAGCTAGCTCCGCCTCGTCGTTGTGCAGGCCGCCCATATAAACGATTCTGCCGACGGAATGCCGCTCGGCGGCCTTGGCAAAGCCCTGGGCAAGCTTCTTGTCGCGCTCAATGAAGTCGCCCTTGCCGTCCATTGAATGCAGGAGATAGTAGGCGACATCGATGCCGTCGAGAGCTTGACTCAGGTCCTCATCATCAGTCGCATCGCCCTGGAAGACGTCGACATCATCCCTCCAGGCAACATCGAGTTTGTCGGGCGTCCGCGCCAGGACGCGCACCTTCCACCCGTCCGACAACAGGGCCGGTACGAGCCGCGATCCAATGAAACCACTGGCTCCAGTGACCAGGGCACGCCGCGCCCCATTATTCTCGCTCACCATAGGAGATCTCCAATCGATAGTGCGGACGGTAGAAGGAACAGCATACCTAGCGACCATGTTAGGTGCGACACAATTGGGCCGAGCACTCCGCCGGTGACACGCCTCTGCGCGCCCGTCAAGAGTCCCAGGCATAGCGCGGCGAAGCTCAGGAGCGGGACGCCAGAAAGCACGGTCGAAAGGGTGTAGATCAGTGCCGAGCCAATGATTTCCCAGCGGCGTGGCATCGCCGCGAAAACAGCGCCGCGAAAGAACAGCTCTTCGCCGATGCCGCTGATCGCAGTCACGGCAGCGACAATCGCGATATTGCCGAAGTGCGCATGCTCCAGAAGATCATCGACCGGGCCTCTGAGGAAATCGACCTGGCCGACGACCATAGCCCCGAGAAGAAACACGGCGAGGAGCGATCCTCCGAGGATGAGACCCTGGACGACCGCGCGCCCGCCCGGCTCGCCCTCTCTAGTCCACGAGCGCCCGCGCGACAGCGGCCCTGAGGCAAAGGCGCCGATGGTCCAGATAGCGGCAACGCCGAGAGAGGCGACATAGAAGAGGGGCTCTCCCGGAGCCACGTCCAGTGCGGCTCCGAGCCCGGCGGCCCCGAGAAGGAGGGTGATGGTGACGACGATCCGGCGTCTGCGGACCTGCGTTGGGCTCTTTTCGCGGCGACCCTGCACCCGGTCGACAAGCGATGCTCGGATGAAGGCCCTGAGTTCGGAAGGGAGATGCACATGTTCATTTAGTCATCGACCGTTGTCGAATACAAGGACTCATTCTGTCGCACCGCACGTGCATAGTGGACAAGTGTAAGCGCGCTACTGATGTGAACAGGCGGGGACATCGTCGGCCTCGATGGCTGATCGGCTTTCAGGTTTGTATAGGATGGCTCTATGGGTGAAACACAAACATCTGCAACGACGCAGATTTCTCAGCACAACTATGCGCCCGGCGCGGTCGTCGCTGTGCGGGACGAGATGTGGATGATCACCAACGTGGCCCGCTCGGTCGACGGCTATCGGCTCAAGGTCCGCGGACTGTCGGAATACGTCCGCGATGAGGAAGCGACCTTCTATACCGCACTCGATCACATCGAGGTCCTCGACCCGACGAAGGTCGAGGTTGTGGCTGACCGGTCCCCCGGCTACCGCCAGACGCGACTGTGGCTGGAGACCACGCTGCGCCAGACGCCGGTCCCTCTCTACCAGGAGGAGCTGTCCGTCTCCCATCAGATGCTCCCGGACCCGCTCGACTATCAGATCAGCGCGGTCCGCAAGGCGCTCTCCACGGACAACCCCGGCGTCGTGTTCTCATAGCTGACGCGGTCGGGCTGGGCAAGACCCTCGAGATCGGGATGACGCTGGCGGAGCTCATCAGGCGCGGCAGGGGCGAACGCATCCTCGTCGTCACCCCGCGCCACATCATGGAGCAGTTCCAGCAGGAGCTGTGGAGCAGGTTCGCCGTGGGGATCGCCTTGTTCGCTACGTTGAGGAGGTACTGGATCTCCTCGGGCTCCGGAACGACATGGTTGAGATCGCCCGTGTAGTCCGTATCGGTCGTCCCGATGTAGACGAGGTCCTCCTCGAGCGAGGGGATCGGCCACACCGTTCGGCCGTCGTCGGGCGAGGTCAGGAAGATCGCGTTGTTGAGGGGGAAATCCGACTTCTTGACGACGATGTGGATGCCCTTCGAGGGACGGAGCCCGGGCCCTTTCTGTGTGCTGTGCTCGAATTGCCGGACCCGGTCGGTCCACGGACCGACGGCGCTCATCACCTGGCGTCCGCGGATCTCCGCCGACTCTCCGGTGATCGTGTCTGTCACCTGCACTCCCCGGGCCCGCCCCGATTCCAGGATGAGATCGGTGACCTCGGCGTGGTTGATGAGCTGCGCTCCGTACTCGTAGGCGCTCTTCACCGTGTCGATCGTCAGCCGAGCATCATCCGTGAGCGCGTCATAGTATTTCCCCGCACCGAGGAGCCCCTCCTGACTGATGTGGGGTTCGAGCTTGAGCACCTCGTCCTTCGACAGCATCGAGTGGCGGCGCTTGCGCCACTCCCCCGACGCGACGTCGTAGAAGGTGAGGCCGAGGTTGAGCATGCCCTTCCCGTAATCGTCCCCCTCGTACACGAGGTAGAGGAAGGGCCTCATCTTCACCAGGTGCGGCGCCGTCTTAACCAGCTTTTCGCGCTCCCGCAGCGACTCCGCAACCATATGGAACTGGTAGGTCTGCAGATATCGAAGGCCCCCGTGGACGAGTTTCGATGATTTGCTGGATGTGCCGGATGCGAGGTCGTTCTTCTCGACAAGGAGGACGGAGAGTCCGCGGAGCGCGGCCTCGCGGGCGGTTGAGGCGCCGGTGATTCCGCCGCCTATGACGATGAGGTCGAAATCCTGCCCCTGCGCCTCGGGGATCGTCAGCCGTTTCATCTCCTCACCTCTCTCCTCGCCGCCCTACTTCCGAGCCCAGCCCTGACTGCGCTCGACTGCCCGCTTCCAGACCATGTAGGCGGCCTGGCGCTCCTCGTCGGAGATCTGCGGCTCGAAGGTCGCGTCGAGCTCGACGAGCTTGAGGACATCCTCGACGGAATCCCAGACGCCGGTCGCAAGACCCGCCATGAAGGCCGCGCCGAGGCTTGTTGCCTCGGTGTTTGCGGGGCGGGTGACCGTCGCATTGAGCTGGTCCGCCTGCATCTGCACCAGCAGATCATTCTGCGAGGCACCGCCATCGACGGCGATCTTCGTAATCGGATACCCCGACATCTCGCTCATGACATCCATGAAGTCACGAACGGAGAAGACGATGCCCTCCAGGGTCGCACGCACGAGGTGGCCGCGCGTTGTTCCGGGCGTGATTCCCAGAATTGCGCCTCGTGCGTACGGGTCCCAGTACGGGGCGGACAGCCCCGTGAGGGCGGGGACGACATAGACGCCGCCCGAGTCTGGAACCGATCTCGCAACCTCTTCAGATTCTGCCGAGGTGGAGATGATTCCGGCACCGTCGCGCAGCCATTGACCGGCCGCTCCTGTCGTGCCTGCGTATCCCTCGATGACATACGTGGTCTTTCCGTTCATCCGCCACGCGATCTGAGATGTGAGCCCACTTGTCGTGTCGATGACCGGCTTGTCTCCGACTGTCATGTCGAGGAACGTTCCTGTGCCATGCGTGCACTTGACCGTGCCCGCTTCGATGCAGCCCTGAGCGAAGAGCGCAGAGTGCTGGTCGGCGATGGCGGCGCCGATGGGGATCTCTGCACCGAGGACGTCCCGGTCGGTCGTGCCGAAGATTCCCGAGTCGTCCTTCACCTCGGGAAGAGGCTCATGGGGATGTCGAGGGCCGTGAGGAACTCCTCGTACCATTCATCCGCCAGGAGGTCATAGCAGCCGGCAACAGTTGCGTTCGAGGCGGAGATCGCATGAACCCTTCCGCCGGTGAGCTTGTAGATGAGCCACGAGTCGACGGTGCCGAAGGCGAGCTTCCCCGCTTGAGCCTCCTCCCTCGCACCCTCGACGTTGTCGAGGATCCATTCGATGCTGAGCGAGGAGTAGATGGGAGCCAGCGACCAGCCGGGGCGGGAGTATGCCTTCTCTCCCCACTCGGGCAGAAGCTCGGCGGCACGGTCGGAGGTGCGGGTGTCCTGCCAGACGATGGCACGGGAGATCGGCTCACCGGTGTCTCGGTTCCACATGACGGTGGTAGCGCGCTGGTTGGTGATGCCGATTGCGGTCACATCCTCGGGCTGGAGCTGCGCGCCGGCCAGCGCCTTCTGGATCATGGCGAGCCCCGCGCTCCAGATCTCTGACGCGTCCTGCTCCACCCTGTCCTGGCTGGGGTGGTAGACGGGAAAATCGGTGTAGGCGGACGACACAATGGCGGCGTTCCGGTCGTAGACGAGGGCACGAATGCCGGTGGTGTATCCACGGAATCTCCGCACGCGACGTCATCGGAGCCCCGACGTTCGAGGACATTGCCGACCTCTTCGCGGCTGAACTCTCGGGGAGCGTCTTCGTCGACCACAACGCGCGGTTCGATGCGGATTTTGCGCAGGGGGGAGCTCACCGCCGCTCGACGTCTCGACGGCAGCCGGATCCCGTTCCTCGACACCATGGCGATCGCCAGACGGATACTGCACCTGCCGAACTTCAAACTGGGGCAGGTCTGCGCAGCACTGGGAATCCAGAACAGCAATGCGCACAGCGCCCTGACCGATGCCTATGCGACCGCTGAAATCCTTCAGGCGTTCATCCGCGAGGATGCCTGCACCTCGCCCGACTGGCAGAAGATCGTCAGCGCATCGCTGGATTTCCGCGGATACACGATCCACGACCCCCACTGCACCCGGGAGCGGCTGCGCAATCGCGGCGCTGCGGCCGCAGCGCCGGAGACCCTGGCGAACGGTGCGTGGATGAACCGCGCGATCGGCTCGCGCGACATTCCCGACGATGTCACACAAGCGCGATACTTCACCCTTCTCGACGCTGTTCTGCTTGACCATATCTGTCCCAGACAGAACAGATCCAGTTGCTCCGCTTCGCCGAGGAGAGCGGCCTGTCCCCGGCAGATCTTCGACGTCTCCACCTCGACTACGTTCACCTCCTCATCCGGGCGACCGAAGCTGACGGCATCATCACCGAGCAGGAGCAGAGCACCATCTCCTCAGTGTCGGAGCTCCTCGGGATCAGAGCCGACATCCCGCAGGCTTCTGCGCCGTGCGATTCGCGGCCGCAGGATGGCCATTCTCCGCTGGCAATCACGCTGCAGCCAGGCGACCGAGTGACAGTGACCGGGCCGGTCGAGAAGACCCAGCAGTATTGGGAGGAGTTCTTCGCGGCCCAGGAGGTGCAGGTCGCGGGCATTGCACGATCGACGAAGGTTGTTATCGCCGGCGATCCCGACTCACAGTCGGGAAAGGCCGAGAAGGCGCGTAGCTACGGCATCCCCATCATCGGCGAGACTTCGGTCGACTCCGTCCTCTGTTTCGCGGAACCGTCGACGACGCTGTTCTAGAACGCGGATTCTTCGGCGCTCACCGACTCAGGAGCGCGGCTGAGCCGCCCGTATCCACCTCACTTGACTGACGCCCGTCCCCTGTCAGGAGCAGCGAGGCTCGGTTGGGACGAGAATCGAGCAGCCGACTTGAGCAGCGCTCAGATGCTGTTTGAGGCTGACATGAGATCCGCGAGCGCCTGGAGTGATCGCTTCGAGCGATCGGCAGTCGGAAGCAGACTCAGAGTCCGCGTGACGAGCCGCCCCACCTCTGCCAGTCGGGCATGATGTCGGAGAGCAGGTAACTCTCCTTGATCCGTCCGAGGTCTCGTGTCGGGGTGAGGAAGAACCGCGGGGCTACACTCTCAGATGAGACGCGGGCCCTGCCGACCGCCAATTTTCGAGCCCTCAGCTGATCCTCCGGATTCGAAGGTGCCTGCCACGCCGCATTTCCCGTTTGCCGAAATTCGGGCGGCGTGGCGCGGCCGCCCGAATTGCGGCACCTGTGAGCCCCGGATATCTCCGGCGGCAGGAGGAGCCTTACGGCATCCGCTGCGCTGGCTGGAGTCGTCGAGGTTACTCCTCAGCCCTGAAACGGGAAACGCTCACGGAAATCTGCTGCGACGTCTTCGAACGTGCACCACTCGACCCCCGGATAGCGGGAGATATGGTCGAAGACGCGCTCAAGCATGAGGAGCACCTGCGGACGGCCTGAGACATCTGGATGAATGGTGAACGGGAAGACAGCATAATCCATCTCCCGGTAGATCCAATCGAACTGGTCGGTCCACAGCTTTTCAATGACCTGTGGGGCCACGTAGCCGTGCGAATTCGGATACCCCTTGATGTACATCATGGGCGGGAGGTCGTCGACGTACCAGTTTGCCGCAATCTCAACGAGGTCAACCTCCTTGCCGCGCTGCAGCGGCTTCATCCACTCTTTCGCCGGCTTCGAGTAGTCGATCTTGGTCCAGGAATCGCCTACCCGCGCATAGAACGGCAGGAAGTCGTGATAGCTCTGCGAGTTGTCGTAGCTGAAGCCGTTATCCGCGAGCAGCTGAGCGGTGCTCTCGCTCATCTCCCACCAGGGCGCCACGTAGCCGACAGGCTTCTTGCCCGTCAGGTTCTCAGATAGTTCGATGCACTTCCCCAGGACATCCGCTTCCTGCTGTTTCGTCATGAAGACTGGGTTCTCATGCGAATAGCCGTGGAGTCCGATTTCGAAGCCGGCCTCGACGACGGCTTCTGTCTCCTTCGGGAAGGTTTCCATGGAGTGTCCCGGGATGAACCATGTGGCGGGGAGTCCTCGCCGGGACAGCAGCTGGTTCAGCCTCGGCATACCGACCTCGCCGGCAAACATTCCGCGCTGGATGTCATTCGGCGAATCTTCTCCCTCATAGGAGCCGAGCCAGCCGCCGACCGCGTCGACGTGAACGCCGATGCATACTTTGATGTTCTTCTCCGTCATTTCCTTTGCTACCTTTCAGTTTATCGGCAAAATTTGTTCATTGCTCTAAGGGCTCTTCCGATTCAGGCCTGCCCACCCCAATGACGTTCGAAAACGTCCCTCATCTCCTCAATGCTCAGCCCGACATCCTGCAGGACGCGAAGCGCCAACCGAGCCTTCCGGGCACTGAGCCGGCCAGCGAGAATCGCACCGGCGCTCATCAGATCTGACTCGGATCCGGCGTAGCCGTATATTTTTCGGGCTGTGCCGGATTGATGAGTCCTGGAGGCGACGACTATGGCCGCGCCGTGATCGACTGCGTTCCGGACCTGCTCAGCCGCCGACGCCGATGTATGCCCGACGCCGGATCCATTGATTACCACCGCGCCGACGCCGTGATCTATCAGGGCTCGGAAAAGCGCTCCGTCGTCCGCCAGTCCTGCCTCGATGATCGGAATATTGACCATGGGGCGGTCCCTCCACGTGTCTTCCGGCGCAGACCCAGAACCTTCCACCGCGTCGATGGCAGTGCGCTGTGCGTGCCATTGACGTCGGAAGACGCCTTCCCTCACATATCCGAGAGGCCCCGCACCGGGAGATTGAAACGATTCAAGCGCCTGGGAATCTGCCTTCGTGACGAGTCTCGCGAGATGGACCTCTTCGTTCATGCAGACGAGAACACCGGCGTCGCGAGCGTCTGGGCTCGCCGCTGCCACGACTGCGGAGGCGAGGTTTGCGGGGCCGTCAGAGCTGAATCGGCTCCCAGATCGCATGGCGCCCGTCAGCACGATCGGCTGAGGTCGGCCCCACACGAGATCCAGGATGAATGCCGTCTCCTCCAGGGTGTCAGTGCCGTGGGTGAGGACAATGCCCTGAGCTCCTCCTTCGACTTCTGCGTGAGCCCATTCCAGCGCGGATCCGAGGTCGGCCAAGGTGATGGACGGTGACGGCTTCGTGGTGACGGTGTGGGTGCGGAGCTGTGCGAGCGCCGCGAGTTCCGGCACCCCCGCGACCAGGTCGTCGCCGTCGAGCTGCGGAGTGACCGTGCCGTCTGGTCCTGCCGTCATCCCGATGGTGCCGCCCAGAGCTCCAATGCTGATCCGCGGAAGCGTCATATCATCCGTCCCCTTCTGCATTCTTGGTTCCCGTCCCGATGTCCGCCTCAGCTCCCGCCCGTCGGCACCTGAGGACAGCCGCCGATCACCGGGACACGAGAGAATGGTGGAACAGCCCGGTCGCTGCGCGACTCGAGTTCTAGATGACGCGCGCTGCGCCTGCGCTGGGGCTGACGAACCCTTCGGTCACCACCTGCTGCTGTTCAGGACGCGATGCGAGCGCCTTCGACAGGAGCAGATGGAGGACAAACGTTATAGCCAGTGCTGCGATCCCGGCTGGGAAATCGAAAGGCAGCGGCAGCCAATACTGGAACGTGATGCCGGCGATGGCGCCGACCACGAAGGAGACGATGGCGGGCCATCGCACCGCGGGCATCCGGTTGGGATCAGCTGTGGCATATTCGGCCCGGCGGACGATGTAGAAGTCAGCCAGAATCGGGCCTGCCAGCGGAACGAATGCGGCGCCGAGCACGGTGATGAAGTCCGCGAAGAAGTACGCGTAGAAGCCCATTGCTCCCATGATCGTTCCGATCGTGCCGACGACGATGACAATCTTTCCCCGTTTGATCCTGAAGCCGCTCGATTCGGCAGCAGGACCGACGTAGAGAGCGTTGCAGTAAAGCTCTGACATATTGGTCGTCCACAGCGCGAGGACCCACAGGACGGCTCCGAGAATCGTCAAGAGCACGCCGTTCTCCGCCATCCATGCGATGAAGTTGGAGTCACCCGTTGCAATGGATCCGGTGTACCCGATGATGTTGAGAAGCGGGTTCGTGAGAATGAAGCAGGCAGCCGCGCCGATGAAGACATGTACGGGGTTCTTGGCATATCGGAAGATATCGACACCCATGATAACTCCAGCGATCCAGGCGCCGATCAGCAGGGTGACTGCCGTTCCTTGGCTCATGCCATCGCGTGTAGCCGCTTCATCGAGGACATTCCCAAATCCGCCGAACTCGTTGACCATCAGAAAGGCGACGATAACGGCGATGATCAACACGAACGGGGCGGCAGCGGCCGAGATCTTCTCGATGGCTGTAATGCCGCGCCAAGCGGAATAGGTGAAGACGGCGCCCCAGAAGAGGCAGAACAGAACGTACTCAAGCGATAGATCGTTGATGATCGTGATGCCGGTGATGTCGCCGACGGCAGCGTCGAAAATCTCTCCCACCATTCCGACGATCGAGGCGAACCAACCCAGGGTCAACAACGCCATGATGAGCATGGGGACGATCATTCCCTGTTTGCCATACGAGATCCGCGAGATGAGGGACAGGTTGAGCCCCGTCTTCATGGCGGCAAAGCCGAGCAGGAATGTCAGAACGAGGAGAAGGCCTTCTCCCACGAGAATTGCGAGCACTGCCTCACCGAAGGGCATACCATCCGTGCCGCCCTGACCAGCCAGCTGACCACCGACGATCAATCCCGTAGGGACATAGCCGAATCCAACCCAAATGGCGAACATTGCAAACCACGAACGTCGCGCTAACCGGGGTACGGGCTCCAGCATGAACTCTTCGTGATCGTGGGGGTCAATCTCGCCGACCGCGGCCCCATCGGGGGCAAGGCCGCCTTGTACAGCCGCATAATCTGTCGAGTCGTGCGGCGCCTGTCTCTGGCGCCGACCCTTTTCTGACGAGGCGTGGGACACGGTGATTCCTCTCGCTGGCATTGTGGAAGACTCTTTTTGTAGACAAAGAGTAACATGGATCTCAATTTCATCTCAGGAGTTCGACCGGAATTCATCCCTTGCGGCCAGCCCGTGCGAGAACTCGAACTCCAAAGCACTGGATGAACGTCACCGCTGACAGATTCTCTCCAGTCCCATGCCCGCAGAAATCGACTTCGTCCGTCGTCTCGGCAGCATGCAGGCGCGGGTGGTGGCCCCGGACTGACGCAGCCCGGGGCCACCACCGAATCGAGAGAGATGCGCAACGCCGACTACCTCAGCCGCATTCGGACCAGGTCGACGAGGCCGGGAGTTACGAGATGCCGCCTCCGAAGGGGTCGGACAGTATCAGCGCGCGAAGCAGAGCATTCCTTCCTCGCACAGGGCCAGCTTGCTTATGCTGCCCCGAGCACCGTCGCGCGCGGGCTGACCCGCTGCCCTACAGCCCCATGTACTTCTCGGCGAGGCGATGACGTTCTCGGGGCCGACGAGCTCGGCGAAGCGGATGATCGACTGTGCCACCGTTTCCGGGTGCTCCACGATGTTCGTGTTGTGGGAGATGACTCCGGGAATGAGCTTGGTGCCCTCCGGGAGCGTGCGATCCTTCCAGATCTTCCACTCCCACGCGTGACGGGGGTTGGCGGCCTCGAAGGCGAACGCGCCGGCGTTCGCCTCGAAGATCGTGTCGACGATGTCGTCGAACGGGATGTCAGTGGTGTGCGGGCCGTGCCACGAGCCCCAGCAGACATGGATGCGGACCTTGTCACGGTCGATTCCCCTGATCGACTCGTTGATCTCCTCCACCGAGTGGCGCACGTACTTGAGGTACTCCTCGACGGTCGGCTCGGGATTCATCTGATCCCACGAGTCGGCGAGGTCCGGCGCATCGATCTGCAGCGTGTGCCCAACATCGACGATGGCGCGGTACTCCTTGTTGAGCTCGGCCGCGAGCGCCATGCCCGCATCGTGGCGCGACTCGTAGTGGGCGTTGCCCATGGAAGAGAGCATGCCGGGCGAGATGGAGGAAATGAATCCTCGGCCCTCTGCGCCCGCAGAGCGGAGAGCTGCGCGGAGCCCTTCCGCGTCGGCACGAACTGCATCCTGACCGACGTACGCGACGTCCTCAATGATCGCCGGGGCGGTTGGGCTGTCGAGAGCCGCCATGATTCCCGCATTGTACGGATCGGAGAGGTACGCCTCCTTAAAAGCCGAATAGTCGCGCCTGTTCGCGTAGGTCGTCACGTCTGGCTCGTCATACTTGCCCGGCACCTCGTTCACGTTCGGCATGACACCATCATTGTGCTCGGCAAACCCGAGACCGTTGAAGCGATGCCAAGCGTAGTAGACCCATGCGGTCGGCTCGATCTCTTCGGTGACCGGCTTGCCGAATTCGCCGTCGTTGACGAGGTCGATGCCGGCGTCGAGCTGGCGGGCAACAACGTCGTTGATGTGCGTCTGGAGGCGCTCGTCAAAGTCAGCGCGGCTTAGTTCGCCCTTCTAGAGCGCGACGTTCTCGTTGATGAGGGCGGTTGGACGCGGCAGCGAGCCGACGTGCGTCGTACGGATTGTCTCGGCCATTCTTGTCTCCCATTCGATCAATGCGTTGACGTCAAGCATAGGCGGGCTGCCCATGAATACTCGGGCAGTCCAACTGGCGGGCATAACAGGTCTGTCCTGCCCCGCTCGATCGACCTACCTCAGGCGACGCGGTCGCGAGCTCCAAGCGATGTAGGCACTGCCACCGGTGAGAGCCGCTCCACCGGCCGCGGCGATGGGGCCGATGAAGCGGCCGAGGCTGTCTTTGTATGCCGCGAGGAGGTTCGTTCCGCCGGTGATCATGGCGGCGACGATGAGGGCGGCGACCATCCTGTCGCCCGTCCGCTCCATGCGCTCCACAAGCGGCTCGATCTCGCTTGCGCGGATGTTGATGTCGACCCCACCTCGCTCGATCTGCTCCATGATTGTGCGGATGTAGCTGGGCAGCTCGGTGCTGAACTCTGCAGCGGTCATGGCCGCAGCCCGTAGACGTTCTGCGAGCCACTTAGGATCAAGCTTCTCCTCGACTAGGCGATTCGTGTAAGGGGTAAGTGCCTCGTTGATGTCGAAATCGGGATGGATTGTTCGACCAAGCCCGTCAGCGATCATAAGCATGCGGAAGAGCTGCACAACGTTGGGTGGGAGCGAGAGACGGTGCGTGCGGACGATCGAGAATATCTGGCTGGCGAGCCTGTCGATGTCGATCTCGGCAAGCGTTTGGCCGTCCATGCGCTCGGTGATGCGTGCGACGTCACTTCGCAGGAGGCGCCGATCGAGCGGGCCCCGGGGTGGGGCGATGCGGAGGAGAGAGCTGGCCAGGCCATCGGTGTCGCCCTCAACAAAGGCCATCATCATGCTGGCGAAACGGCGACGGAGGTCTTCACTGATGCGGCCGACGGACCCGAAGTCGAATATGCCGATGGTGCCGTCGCGCTCAACGAAGAGATTCCCCGCATGCGGGTCCGCATGGAAGACTCCGTCCTCGAAAATCATCCGAATGAAGATCTCGGCTGCCCGGTAGGCGAGATCGGAGCGGTCAATCCCTGCCTCATCGAGGGCGTCGACATCGTCGATGCGGATGCCAGACAGCCCTTCCATCGTCATCACTCTCGAGGTCGTCGTCTCCCAGTCAATCCACGGGACGTGGACACCATCGACATCTTTGAAATTCTCACCGATCTCTTCGCACGCGCGAGCTTCGACGAGATAGTCGAGCTCTGCTCGCAGAGCGTCTGAGAATTCTTCGACGACGCTTGGGAAGTCCATGTCGACGAGCATGTCCGAGCTGCGGGTCATGCGACGAGCAAGATTGTGGAGGATCTCAAGGTCGATGTTGACCTCTTCCACCACTCCGGGTTTGCGGATCTTGACGACGGCCTCACGACCGTCGTGCAGGCGCGCCGCGTAGACCTGGCCGATCGATGCCGAGGCGAGCGGGGTGCGGTCGAACGACTCGAACAGTTCATCCACCGTCGCACCGAGGTCTTCGTGAACGACCTCAGCGAGCTCGTCGAAGGGGATCGGATTCGTGTCATCGGTGAGCCGGCCGAACGCTGTGCAATACGCTTCAGGGAAGATGTCGGGTCGCATGGAGATGAGCTGGCCGAGCTTGACGAAAGCTGTCCCCAGCTCTTCGAAGGCGGAGACGAGAAGCTCGGGCAGAGCGTCGTCATCTCCCGCCTCGACCGTCTCGCTTTCGGCGGGAAGCCACCTCCCCAGCCCCGCTTGGAGCGCCAGGGCACGAAGTCCATTGCGGGTCAGAACGTTTGCGATCTCACGGTATCGATTGAGGTGGCTTGCCATGCCCACACATTACCGGAGGATGCTCCGCAGCAAGCGCTGAACGACAGCATCTGCGACGCTTCGCCGCTGCTCGGGACATTTCCCTTCTCGGCCATTCACCGCAGGCGATCAGCGAAGTCGGCCACCGCATCGACTCCGCCGTGCTAATACGCCGCCCAATCGCGTCCCGCATCCCTTTCAATCGCCGTGTCGAGCCCTTTACGCCACCGTGCGGCCACAGCGTGCACAGCAACATCGGCGTTCGAATCGCCCGCTATCGCACGTTCGACTTCTCGCAGCCCTGCCCATCAGCGTTCCGCATACTTGATCCCGGGAACAGACGTCCCCGCCTTCGTCATCGCACAGACCGCTGAGCCGCCGCTGAGACGCATCATCTGCTCTGCAGCCTCGGCGATCATGCCCACCAGATCGGCCGACACGGCGAATTCAGAATTCTCCGCGCATTCACGGTACCCCTGGGGGTATATTGGGTGCATGGCCACTTCACCACGTCTGCCCGATTGGAAGAGCGTCCTCGTTGTTGTTGCACACCCTGACGATGAGTCGTTCGGACTTGGAGCGATCATCGATGCTTTCGCGCAGAATGGCGCGGAGGTCGACGTGCTGTGCTTCACCCAGGGAGAAGCCTCAACGCTGGGCGCAGCGCCGAACCTCGCTGAGATTCGGGCCGACGAGCTCCATGCTGCGGCGCAAGAGATCGGCGCCGCGTCAACGAGGCTGCTCGACCTGCCCGACGGCGGACTGGGCGCCTGGGACTTCGAAGATCTGAGAACAAGGGTCGAAGACGCCGCACGAGGCACTGATGCGGATGGCATGCTCGTCTTCGATCTCACCGGCATTACCGCTCACCCCGACCACATCGCAGCCTCCGAGGCGGCCGTGGCTGCAGCAGACGAGCTTGATCTTCCTGTACTGGCGTGGACGCTGTCGAACAACGTCGCCCAGGCTCTGATGGAAGAGACGGGAGCACCCTTCGCTGGATGCGAGACGGTCGGAGACCTCGTCCTCACGGTCGACCGCTCTGCACAGCGCCGCGCCATCGCTCACCACGCCTCGCAAGCCGTTCCCGGCAGTGTCCTCTGGCGCCGGCTGGAGCTCCAGGGAGACGAGGAGCATCTCGTCTGGCTCAGGCGGTGATCCGTTCAGCTCTCCTTGGGCTCTGGCGTCGTTGCGCCGCCTCTGGCCACTGGCTTTTGAGAGACCGCAAGCCCACCATCGTGCTCTCGCAGGGCCCACTGTTTTCCGACGGCCTCCCGCATGGCGATCTCGACGATATTCTGCCACTGCTCGCCGCCGACGACCTGCGCGACCTCACGCGAGTGGACAGGCTCCCCATCGCGGCCGCTCAGCAAAGCTGACACAGTTGCCACTGCTCGCGAGCGCCTCCCGTCGGCAGTCTGCTCCCACCACGGCTCTCCGCGCTCCCCAAGGGCCGTCTTGGCAGCGTGAACCCGCGCGCGGGCTGACATATCTCCGCCTTTGATGGCTCGACGAGCCCGCATGAGCTCCCGCACCAGCTCATCCTTCAACTCTTCCGGAATGCTCGGATCAGATGCTCGCCACCGCCGCCCTTTGACGACGATGTACCGACCGTCCTCCGTCATCTCCAGCCCCGTTCGCTTCATGGGGGATTAGCCTACGCGGCTGGTCCGCATGGGCATCCCTTCTTCAGGGGCAGCGAACTCGGGCCGGTGTGGCTCAACTGTCAGGCGGCGAGGGTTCCTGCGAAGATCTGCCATGCCAGAGCGGACTTCGCCGTGAGGCTGAGGGTGATGTAGAGGCGCTCTCCCAGGAGGTAGTCGCGGAACTTTCCGACGGGGCGGTATTGAAGCCACTGGACAATCGCGAAGACATTGAAGAAGAGAAAGAGGGAGACGATGATTCCGTAGACGAAGCCGGGAGGCTCTGCTCCCGTGGTCGAGCCCGGGGCGATCGTGTAGATGACGATGCCGATCCAGGGGACGACGCCTGCAAAACATCCGAAGATGAAGGGCAGCCACCCGCCATCGCCCGGCCGATGATAGCGCTCCTGCAGCCAGCCGAAGAGGATCATTGAGGCATTGACACCGAAGATTGCAACGAGGGCAACGACGTCGGAGATACCGACGAGCTGGGCGATGATGACGATCATGAGCGAGGCTGACAGTGCGTACTCGACCCAGCGGAAGTAGTTGTGGCCCTGCGCCAGACCATCTCGGTAGCGCTGGAAGAACGGCGGAATCGACACGATGATGTGAAATAGCGAGGACAGCGCAAGGAACGCAGCGATCGCCATCGGAATTGGCACGTCCCACAACGTGACCGCCTCACCGGGAGGGCTTCCCGGAGGGCCTGCGAGGTAGCTGGCCGTGACCGGCAGCGTGAAGTCAGTTGCGAGTAACACCACGGCAACTGCTTGGGCCGCATGCATGACCGCGGCAATGATGTTGTACCTGCGCAGGCCGGCATACCGGCCTGCATCAATTTCTGTGCTCACGGTTCTCCGATCAGTGGATGTCTAATGCTGTCAAGATACAGGTCCGCCTCGCTCCCGGTCATCGCAACGGTCGCACGCTCCTCGCTTCACTCGACGGAGCGGGCCTGTCAGTCTCGCTCGGTCAGGTCCGTGGCGCCCTCGACATCCGCGAGCGCCCACCGGTCCCCCATGTTGTCAACGGAGATGACGCTCAGCGTTCCGTTCGTCTCGAGGATGACAGCCCCGACCTGGTCGAGTCCGCCGAATCCCTTCATGCGGACCGCCTGTCGGAGCGCCGATTCGCTCAGCCGATGCTCGACGAGCGCCTCGCTAAGGACGTTCCCTTGGTGCACCAGGAGCGCCGAGCGGGACGTGAGGAGCTTGCGAGCCCAGGGCACTCGGGAGCTGACGAAAGCGACGACGAACTGCAGCCCGGCCAAGAGCCCGAAGGCGAGGACGCCCTCGCTGAGCGAGACGTCGGATGACAGCATGATCGTCGCCATGACGGAGCCGAGCGCAACGGTGACGATGAAGTCGAAGGCGTTGAGCTGCGACAGCGTCCTCTTGCCTGTCAGCCGGAGTGCGACGACGACGGCGCCGTAGGTGAGGACGCCGATGATGAGGATGCGGCTGAGATCTGACCAGGAGTCGAAAAACATAGGGAGATCCTTTCATACGCTGCCGACCATCGACACAGTGCGCTACGCTCATGAAGACCTTGACCGCCAGCACGACCGCTCCGGCCTTCACCGGCCGCAGCTGAGCGGACTGGCCGCCGGCTCATTCGTTTGAGAAGACCCCTAGCCGGTTGCCGCTGGGATCGAGGAACTCGAACCTGCGCCCGCCCGGGTAGGCGTAGGGCGGCACTGCGAGGGTTCCGCCGACGTTTTCCACTGCCTCAACAGACGCCTCCAGATCGTTGGAGAAAATGAGGATGAGCGGCCCTCCGTCTCTCGGAGCCGAACCAGCGTCCAGTCCACCGATCTCCCCGTCCCCATCGGACGACCTGATCCCGCAGTACGAGGGGCCGTACTCGTTGAACTCCCATCCGAACGCCGTTTCGTAGAAGTTGCGGGTTTTTGCTAGATCGGTGACGCCGAGCTCGATGTAGGAGATTCTGTGATGTTCGTTCATTTGATGACCTTCCTGCCTGCGCGGCCAGGCTCGTCACGGACAGCGAAGCTGAAAGCTTCCGATCCTCCGGTGAACCTGAAGAATAGCACCGTATATAGTCTGGATCACACCATCATGCGAGGTGCATCGGCCGAGCCGAACCCGCAGCACACGTCGTCAACGGCACCTCCGACCCGGCTCCGCCTTAACCCGACGACTAGCACATCCGAGAGGAGTGCACAGTGACGGACTCCCACCTCATCGTCATCGGCACCGGCACTGCCGGATCCACTGCAGCAACTGCATGCGCGAAGGAGGGATGGCGAGTCGCCATCGTCGACAGCCTGTCCTATGGCGGGACGTGCGTGCTTCGAGGCTGTGACCCGAAGAAGATCCTCCGCCGCGGGGCAGAGATCGTCGACGGGGCGCGCCTCATGCAGGGAAAGGGCATCGACCCGTCATCCCGCCCGCATACAAACTGATGATCATGTCATCAAGCCCGCCCAGCCGCCGGTTGCCTTTGGGCACCAGCCGCGGTGTGAACAACCCATCCCGGTCGCGGGGCACCATGATCTCAAGGTCGCCGACATCTGAGGCTACCGTCTTCGGGTACGAACCATTGCGTACGTTTGTCGTGGTCTTCGCTTCACGATCGCCCGCGGCATAACCCAGATGCGAAGTCATCTCAGCCTGCAGGCCACGCTCGAGAGTTTCCTTGATCAGGGCAGGCACGAGTCCACCATCACCGGTCAGCTCAACCTCACCAGAATCAATCTTCGCGAACAGCTCGTCCAGAGCTCCAGATACCTTGAGCCGATCAACGATCTCTTCAGCCCGTCTCGGGTTTGGTTGCGTATCAGTCACAGTCACCATCATGTCCTTTCATCGGTGACCCGTACACAATCTATTTGACACCCCCTCAAGATCCATGGAATATCAACAAAAGATCGAGATGCTGGGAACCGCTCCACAACCACCCCAGGCCATGCACACCCAGGTCACAACCTCCCAGCCAAAGAGCTCTATAGCGCCTCACGCAGATCGAGCTGTCTCCGCGCTTACGGACTTGATGCAGGTCAATGACTCCTATGGGAGGAGCTCATATTCTCAGAGTGTTTAACAGCCCCAACGATAATGGAGATAGAAATGCCTGCCCTTGACGAAGCAACCAAGCTTGCACCACTTATTGAGCGCGTTCACGGCGCGAACCACCCCGAGCTCACACGGGTCCGTGAACTAACCGAAGCCATTGCAGGCGCCGAGAGCCCCTCCGACAAAGACGCCTTCTTTGCGGAGCTTCGCACGGTCACCAACAATTACACGGTTCCCGCCGATGGTTGCGAGGCATACCAGGGCACGTACGCCTCACTCAAGGCAGCCGACCAAGAAAACACGAGAGCTCTCTAGTTTCGGCCGCTAGCAATACTGGCGCCTACCTGGCGGTCAAACACCAGGTAGGCGCCATCTTCTTAACTGGCAATCCAGCACAATCAGCAAGCAGTTCAGGCTTTATCGAACCGCCTCCACATTTCTTACCGTGAGAACTGTGGCAACGCAGTGAAGTCACGTAGCCACATGTCAACCTCTCGCATCACCGCGACATCGATCATCACGGCAACACCTGTCAGTCGTTCCCGAGCAATGGTCCGCGGCTGCTCCGTCATGGCATACATATCGCTGGGCAGTTTCAGATCCTTCCCAGCGAGCTTCACGTGGTTCGGCCACCCTCGGTCACGCGTCGTGCACGGAAGAGTGACGGCAAGGGTGTCTGTCTGCTTCACATAGAGCTCGCTCGCAACCACGAGGACGGGCCGGCGACCAGGTTGCTCTCTCCCCGACCCGGATCGAGATCCACCCAGGCAACCGTGCCTTGGCGAAGTTCAGTTTTCATCTGCCGCAAGCTCTAAGGCAATGTCCCATGCCGAAAACTCATCCCAGTACTCAGCGTCGGCACCTTTAAACGCTTGCCCAAATGCTTCCATGCGGCAATTCCGTTCATATGCATCAAGCAGCTTCTCAATAAGGCTTGCGGCAGTCAGACCCCGCTCTTTAGCATCACGATTGATGCGATCCCTCAGCTCCGTTGAGACTTTGATGGTTGTCATACTCATGCACTCGAGCATGCCAAGTCGTATACCGCCATTGTGACGACGAGCCCTCAATCGCCACACATGAGAAGTATCGGCACTCGACACGTTTCCCAGCACGGGGCTCGCAGTCTCCAGCGAGCCCCTAGGATCCGCAGTGAAGCAGTTCAATAGTTCCAGCCGGTCACGAGACCTCAGGGACCAGACAAAATTGTGCAACGTTTCCAAACAAGGCTCACCTGAATAATCCACCTCGATCAACTGGGCGCAATAAAACCCCGAACGCAATGCTCGACAGAGCGCATTGTTATGGCCGTGCCGCCTAGCAACACAACCTCGCGCATCTCCTCTAGCGGTAGACTTCGCGACGGTGTCCAACTCGAAGAACTAGCACCACCAACTCTCCATCGTTCAGCACGTAGATCACTCGGTAGTCCCCCACGCGCATTCACAGTTCACCGTTGCCACCCTTGAGTTGAATACATCCAGGAGGCCGCGGTTCCTCAGCGAGCTTTCCGATGGCCACCAGCAACCGCCTGGCAACATTCCGGTCCAGTTTACGAATCGTCTTAGCGGCCGACGGAGCGTAGATAATCTCGTACGGCATTGTTAAATGTCAGTCGTCAAGGCTCCGAAGAAGTTCTTCGTGCGAGATCCGACCCTCTTCGCGCCGCGCTTGCGCAGCAGCCTCTATATCTGCCTGGTCCTCAAGTGCCCGCACAGCACGATCATAAAAGTCGGGAGAGACCACCACGGCGCGACGACCCGCACCACGAGAAGTAATCTCAATGGGTTCACGCTGGGCCGCTGCAATATAGTCGCTTTGGCGGTTACGAAACTGGGAGAGGGTCACGGAAGTCATGCCACCATTGCACAACTTGTACTAGTTGCTCACAAGAGTCTTCTCTACTCGTGCGTCATCTGACGACTACATATCGCACTGGGCTCCACCCAACATAAGAACTCGGCATGGCAACGGCTTCAGAACGTCATACTGGTATGTCATTGTCATGAACCATATAGATCAGGTATGCACGGCATCTACTCGCTTCCCACTTCTTCGTTCGGGTCTTCTACGTAGGGAAGGCTGATGGCGACTGTTACGCCCGGCCCTGGCTGATTGTTACGGATTTCGATCTGGCCTCGCATGGCAGCAACGATGTTCTTTGCGACTGCCAGTCCCAGTCCTCCTGAGGGGTGGGGGTCGTTGGAAGTCCTCCCAAATCTTTTTTGTACGACAGAGAAGTCTTCTTCGGGGATTCCCCGGCCGCGGTCGATGACCTCGAGTGCCACCCGTCGTTCATGACCATCGCTGTGGAAGGCGGTCCGTACTGTGATGACGTTGTTTTCCGCCGGCTCGTCCGGGGCATGCAGCACAGCATCAACAGCATTTTCAATGATTTCATCAACGGCTTGTCGCAGGCGTGCCTGGTCAACCACGACATGGGCGTCTTTGGGTGAAGCGTCAAGTTCGATGACGACGGGAAGCTCGCGTTCTTCCATGCGTTCGCGCCAGTCGATGACAGCATCGTGGGCGATCATGGTGGAGTCCATTGCCACACCCTGCCCGATGTAGTCACCCCGGCTCACCCGGGCAATCACCGCAAGGTTGTCGACCATGTCGCGCAGATGCTGGATTTCGCCAAGGAGCTTCCCACTATCGCCCTTGGACCACTCACCGGTCTGTCCTGGTCCCTCGAGCCCACCTTGGATCATGGCAAGGGGTGTGCGGAGAGCGAACGTGATGTCTTCGTTGAAGCGTTTCTCGTCGTCGAGTTTCTCATCGGCTTTGTCGAGGAGCTTGTTGGCGCTCTTCGCGAGCGCCTCGTACTCTTCCGTTCCTTCTTCAGGTAGCCGTAGGTTCGGTGAATGCAGGGCTTTGTTTGCTTCTTCGGCGAACCGGGTCGTGTGCCCAAGGATGCGGCCGGATGCCCAGTAGGCGACAACACCAACGGCGATGAGTACCGCTACCGCGATGGCGAGCAGGACAAGTAGCTCTGTGTTGAGCCGATCTTCAGCATCCCGGTGGAAGTAGACAAGTGCAATGGCACCGGTTTCATCGGGGTGGGCTACCTCAATGGAATACCAGCTGTACTTGCCGTGGACCGGGTCAACAGCCTCACCTGATGTACCCGGGGTCCTAATCCTCTGTTTCGTGCTCTCGTCTAGTTCGGCGTAGCTCGGCGCCTTCCCCCGTTACCTTGTTGACAGGTTCTGATTGGCGGGTGTTGATTGGGACTGTCGGTCAGCCGCCCTGGCATGGTGTCTTGCCCCTGTCTATTTAATGATCCGGGGGGTGTTGCCACCAGGGTCGGTTGGCAGCATGTGATCGCTTATTAGGGACTCGGCACCCCCCGTTCTACCGGTCCGACCACCTGCCGATGCACGATACCCGGACGCCGATGCGGGTGTACCCGCTTGGCGCGTAGCATTGGCGACATGCGCATTTTCACCGTGGGCCACTCCAACCTCGAGTTCGAGGACTTCGCTGAAATGATGAAGGCTGCCGGTGTGGCATCCATCGTGGATGTGCGCAAGCTGCCCGGGTCCAGGAAGTACCCGTGGTTCAACAGCGACCACCTTGCCGAACACCTTCCTACATGTGGCATCACTTACAGCAGAAGCGAGGGCCTCACCGGGCGGCGCAACGTGTCCCACTCGGTGCCGTTTGAAGTTAACGGCAACTGGCGTAACCGCAGTTTCCACAATTACGCCGACCATGCGCTGGGCGAGGAGTTCTCGGACGCGCTCTCGCAGCTACGGGTGAACGCCGCCGAAACCCCCACCGCGATCATGTGCTCCGAGGCGGTGTGGTGGCGTTGCCACCGGCGTATCATCGCCGACCATCTCATCGCCCACGGTGACGAGGTTGGCCACATCATGGGCTTGGGGGCAGCCGGGGCGAAGGTGAGCGAGGCAACGCTCAACGACGGCGCAGTCATCGGCAACGATCTCCTCGTGAGCTACCCCGAGCGGGGCTAGCGCGTACACCAGAGGCCAGGGGTGCGGAAACTCGGACTACGCCTCAGTCAGCCACGGCATCCTCCTCGACCTGACCTCAGGCGCGACCTACGCCTTGTATTCATGAAGCGCCCGCCCCTTATGAGCAGCAGCATCGGAGGCACACCAGCGGATAGCACGCTCAAACGAGTTTTAGGTTAGGAAAACTGAACCGCTCAACCTAAGAAGACTACCGGGAACCCCAGTAGTGCCCCAAAGCGTCGAATCGAAAAACGTGCTACCGACTTGCCACGGACCTAGACGTTGAACTTGAAGTCCACCACGTCGCCGCAGATACCAACCGCATCGCTAACGAATCGAACGTTCTTCGTGCTCTGGCGTGATGATCATGCGCTCGTGGGTCACAGTCGCCCCGAGCATCTTGCCGCGCCTATCGAGGAAAATAACATCGACATCTCCCAGCTCCGTCCACTGCTTTTTGCTCGCAGTTTCTGGGAAGAAACAACCAAGCCTTTCGATCGCGAGAATTATGTCACGATTGTAGTCGTAGCTGCGTTTGACCACGGTCGGACGAGCCCTCCCATAGTAGCCGTTTCCAGGCCCCACACCGATCGTTCTAACCGAATCGAGGTGCGGCAGTAGTTCAAGTAACGGGTGCTCCTTGTCTCCATCATTGAAGACGAACTCGATGCACGCGGTTTTGGGTCGCATCGAATGCAACCATGCCGTTTGTTCAGCGAACGAAAGAGTGGCCATCACCCCAAACTAGCAAAAAAGCGGGCTGGATCCGGCACCGAAGCACCGCACCCAACCCGCTCATCGAATCAGCCTCACTGGAAGTCAATTCGAAACGCGACTAGACGTTGAAGCGGAACTCCACCGCGTTCCGATGGATAGAACCATCTGGGTGCACATCGGCGCGACGGGACCAATGAACGGGCAAGCGCAGCTGGGTCTAGGCCACTAGGTTGAGGCTCGGGTTCATGAGGGGCTCGCAATCGATGGGCCAACCGACCCAGGAAGGCCCGCCGGCGGCGTCGGTAGGTCCGCTCGATCCAGGTGATGATCGCGGTTCGCAGCTCTTCACGAGTTTCCCCGCCGCCCGCAAGGCCGACCCGACAGACCCCCTGTGGATCACCGCCATGACCCAGGCCAGCAATGCGCGGGAGCGAAATCCCGGTCAAGCACTGCCTACGAGAACGTCCTCGCCCTTCATGCCCGCCCTGGGGCGCAGAGGGACCTTCGCACGTTGAAGCGGACTCCACCGAAATCCGTCACCCAGAGGTCGCCTACTCGCCCCCGCGGCAGGTCCGTAGTGCGATTTTACAGTATTCCGTAATTCTGGAACTATGTATCCATGACGACACCGGACGCACCTGACTCACTGGCCAGTCGAGTAGCTGCACTCGAGAAGCGGATGGTCGCGGTCGAGGCACACGCCACCCCCGCCGCTGGTGACACTGGAAATACGAACGGCGCGCAAGGCAGTTCACCAAGCACACAAGATCACCTCTGGGCCCTTCGCGGCCTGAAGCAGTACGAGGATGACAGCGAGGGCGGCACCGTCATGCTCGTGGGCTCCGTCGAGCTTCCGGGCAGCGGCCCCGTCTCCTGGCAGATCGGAGCGCACGCCGACGAGCTCCTTTCCGACGAGTGGGACACGGTCACTGCTGTGCTGGACGCACTGGCGCACCCCATCCGCCTGCGCATCCTCAAAGAGGTGCTCACCGGGGAGAACAGCACCGCACGCGAACTTGCAGAACTGGAGTCCATGGGGTCGACCGGGCAGGTGTATCACCACCTTCGCGCCCTCACCTCGGCCGGGTGGTTGAGGCCGGGCTCCGGGGGCAGACACACGGTGCCGGCCGAACGAGTCGTCCCCCTGCTCACCACCCTTCTGGGGGCGCGCCGATGATGCGCATGCTCAAGGCGGCTTCCCCCTGGCTCCTTCGAGCCTTCGTCCTGCTCGTGGCGCTGAGCTTCGTCATCGAGGTCCCCGTGTGGCTCGTGTTCGCGCCGCTGGGCCTGGCGATCGCAGTCCCTTCTCCACGTGCAGACGACGAGTCTCCCCAGACCATGCATGCTCCCGTGACGGGCCGCTGGGTCGCCATCAACAGCCCGGCGACGAAGGTCCCCAGCCACGGCGTTCGCACGCTCGGTCAGGCATTCGCAGTCGACATCCTGCAGGCATCAGACTCTCCCCGCGAAAGCGCCCCCGGCTGGCAATGGAGACAGGCCGAGCCCCAGGAGTTCCCAAGCTTCGGGGAGCCTGTCCTGGCAGCGGGCTCCGGCACCGTGATCGCTGCCCATGACGGCAAGCGTGACCATCGCGCCCGGAACACCTGGCCCGGCCTGATCTACATGATGTCGCTCGAGGCCTTCGGTCGAGAGTTGGCCGGGCACCGCTCCATCATCGGCAATCACGTGATCCTCGACCATAGCGACGGCACGTTCAGCATGTACGCCCACCTCAAGCACGGATCTGCAGCCGTGTGCGTCGGGCAGAAAGTCCGGGCCGGCGATGTCCTGGGAGCGGTCGGGAACACCGGGAATACCAGCGAACCCCATCTCCACTTCCAGCTGATGGACCGGCCCCAAGCGGCCATGGCCGCCGGCCTGCCGTTCCGGTGGTCCCCGCTCACGATCGAGCCGGATCCCGATCCCCACTGGGCTCCGAAGAAACCTGTCGCAGAGACGGTCGAGGGTCTCCCCGCGACAGGGCAGATCTTCCGCACCCCGGAGTCCGGCGTCATGCCCCAACCCAAGCGCGAGGCCAGTTGTTGACGCGAACACTCCCCCATGCCGCCCGACCAGCTCGCGCCCAACAGCTCTGACCAGCTCTTCTACAAATTGAATCTCCATTCGACCTCATTGCGTTGGGAATAGGCGTCACAGATCGATCGCAACGAAGCCTGGGTCACGCCGCCACTGAGGCCCGGTCGGAGCTGGCGGACGTTGCCTCGCGAGCAGCCGCTCCCCCACGGCGCGGAGTGTCTCGTCATAGGACGCCGCTTGGAAGGTGAATTCCAAGGGGTCCCCGATGGCGTCGTACGGCTCATCACTGAGGCTGTCATCCCATCCGAACTCGCTCCATCGCACCACTGACCCGGATCGTTCGATGTTGACCGTCAGCGCCCCACAGCCCAGGTCGCCGCACTCGCGACACACGTACAGCTCCACCCGGCCACCAGGAAGACTGTCCTGTAGCCCTAGGGACAAGGACGCTATCCAGCCAATCCCGGCTTCCAGATCCCATCCAGACCGCAACGGAGTGGAAGTCCACCCCAGCAAATCTTCACCGATCGAAGCGCGCAGGGATGAGCCGTTCACGACGAGGTCGAGATACTGGGAACGAGGCCGATTCCCGTCCAGCGGCAGCGTCGACTCGACGAAGTTCAGATGGTCCACGAGACAACGATAGGCATCTGAAATCCCTAGTCAACTAATTATTGAAGCGGAATTCCACCACGTCGCCGTCTTGCATAACGTATTCCTTGCCCTCCATGCGGACCTTACCTGCGGCCTTGGCTTCCTGCATGGATCCGAGCTCGACGAGATCGTCGTAGGACACGATTTCGGCCTTGATGAAGCCTCGTTCGAAGTCGGTGTGGATAACGCCTGCGGCCTGGGGAGCGGTCCAGCCCTTCTTGATCGTCCAGGCCCTGGTCTCTTTCTCGCCTGCCGTCAGGTAGGTCTGAAGGCCAAGGGTTTCGAAGCCGACGCGGGCCAGCTTGTCGAGACCGGCTTCTTCCTGGCCGGTTTCTTCGAGCATTTCTGCTGCTTCCTCTTCGGAAAGTTCAACAAGCTCGGACTCGAACTTCGCATCGAGGAAGATCGCTTCGGCGGGGGCAACCAGATCGCTGAGATCCTTCTGCATCTTCTCATCAGCCAGACCTTCATCGTCGGTGTTGAAGACGTAAATGAAGGGCTTGGCTGTCATGAGCTGGAAGCTTTTGATAATTTCGGGATCAAAACGGTCCATAACCGAGTTGATGGTCTTGCCCTCTTCAAGAACCTTGAGGGCCTCCTGGGCGGTGTCCAGGTGTTCCTTCGGGGTCTTCTTGCCCTTAACTTCTTTGTCGAGGCGAGGGATCTGCTTCTCCAGCGTCTGCATGTCCGCAAGCAGGAGCTCGGTCGTGATGGTCTCGATGTCGGAGGCCGGATCGACCTTGCCATCGACGTGAGTGACATCGGGGTCGGAGAAGGCGCGGGTCACCTGGCAGATAGCATCCGCTTCGCGAATGTTTGCGAGGAACTGGTTGCCGAGTCCTTCACCTTCGGATGCTCCGCGGACGATGCCGGCAATGTCAACGAAGGAGACGGTGGCAGGAATGATCTTACGAGCATTGAAGATCTCGGAAAGAACATTGAGTCGCGGGTCCGGGAGCGGAACGACTCCCACGTTGGGCTCGATCGTCGCGAACGGGTAGTTCGCCGCGAGAACGGTCGCGCGAGTCAGCGCGTTGAACAGGGTCGACTTGCCGACATTAGGGAGACCGGCGATTCCAATTGTTAGTGCCACGGTTGACCATTCTAGTAGATGAGACGCTTCCTCACCGTAGCGGTCCCGTCACACATCCCACAGTCGTAGCCAAAGCAGGACCTTCCGGCGACCCAGCCCGTTACTTGCTCCGAGCTACGACCGGTGTTTGTCTAAGACCTGTCATGTGGATAGTGCTGGGTACCTTGCGGGGGATGGTCGTTCGCAGTGTGTTCCTGACCCGGGTGGCGCTGACCTGGGCTCCCCTGCGCAGTTTGCTCGTGAACACCGAATCGAGGGTCTGCATTCGGATCGTACCGGTGGTAGTTGAGTGCCGCCTGACTGTTCGGGACAACCTGGTAGGAGGCAACGTGGCTGTACGGGATCGTTGTGCTCGTGCCGGTCATCAGTGCTTTGAGGCGACCTATTCCCCAGAGAACGTAGCCTGCGATAAGGAAACCGGCAAGGAGCATGAGGACCGTCTGGAGGAAATCGGAGCTGGCGGGTTTGAGGAAGTTGTACATGGGGCCACCGCCACCTTCGCGTTCAGCATCCCACCAGTAGACAGCGAGGTAGGGAAGGATAAGCGCGGCCCACAGGAACGGAGTGGCCGGATGAAGTTTCTCTTGGTTCCGGCCCAGAAACACCCAGTCGATGGCGACCAGGATGGGAACAAGGAGATGCGCAAAGAGCCCTCGAAGATCCGGGTAGGTGCCATCAAGTAGGGCCGCGAAGATGATGCCGGTCATGACGGACATGAGAACCGCGAGGCCCCGGAACCACCCGTAGTTGCCCTCGGTCTTTCTTCTCAAGGAGCCCGGCAAGATAACCCTTAGAACCGACAGCCCGTAGGCAAGGGCAACGATCACCACCGAGAATGTGGTGAAGTAGATGGCCTGATCAAACGCGGATTCCCACGAGCCTCCCCCACGGTTGTAGGCATTGTGCACCATCGCGTAGGCAGACCACCCCGCCATGCCAGCAATGACGATCCGCAGGATCAGCGTCATGCCAAAGATCGGAGGCGAGGTCGCAACATGGATTGAATCGAACTCGGAAACCGGCGCAGCAAGCGTAACGGGCCGGTCTTCCTGACCAAACGAGGGGACGTCCCTCGGGTCCTGATGGGTATTGCTGTACGACATGCTTCTTCCTTCCCGCCTGCCAGCGTACCCACCTTGACGCCATACAACCCAGCGAATTTACTCTGCACCACCGCACTAACGGCGCGCTCCTTTCGGAGTTTTGCTCGCGGTTCTGCCCGGTGGCTTTGGCACAGTTGGGTGCATGGAGATCTCGGTTCCCCTTCTACTTGTTCTGATCCTCGTCGTTCTCGCGCTCGGGGTTGGGCTTGGCTACCTTATTGGCGCTGCCCGTACATCCTCGCGTTCAGCCGATGATCGGGTGACGATTGCCCAGCTCACCGCACGTGCCGAGCGGCTCGAGGAGGAGAACAACGGCCTGATTGACAGGGCGGGCCGCGACCAGAACCTTCTCCAGGCCTTCTCCCCTATCTCTGCACGGCTGGCCGACATGTCAACCAAGGTGGGGCAACTTGAGAAAGCTCAGGTTGCTGCTGCAAGTAGGCTTGGCCAGCAACTCAGCACAACCAGCGAGGCCTCCAAAGATCTGCTCAACGTCACCTCATCACTCCGGAGCGCTCTGACATCGACGAGCGCACGCGGCGTGTGGGGTGAGGCCGAGCTCGAGCGGATCGTCTCCTCAGCCGGGATGCTCCCGCACGTCCACTTTGATACACAGGCCTCTATCGAATCTAACGGCACCCGCCGGCGTCCCGACATGCTGATCTATCTCCCGGGCGATGGCACGATTGCGGTCGACGCGAAGGTACCCCTTAGCGCTTACCTCAGGGCAGCGGAGCTTTCCGACGATGATCCTGCGGAACGCGAGGAACGCAAACGACTACTCCAGGATCATGCGAAGGCGGTTCGTGCCCACGTTCTTGCTCTTTCCAAGCGGGACTACCCCAGCCAGTTTGAGCATTCCCCAAAGATTACGATCATGTTTATGCCTACCGAGTCGCTACTATCGGAAGCGGTTCATGCGAATCCGAATCTTTTGGATGAGGCGGCACGTCTTGGCATTGCACTCACCTCACCCTCGTCGCTCCTGGCACTGCTACGTTCTGTCGCCGCCACCTGGTCATCATCTCGGGTGACCGAGGAAGCTTCCGAGGTTCTCGCTCTCGGGAAGGACCTCGTGAACCGGCTCGGTGACCTGAGCAAGCACCTGAGTACGCTCGGCACAAACCTTTCCCGAACGGTCACCGCCTACAACCGGTCTATCGGCACACTTGAGAGTAGGCTTCTGGTCACGGCACGGAACTTCGAGTCGCTCCCCTCCGACCATCTCGAGGTTTCGCAGCTCGATAAGGACTCCGATCAGATCAGGTTAATCACCCGCAGTGAACTCCTTGGTGACGATGACCTCGGTGATGATCGGCACGAGCCGTTCGACCACCGTGCGGGTGCCTGAGCCAGTGCAAAGTATCGAGCCCTCAACCTTTGAATGCAGAGGCTAGAAGGCGCTCAATCATGTGCTCAGCACAGCACCGAGCCCCGCGTCGATCTACGATCTGTGCGTGGTTCACCAGCGCCTTGGCAAAACACTGGACCCGTGCCCGATGACGTGCTCGGGTACTGACCCCGGGCAGGGTCGCTATTTGCGGCGGGCGGGACGCGGCTTCTTGGGCCGGTCCACTTCGTAGCCCGCGGCCTTGAGATCGGCACGCAGGTTCTTCGGCAACGTGAAGAAGACGTCCTCGGTTGCGGTCTTGAAAGTCTCAACATCGGTGAAGCCATTCTCAGCGAGCAGTTCGAGAACCTCGCGGACGAGGATCTCGGGAACTGAAGCACCCGACGTGAGGCCAACGTTGGAGGCGCCTTCCAGCCAGGCGAGGTCAACCTGCTCGGCCTTGTCGACGCGGTAGGCGGCACCGGCTCCGGCTTCGAGGGCTACCTCGACGAGACGAACGGAGTTTGAGGAGTTGGCGGAGCCAACGACGATGACAACATCGGCATTGGGGCTGAGTTCCTTGACGGCTCCCTGCCGGTTCTGGGTTGCGTAGCAAATGTCATCCGACGGCGGGTCCTGGAGGTTCGGGAATTTCTTGCGAAGCAGGTTCACCGTCTCCATCGTCTCGTCGACAGACAATGTGGTCTGGGACAGCCAGATCACCCTGTCTGGATCTCTCACCTCAACAGCGTCGACATCTTCCGGCCCGTTGACAACCTGGATGTGGTCGGGAGCCTCTCCCTGCGTACCTTCAACTTCTTCGTGGCCGTCGTGGCCGATCAGGAGAATGTCATAGTCGGAGTTCGCAAAACGGACCGCTTCCTTGTGAACCTTGGTGACCAGCGGGCACGTGGCATCGATCGTGTCGAGCTGACGCACGGCCGCTTCGGCGTGTACGGCTGGCGAGACACCGTGGGCCGAGAAGACGACGCGCGCACCTTCGGGCACCTCATCGGTTTCCGTTACGAAGATCGCACCGCGCTTGCTCAGAGTTTCGACAACAAACTTGTTGTGGACGATCTCCTTGCGCACATAGACCGGGGCCCCGTACAGCTCGAGTGCCTTCTCGACAGCGTCAACCGCTCTGTCAACACCGGCGCAATATCCACGTGGGGCAGCAAGCAGAACCTTCTTGCCCTCCGCATTGGGCGTCGAGGGAACATCGCCGGGGAATGCGGAGATCCCGGCAAGCGACGTTGGATTAGTGGAGGTGCTCACCCATCCAGGGTACGCGAGCATGTGACCTTCGGCCATGATCTTCGCCATGGTCCGAAATCCGCTCAATTGTCCGAATCCGCACATTAATCAGTGTTATTCCAGAATTTCTCTTTTCACTCCTGTCCGACTTTGTCGTCTTTTGGTTACGTGGCCTGGGACCAAATTTGAATATCTCCCTGTTTGACATGGGAAACTACTAGTTATGAGCTCGCAGGTTGTCATTCCATCTGACTTGCCGCAGCTGGCTGCCGAAACCACTGCAGACCGGCCGTGGCCTCTTGCCCTGCTCTCAGCCAAAATTTCCGAGTACGTTGCCCGGATGTCTGCCATGTGGGTGGAGGGCGAAGTCCTCCAGTACACGCCACGTGGATCGTCCCGCGTGCAGTTCTTTACGCTCCGTGACCTTGAAGAGCAGGTCTCTGTTAACTGCAAGGCGTGGACGAACGTTGTTCCCGACGAGTTCGCGGAAGGCTCCCGGGTTGTTTTGCGGGTGAAGCCCGACTACTGGGTTGGCAACGGCTCCCTGTCCCTGCAGGTCGCAGAGATCCGGTTCGCCGGGGTCGGTGATCTCCTTGCGAGGCTCGAAGCGCTCCGGAAGAAGCTGGCGAGCGAGGGTCTGTTCTCTCCGACAAGAAGCTTCCGCTCCCGTTCCTGCCCAGGCGTATCGGGCTTATTTGTGGGTCAAACGCAAAGGCGAAGGACGACGTCATCGTCAACGCTCAGGCACGGTGGCCCGAAGTCGACTTTGAGATCCGCGAGGTAAAGGTCCAGGGCCCATCGAGCCCTGGGCAGGTCAGGGAAGCACTGACTGAGCTCGATGCTATGGAAGGCGTTGACGTTATTGTCATTGCCCGCGGCGGCGGGTCCGTTGAGGACCTCATGCCGTTCTCCGATGAGGGGCTGGTGCGCGCCGTTGTCGCTGCCCGCACTCCCGTTGTCACGGCAATCGGTCACGAGGGTGACCGTCCCATCGTTGACGATGCTGCAGACTATCGAGCATCCACCCCGACGGATGCCGCGAAAAGGATCGTTCCCGACGTTGCGGAGGAACGGAAGATCCTCCAGGAAGGTCTGCGTCGCGGCCGCATGGCAATCGATAGGCAACTGTCCACTGCGCAGTCCGAACTGGAATCAATCATGACCCGCCCGGTTCTTGCGAATCCGCAATCAATCATTGAGACGCGGGAAGATGAGCTCAACCGTGCCGCCGAACGGCTGACGGAACTCATGGATAGGAAGATTACCGATGCCGCCACGGCGCTCGACGCGCTACGCAGGCACCTTCGGTCTCTGTCACCACAGTCCATTCTCGACCGCGGATATGCGGTCCTGCGCACCCCGGACGCGGTGGTGCGCGATACCGAAAGTGTTGAGACGGGCGACCGGCTCGAGGCTCTGTTGGCCTCGGGTCGTCTCGGTCTCGAAGTCATAGCGAAAAGGAGCGGTGATGACCGAGAAGAAGTCTAATGAGGACGTTGCTGGACTGAGCTATGAGGATGCTCGCCAGCAGCTCATTGAGATCGTGACGCGGCTCGAACAGGGAACCGGTTCGCTCGAGGAATCGATTACGGCCTGGGAGCGGGGCGAGGCCCTCGCCAGACGCTGCCAGCAGTGGCTTGATGGGGCGCGGGCGCGCCTTCAGGCCGCTCAGGTTGGTAAGAGCGTCCCGGCTGACTCAGCAGAGGAAGATGAGGAATGACGTGCTTGGTTGTTGGCGAATCTCTCGTCGACGTTTTCACAACTGAGGAAGGGGTTGTTGAACTCCCCGGCGGTGCACCGTACAACGTGGCCCGCGGGCTCGGCATGCTTGGCCGAAGGGCCTATCTGGCAACCGATCTCGGTAGCGGCGACCGCGCCGAATTGCTTGCATCCACTCTCGCAGCATCAAAGACGAAACTGTGGCCCGGAAGCAGAAGCACAAACCCAACATCCGTTGCCTACCCCACGATCGCGGAGGATGGCTCCCCCACCTACGAATTCGATCTGCACTTCACCCCGCCCACGCCGCCCCAGGGCGGCACGGAGGAAGCAGCGGAGCTCGTCAAGGTCTCACCCAACATCCTCCACACCGGCTCGCTCGCAGTTCATCTTGCGCCCGAAGCCATCAAGGCTTGGATCAACGCGCTGTCGGCGGTCTCCACGATCTCGTATGACCCGAACTACCGCGAATCCATGGGCCCCCACGACGAGGTTCTTACGCGTACCGAAGAGTTCATTGGACTGTCCGACGTTGTCAAGGCTTCCCGGGCTGACATTACCGGCCTGTATCCGGGACTCTCCGAGCAGGCGGTGATCACAAAATGGCTGAATATGGGCCCCCAGCTTGTTGCCATCACCGGCGGTAAGGATGGAGCCATTCTCGCTACCGAGAACCTCCGGATCAGATCTTCTGCCTCGAGGGTTAAGGCCGTGGACAAGGTTGGGGCAGGCGATGCTTTCATGTCGGCCCTTATCGATGCTCTGGGTCGGACCAGCATGCTCGGAGCGGGCTCAGCCGAATCCAGGCGGTTGCTGTCAGAACGCCAGCTCAAGACAATTGCGGGCTATGCGAACGCCGGTGGCGCTATCGCTGTCAGCCGCCGCGGAGCTGTCGCACCAACGCGGGACGAGCTTCTCGACTTCGTCTCGTCCTACTCGATCGTCGACGTCTAGGGCCCTCCCGGATAGCTCCGGTCTACCTTCTCAGCCTTTCCCCGCCTCGGTTCATCTCTGCCCGGCGGGGAAAGCTATTAGAGCGGCGCCGGTACAGAGTTACTCATAGCCTGAGTGACGAGTCATCAGCTGCCGGGCAGGCAGGAACGCGGCGCCCGGTCACGGAGCTAACGACCGCGAGCGCAGTCCCCCCGCTAATACGACGGGCTACTGGTCACGTCATGTCGGTGGTTATTGACCGCCGTATATGGTGCTATTCACCGCCGCGTACGGGGTTACTTGCCGCGTCTGCGGTCGCGTGCTTCGTAGTCGCGAAGTGCACGGAGGAAGTCTGTCCTGCGGAAATCCGGCCAGTAGGCTTCGCAGAAGTAATATTCGGAGTGGACGGTTTGCCAGGGCATGAAGCCCGATAGACGCTGTTCGCCGGATGTTCTGATGACCAGGTCGGGGTCGGGCTGTCCACGGGTGTAGAGGTGTGCTTCGATCTCCTCATCGGAGACGGCGGCAGCGATCTGTTCAGGTTCGAGGCCTTCCTCGGCTTTCGTGAGGATGAATTCCCTGACGGCTTCGGTGATCTCACTCCTCCCGCCATACCCCACCGCAACATTGACGAGGGCACCATTGCTGTCGGTCGTTGATTCGATTGCGGTGACGAGACGCTCCTGGTGTTCCTCACTCAGGACCTTGAGGTCACCCACGTGGTGTAGTCTCCAGTGGCCGACGTGCGCGAGAGACTCGACGGTGGAGACGATGATCTCAACAAGGTCATCGATTTCTTTGGCATCTCGCTTCATGTTTTCCGTTGACAGGAGCCAGAGGGTGACGAGTTCGATCCCTGCCTCGTCGCACCAGCTGAGGAATTCGCTGATCTTGTCGGCACCCTTGCGGTGGCCGTGCGCAGCGGACGCACCAATGGTTTTTGCCCAGCGGCGATTGCCGTCAAGAATCACGCCGACGTGGCGAGGCAGCCGGTTCCGTTCAAGCGAATGGGACACCCTCTGTTCGTAGACAGAATAGAGAATGTCTTTAATTGAGTCCTTAACTGACACCTGTGCCGGCTCCCTTCGGAAACTATTCATAGGTTACCGTGCCTTCATGAGGTTAGGCTTAGGTTATGACGTCGGTTGATCACGTACCCCCTCACGAGCCCGAGACATCTTCGGAGCGGCCCAGCTACCGGGAGTTACGCCAGCAGTCCGGTAAGCCGGCTGCCCGCGGTGTTCTTCACCTCGTTGCCACACCCCTTGCTGTTGCCTTCTGCGTTGTCCTCATTGTGTTTGCGGAGTCCGCCGCCGAAGTTATCGGTGCCGTGGTATTCCTCATTGCCTCACTCGTCCTGTTCGGGTTCTCCGCCCTCTATCACCTGGGCAACTGGTCCCCAAAGGCCCTGGCGATCCTGCGGAAGATCGACCACGCCAACATCTTTGTTCTGATCGCCGGAACCTATACGCCGATTACGATCTCGCTTCTCGAAGGGAGCTCCCTCGTTACCTGCCTGAGCCTCGTGTGGGGTGGAGCCATCATTGGCTCGATCATGCACATGTCGTGGGTGGACTTCCCCCGCTGGCTCTACGTGCTTCTCTACATTGCCGTGGGCTGGGTGGCGATCTGGTACCTGCCGGAGATTTGGCAGGCAGGGACCCCCGCAATCGTTCTTCTTATCATTGCTGGCGGTGTCGTCTACACGGTCGGTGCCGTCTTCTATGCGACCAAGTGGCCGAACCCGTGGCCACGCCACTTTGGTTTCCACGAGTTCTTCCACCTGTGCACGGTGCTTGCCTACGCGTGCCATGCTGTTGCCATTGCCCTCGCATACGCCGTCTCCTAACGAATAATCAGCGCGCACGCGCTGCCACATACTCTGTCCCGCCGGCTAGCTCCTTGTCGGCGGGACAGGTTTTTCTCTACCAAGCACCCCACGTCTCAACGCCGAACACTGCTCGGTTCTCTACGCCAGTGGCTCCTTGTCATGCCGCGAGCTCTCCCTTGCGCTTACTCGTCCGATAGACTCGGAAAATCCTAATTATGTCCCACATCACGGAGGATGACATGAGTAAGAAGCTTTGGGAAACCGCACCCCATCTGGCACTGCGAGCGGGTGCCAACTTTGATCTTGCTGGTCTTGACCGGTCAAGCACGCCCGGGTTCGACGGCGACAAGGATGATGGGAAGGACCGCATGGAGGAGCGCGCGGAGCTGCTCAACGAACTCCAGGAGCGGCTCTTTGCGGCCGGCAAGCATGGCGCCAAAGAATCCGTTCTTCTTGTGATCCAGGGCCTCGACACCGCCGGGAAGGGCGGAATTGTTCGCCACGTCATGGGCATGGTTGACCCGCAGGGTGTCGCCATGGCGTCGTTTGGAGTACCCACCAAAGAAGAGCTCTCCCACCATTACCTGTGGCGGGTCCGAAGGGAACTACCCGAGCCCGGCAAAATCGGTGTCTTCGACCGTTCGCACTACGAGGATGTTCTCGTGGCTCGTGTCGACGAGCTCGTTGAGGAAGAAGTGTGGCGCAAGCGTTACGACGAGATCAACAGGTTCGAGCAGAAAATTGTCGACTCTGGAACAACAATCATCAAGGTTGCCCTCATGTGCTCCAAGGAAGAGCAGGCTGGCCGGATACTTGAGCGGATCGAACGTCCCGACAAGAGGTGGAAGCACAATCCTGGCGACCTTGATACTCGCGCAGAGTGGGACGACTATCAGGAGGCCTACCAGGACGTTTTCCGCCTGACCTCCACCGACTACGCCCCCTGGTACGTTGTTCCGGCCGACAAGAAATGGTACTCACGCGTCGCCGTCACGGAGCTTCTCACGCAGGCCCTTATCGACATTGATCCGCAGTGGCCCAAGCCCCGCTGGCACGTCGATGTTCAAAAGCGGCGTCTCTTTGAAACCGTTGACCCGGACATCGTTGACGAGCTCGAGCAGGCCGTTGCCGAACAGGTGGCGGATGCCGAAGATGATCACGGCGACTACCTGAAGACCAAGGAGAAGGTCGCGGAGCTCGCCACTGTCGATGATGGCGATAGGGCACCGACGGTGGAAGAATCCGAGGAAGACGAGGCGCTCAGTAACGTCCGCACGATGGCTGCCGCATCCACCGGTGTCGGCAAAGGCGCCAAGGATCAAGACAAGGACAACAAGTCCAAGAAGTCCAAGAAAGACAAGAAGTCCAAAAAGTCGAAGAAGGATAAGAAGTCGAAAAAGAAGAAGGGTAAAGGCGCCAAGAACTAGCTGACTCGGGTTTATCTGCAACTCGATTAAAGCTCGTTCAAGTAGAGGGTGGGGCGGAGCTCAACGGCTCCGCCCCACCCTCTACCAGTCGTAGTTTCGTTACCGTCCGGCGCAGTTAACCTGTTGGGCTTTCAGTGCCATTTCCAGTCCCGGACGGGCTCGAGGCGACACTGTCAGAATCCTGCTCCTTGGTCGCATCCGGAGCAGAACTGCCATTCGCTGCATTCTTCACCGCTGAATCCTCGGTGTTGCGAGCCGCCGATCGATCTTCGTTCTGCGCATTGTGCTTGATACGGCGCAGGGAACGGTTCATTGCCCACATGAGGAACGCGAGGAAAGTTCCGATGAAGAAGAACCCGAGAAGGAAGCCTTCAACTCCCGGGGTTGCTTCCCACGGTTCGGTAGGAATATCTGCCGGGCTGGTTGGTTCGGGCTCAATGAGCCTGTCGATGCGCATTACTCCTCGATCCTTGCAAACAGATCGGTTTCGATCCCGTCTGGCATACCCACCTCAGAGTGGGCGAGCTCGAACTCTTCCCAGGGCCACACTTCAGCTTCAATGTCGCGCGGCACCGCCATGAACATCCCCTCAGGATCAATCTGGGTGGCGTGAGCAAGGAGCGCCCTATCGCGCTGGGGGAAGTATTTGGCGATCTCGATACGAGCATCCACTCGTCTCATCGGGGCCCGGCCCCGGCGATCCAGCCAGCCCCGGTACGGCGACTCAATTCCGGCACTCTCAAGCGTTTCGTGCAACGTCTTGAACCGCTCAGGGTTGAACCCCACGTCGTAGTAGACCTTGGACACTGTCCAGGGCTCCCCAGCTTCCGGGAACTGCTCAGGATCGGCCGCGGCCTTGACAGCAGCGATTGAGATCTCGTGTGTACGAATGTGGTCCGGGTGCGGATATCCGCCGAGCTCGTTGTACGTGGTAAGAACCTGGGGGCGGAATTCCCGGATCTGGGCAACAAGGCGCTCGATCGGTTCCTCAATCGGAACGGTGGCAAACGAACCTTCGGGAAGCGGCGGAAGCGGGTCACCCTCGGGCAATCCCGAATCAATAAAGCCGAGCCAGTGATGCTCGACGCCAAGGGCTTCGGCAGCATTCGCCATTTCCTGGACACGCACTTCGTGCATGTTCTCTTCGATATCGGCACGGCCCACAAGGCGGGGGTTGAGTATGGAGCCTCGCTCGCCACCCGTACAGGTCACGACACGCACCCTGCCAAGAGTGGCGTAATGGGCCATTGTTGCGGCACCCTTTGACGATTCGTCATCGGGGTGGGCGTGAACGGCCATGAGCCTCGGTTCAAACGACACTGGTCCTCAGTCCCTCCAAGAATTATGTTCTTGTCCGATAGTACTGAGATAATCGATGTCAAGACTAATTACTTCCCGAAAGGCGTAAGCCGTGACGATGGCCGACCTACCTGATGAGATGAAAGACCGCTACGGTCTTAACCGCAGTCCCGCCAAGATCATCGGTTACCTGCTCGTTGCTTTTGCCGTCGTCATTGCCGCTGTCGCCATCGCCATGCAGTTCATTGGCCGCGGACCCACAATTGAGTTACACAACACCGGACACACAGTTCAATCGAACTCCGCGGTTCTAATCACGTACACGGTTCACGGCGAAGCCGGTGTGGAACTCGAATGCTCGGCAACGGCAGTCAACGATGATTTCGCGGAAGTCGGCGCCAAGGAATGGACGTGGACAATGGAAAAGGATACCGAAACTCGGGCTCTTACCCTGGCCACCTCCGAGCGCGCAGCATCCGGCTCGATCGAATACTGCTCCCGGGTCCCCTAGGAGTCTGCAGGTTACACCTGCTAACATGTGCCTTTAGGCATGCCGCAGAGAGCGGCATATTTTTTATATTCTTATCGCACCAAGGAGACAAGATGGCTGAAACGCAGACCACGTGGCTGTCGCAGGAAAGCTTTGATCGCCTCTCCGCGGAGCTTCGCGACCTCGAGACTCGCGGTCGCGAGGAAGTCGCGGAACGGATCGAGTCGGCACGCTCGGAAGGGGACCTCCGGGAGAACGGCGGATATCAGGCCGCTCGTGAGGAGCAGTCAAAGATGGAGGGGCGGATCGTTGAGCTGACGATCCTCCTCCGCGACGCCCAGGTCGGCGAAGGCAACGTCGACACGTCGAAGGTTGGCCCCGGTGTTGTGGTAACCGCCGAGATCAACGGTAAGGAACAGAAGTTCCTTCTCGGCTCCCGCCAGGCTGCTGCGGACCTTGACATCAATGTCTTCCCAGAGGCCGCTCCCCTGGGCGTAGCAATCATGGGAGCATCGGTAGGCGACGAACGCACCTACCAGGCACCCAACGGCAAGGACATGACGGTCAAGATCATCAGCCTCGAAGCACTCCGCTAAAACGGGTAGCTATCTGACTTCTTGAGTGCGGCGGTAACCATTTCGGTTGCCGCCGCACTCTCGTATCCGGACAATACTCAGTTTCCTCGAAAGTATGAATAACGTGGTCACGCATCCTGCCCGACTACAATCAGCGGGGTTCCCTCCCCAGCAGTCCCCGTCCGTGACACACTGAGCAAAAGGAGGGTAAGTTTCCATGTTGGATGTTCTTGTTTTCTACGTGCCGATTGACGACACCAAGTCGGTTCTCAGAGACCTGTTTGAGACTGGCGCCGGAGTTGTTGGCGAGTACCGGGAATGCGCGTTCGTGTCTCGTGGGATGGGCCAGTTCCGTCCGGTCGACTCTGCGAATCCGACAATTGGTTCTGTTGGCGCGCTCGAGCACGTACCCGAGAACAGGGTCGAAATCAGCTTCCCCCGCGAAATTCAAAAGCACGTCCTCGAAACTCTTTACGCAAGCCACCCCTATGAGGAACCCACCTATCACGTGATCCGGAATGCGGCCCACGACCACGATTAACTCGCAAGTCCCAACAGACGTCTCCGCCCGCGTGGCAAACACGGGCGGAGATACGTAGATGATTCTTGAGGTGGCGAAGCGGCTTAGCTAAGCCGCTTAAGGGGCGCCCCTAAGCATCGTCATTCTGGCGTTCAACCTCATCGTGATCGGGGCCGGTTTCCTCGCCGACATGGGATGACGAATCATCCGAGTTATTGCCGTTGCCCATTTCGGCAGCGACTCGCTCCCGGTTCCTGGCTTGAGCTTTCTGCGCCTTCTTCGCAAGCTTCGCGTCGCTTGCAACGAAATATTCGTCGAGGGCTTCGGGCGGTCCGCCCGGCCTGTTCGGGTCGTAGTTGAGTTCGGGATACATGTCACGGCCCACAAGATAGTTGATGACGACATTGACGACGGCAACGATCGGCACCGCAAAGAGAGCACCGAAGATACCTGCGACGGACGATCCGGCAGCGACTGCGACGACGACCACGACGGGGTGGAGGGAAAGCTTGCTGCCCTGCAGGAACGGCTGGAGGACATTGCCTTCGATTTGCTGCACCAGGAGAACACCGAGAAGCATAAGGATCGCATCCGCAACGCCCTGATCGACGAGGGCCACGAGTGTAGCAATCGCACCGGTGACAAAAGCACCAACGATCGGGATAAACGAACCGACGAAGACAAGAACGCCGATGGGGAACCAGAGCGGAACACCGAGTATTGCGGCAACGGCGGCAATACCGACGGCGTCGATAAAGGCCACCTGGATCTGGGTTCTCGTGTACGCACCGATTGTGTACCAGGCCCGAATACCGGCCTCGTTCACGTCATTGCGTGCCCGTGCAGGGAATAGACGAACGACATAGAACCACATCTTGCGACCGTCTTTGAGGAAGAAGAACATCGTGAAGAGAGCAAGGATCAGGCCTGTGAAGAACGAGACGAGCGATCCGGTGGCGCTAACGACACCGCCGGCGATAACGGAGGCATTCTCGGAGAGCTGGGACTGGATCTCATCGACGTACTGGTTGATCACCGTCGAGTCGAGACCGAGCGGGCTTTCGGCAAGCCAGTCAAGCAGTTCATTGAAGCCATCCGCGGCCTTGTCGGTCAGGTCGGAGAAGCCCGAAGCGATCGATGCTCCTGCGCCGCCTACGAGGGTGCCAACAATAACAAGGAACGAGATGAGAGTAACAACTGCGGCCAATGTTCTCGGCATACGCAGCTTCGACCTACAGAACCTCATGATTGGCTCCGTGAGGACCGTGAGCAGGATCGCGATAAGGATCGCCAGGAGAATGACGCTAAAGAACGTAAGAACACGGCCAATGACCGCGAGTGCAAGCGCAACAAGGATGATCCGCCATGACCAGCTGGCCGCAGCTTTGAGGGCCCAGGGCACGGAGCTACCGCCTTCTTGGTCCTCCGGGACCTCCTGACGAGACTGGAAAGCAGTATCTGTCCGCTGGACGGGGCCCTGTGACAGTCGCTTCCGTCGCTCGAGGGCGCGTTGCTTAATGGTTCGCTTGTCGTCACCGGTTGATTGCGGCATTGCTCCCTCTCAGTTCACTGCGTCTCATTGTAATGCCGACCATTCCATTCTTCTCAGCGGATTCATCTGATAGTGGCAATTACGGGACCTAGCTCTACTAGCTGACCGTTGGTCTTGTCAGACTAGCCCCATATTCCAGCCTCATCATCTTGCCGTATCCGTACTCGGGTCCGATGACCAACAATAGGCACTCCTCGTTGCTCCGTGGAGATTGTCTCCCACCCGCCATTCCATTGTGGGCGAGATTCCTTGAGTCTGCCCTTCGGAGGGTGGACAATTCAGGCATGGGTTTTCTTCAATTTGGCCAGCCACCAACAATCACGGCGGATAACGCACTGCCGGGGCGTAGCGTACCTGTACTCCCCAATCCCGCGCCGCACACGGTTCTTGGCACCCCCATTGATGGGCCGGTTCCAGACGGCATGGAAGAGACTTTCCTCGCACTCGGTTGCTACTGGGGTGCGGAGAAGATCTTCTGGGAGCTCGGCGCCTACACCACCTCCGTTGGTTTCATGGGTGGATTCACGGAGAACCCGACGTACATGGAGGTGTGCACCGGGATGACCGGGCACACCGAGACCGTTCGAGTCGTGTTTGATCCGAACAAGATCTCCTACGGCGAGATCCTCCAGGCATTCTTTGAATCCCACGACCCCACGACTCTGAACCGTCAGGGTAATGACCGCGGCACCCAGTACCGTTCCGCGATCTTCGCTTCGACCGACGAGCAGTATGAGACTGCTCTGCGTACTCGTGAGCTCTACCAGGAGGTCCTCGACGGGGCCGGTCGGGACACGATTGTCACGGAGGTCAACAAGCCCGGCCAGACGTACTTCCTGGCCGAGGATGAGCACCAGCAGTACCTGGACAAGAATCCGTTCGGCTACAACTGCCACGCCCGCACAGGCTTAGCGTGCCCCGTCGCTAGGTAACGCCAACTAGCCACGCTCAGATCCGTCTGGTGAAGTGTGCCAGACTTGTTTCGTTCATCCATTTCCATCGAAAGGTTACCCATGGCTGTTGAACTTCCCGCCGCCTCCGGCTCGTTTGGCGAAGAGCCCGTCCTCGAGTTCCCGACCGAGCAGGCTCCCGCTGGACTCCACGTCAAGGTTCTTGAAGAGGGCACCGGCCCCGTCGTGAACCCCGGTCGCGAGATCGAGGTCAACTACCACGGGCAGGTTTGGAACGGCGGACTATTCGACTCCTCCTACAAGCGTGGCGATACCACGAACTTCCCGATCGGCGTTGGCATGGTTATCAAGGGCTGGGACGAGACGCTGGTCGGTAAGACCGTTGGCTCCCGCCTTATCGTCTCGATCCCGCCGGAGAAGGGCTACGGCGCCCGTGGCGTCCCCCAGGCAGGTATTGGCGGCACCGACACGCTCGTCTTCGTTGTCGACATCGTCGGCGTCAAATAGAACGAACCTGCTGACACCGGCTACCACTAGGCCAAGGCACCTTTGCTGAGTCCGCTGACGCCAGCCAACAGGTAGCTATAAGGTAGGCTCTCGTAACTACTGATGAGTGGGCCCCGGTTTGAAACCGGGGCCCACTCATTTACTGCTGTGTCCGCATCACGCGGCTCAGTGTTAGTCCTGGTTGAGGATGGCAATCAGGCGGAGGATCTCAAGGTAGATCCAGAGGATCGTCATAACGATGCCGATGGCTGCGGTCCACGCGAAGGAGCGGGGTGCACGGTTGGCAACGGCGATCTGGGCGACCTCGAAGTCATTGATCAGCATGTACGAGGCGACGAGAATCATGACAACGCCGAGGATGACACCCAGCGGGATACCCATAACTTCGGCGGAACGCATACCCCAGGGAGCGTCGACAACGCCGGTCCAGGAGAGGGCAAGGTTGGCGAGCGAGAAGACAATTCCAGCAAGCGCAACCGTGATGGCGATCTTCATGCCCTTGGCGGTGGTCCTGACGAGGCCCGTCGAGTGCAGGAACCAGCAGACCGCAACAACGGCGGCAGTGGCAAGAACGGCCTGAATGGCAGTTCCGGGAATCATGAGTTCAATGACACCGGTCAGCGTTCCCAGGCAGACGCCTTCGAGGGCCGCATAGCCAATGGTGAGGCCCGGCCCAAGCTGACGCTTGAAAGCCATGACCATGCCGAGAGCAAATGCTGCGAGCGACGAACCGACCGCGATGCCCATGGCGAGGCCGTAACCGCTGGCATTAATGTCGGCGGGGACGAAGAACATCCAGGAAAGGACAGCCGTGAGGACGGTGACACCGAGGAGGATGCCGACCTTCATCATGACATCTTCGTTGGTCAGGGCCGGCTCGCCATTAGCGGCGCGGTTGACGTCCTGTCCGCCGAAGGCGGTCTGTTCGTACTGCTGGTCGTATTGCGGCTGACCATAGCCCTGCTGTGCGTACTGCTGTTGGCCGTACTGCTGATTGTACTGGCCGTACGACTGATCAGCCTGCGGGGCGTAGCCCTGCTGGTTCTGGTCACCGCCGGGCTGGTAGCCCGGCATCGCCGGGTACCCGGCGGGGGTGCGCTGCTCCGTGAAGTACGGGTTGCGCGACATAATCGGATTGCTCATGTGCAATTCCTCCAAGATCTAAGTTGGCACTGCCAGCAGTCTATACAAGTCACCTGGTCATTCCCAGAACGTCCATAGCATTTCGTTGAGGGGCGAACTACCCAATCCAGCCTCTCATCAGCATCGCGTTGCACTCGTGAGGAAACTGAGGAAACCAATCCCGCTCGTCAACCCAAGGTTCGTTAACTTGGGGCGAACATCCGCTCCACTTACGAGATAGGGATACCGGACTCGTGATGAGGGGGTATTTCCTTCCTCACTCCGAGATATCTGATTCGAGTCCGCCCAGCATATCGATATAATTCAGCCAGGAGAAGGAAGATTGCCACGACGACACCGCAGACAGTGTTGCCCGGCAGTGGGCCAACCTCGTACTTTTCCTACTTCCCGAGAAGGAGTTAACTGAACCATGTCAAGAACGCTGAGGTTCGCCGCGGCTCTCACTGCCGCATTCGCTCTTACTTCCTGCTCCAACGGCGACGCAGACACCGAAGCATCGGCGGGCGCTACCGATCAGATCGAGGTTGTCGATGCCTGGGTGAAGGCCGGCGATGAGAACATGACGAGTGCCTTTGGGATCATTTCCCATTCGCAGAGCGAACCAATCGTTATCACCTCAGTCACTTCCGACAAGTCGGAGACCGTGGAGATGCACGAGATGGTGATGGGAACTGACGGCACGATGAGCATGCAGGAGATTTCCGGCGGCTTCACGATTGAGCCCGAAGAGGAGCTTGTCCTTGAGCCCGGCGGTCATCACCTCATGCTTGTCGGATTGACCGAGCCCGTTATTGCCGGAGATGCCGTGACATTCGTCGTCACGCTCGACGATGGTTCCACCTTCGAGTTTGAGGCAATCGGTAAGGAATACACGGGAGCAAACGAGACCTATCACGACTCGCAATGAAGAATAACGAACTGACTGATCAGCCAAGGAACCTCTCTCGGCGCGGGCTACTGTTGGGTGGCGCAGCCGGTCTTGGGGCCGCGGCAGCTATCGGCATTGATCGTGCCGTCAGCACCAGCCCATCATCGACTCAACCCGCTACGCACGGGGAACAGACGGAACCGTTCTACGGTACCCACCAGGCCGGCATTGCCACCGCACCGCAGGCGCATGCCACGTTCTACGGATTCGACCTGCTCGATGACGTGGACCGGGAAGGTCTGCGGCGAATGATGAGGTTACTGACCGATGATGGTGCGCGGCTGACTCAGGGCAGGGCCGCTCTCGCGGACTCAGAACCGGAACTCGCCGAAGTCCCGGCACGGCTCACCATCACCTTCGGATTCGGACCCGAGTTTGTACGCCGAGCCGATCCGAGCGCCGTCCCGCCCTGGCTAAAGCCTCTTCCCGAGTTCACAATCGACCGGCTCCAGCCCTCGTGGTCCGATGGTGATTTCCTCATCCAAGTTGCCGCTGACGATCCCCTGACTGTCTCGCACGCTTCCAGGATGCTCCTCAAGGATGTTCGCACCTTCGCATCACTGCGATGGACGCAGAAGGGTTTCCGGCGGGCCCACGGTTCCGAGAAGGTTGGGCTCACAATGAGGAACTTATTTGGCCAGCTCGATGGCACGGTTAATCCAGCTCCGGGAACCGAAGAGTTTGACCGGGTGGTGTGGTCGCAGGATGGTTGGCTCACGGGCGGAACCGGTCTTGTTATCCGCCGTATCGACATGGATTTGGAGGGGTGGGATGAGATAGATCGCCCCGGCAGGGAACAGTCGGTCGGGCGCACCATGGGTACGGGCGCTCCCCTCACGGGTGGTGCGGAGTTGGACGAACCGGACTTCGAGGCCGTGAACGAGTTCGGTTTTCCCATCATCGCCGACTACGCCCACGTCCGCAGGGCCCGCAGCGACAATCCCGACGAGGTCATTTTTCGCCGCGCCTACAACTATGAGGGAGAACAGGATACGGCCACAGCTTCAAACGCTGGGCAAGTCTTTGCCGCCTTCCAAGCAGATGTGGACAAACAGTTCGTCCCGATCCAGCAGCGTCTCGACGAGCTCGACATGCTCAACCTTTGGACCACGCCGGTTGGTTCCTCCGTTTTCGCAATCCCACCCGGATGCTCCGAAGGTGGCTACATTGGCGAAACATTGCTCGATTAGGGGCGCGCCCGTAAGGCAGAGTGAACGGCTTCCCGCTATCGCCCGGTAGGCGCCGGGGCAGACCCTGAAGACACGGTGCCGGTCACGTGGATCCTCAACTCCGGCCGCCCTGCCCTTCTGTGGAGGAGCATGGCTGCTCGCAACAGTACTGGCCCGGGCTGGCTTCTCCGCATCACTGTCTCCGACGTGGCCTGCCTGGTAGCGTTCACCCCATCCGAACAGAGGGGACATCATGCTCACATGGTTCGCGTACGAGTTCACCGATGACATCACGGCTTCCCGTGCGTTCTATCTTGATCTGATCGGCATGGAGGCAGTGTGGGATGAAGAAGATTCTTTCGCCTTTATTCATGACTCAGTCCAGGTTCTCTTCTCGCAAGCAGGCCCCCAATTTCACGATGACAAGCATGGCGAGACGGCACGCGGTCACGTAGCGCATTGTGCGACGGGGTGGGCGTTCCAGCCCGGCTGGGGTCATGGCCCGGTCCCGCTCGAGCAGGAGACAGCGCGCATGCGCTCCTCATCGATCGCACTTTCACCCGACCAGTTCCTCAAGGCGGTCGAACGAGTAACCGCCGCCGGCTTCCCCCACCTCTTCGACGAGCCCAGCTGGGTGGGCTACTGGTCGTTCCCCGTTCAAGACCCGGATGGCACGACCGTGGAACTTACCGATCCCAAGACCGGAGAAGACGCACTGCACCCGGGACTGGCCCAGAGGTGGCACCCACCGGCACACTCCGCTCAGAGCCATGGTTGCCAACCCGTTGCCACGGTGTGACTGGCTCAACAACACGCATTTCTCGGCCCTTGGTCCCGCATAACTGCAATGCTTTGTAATTCTTGGCAACACGTGGCCATTTCTAAGACTTTGCCGGTTCCGCGCAGTTTTCTGTACCCCCGATGGGACTCGAACCCATACTGAATCGATTTTAAGTCGACTGCCTCTGCCGATTGGGCTACGGGGGCCTCGTCCTTATTATGCCGAACCATGACGATATTCTCAGAATCGTAGGGACCGCTGAGGGGTAAAGTTAGGCCTATACACGATCAACGCGGAGCACCGTTTGGAGAAGTAACGTGGCCACCACCAATCCGATCAGCTGGTACAAGAAGAAGCTGCATTCCGAGACCTTTGCCGGCAGTGTCCTTATGCTCGGCGCAGTCATCGCTCTTATTTGGGCTAACTCACCGTGGCGAGAAACGTATGCCACGATCTCGAGCACCACGGTGGGCCCCTCTGCGCTTCACTTGGACCTGTCGCTCGCGGCCTGGGCTTCTGACGGTTTGCTCGCAATCTTCTTCTTTGTCATTGGACTCGAGCTAAAAACCGAGTTCATTACCGGCAGCCTGCGGGACATGAAGCAGGCTCTTGTCCCCATAATCGCGGCAGTCTGCGGCATGATCGGACCGATCCTTGTTTACGTCGCAGTCATCACCATTTCTGGAAGCGACGTTTATGACGGATGGGCAATCCCCGTCGCCACCGATATTGCTTTCGCTCTCGCTGTCCTTGGCCTGTTCGGTAAGGGGCTTCCCACGGCAGCCCGCACCTTCCTTCTTACTCTTGCCGTTGTTGACGATCTCCTTGGCATCACCATCATCGCGGTCTTCTTCACGAGCGGGATCTCGTTCTTGTGGATGGCGGTATCTTTTGTGGCGATCGCGATCTTCGCGGTTCTTGTTAACAAGCGGATCGTCCACTGGTGGATGCTGTGGCCGTTGGCTCTTATCGCCTGGGGCACGATGCACGCCTCGGGCGTCCACGCCACCATTGCTGGCGTCCTTCTCGGCCTCTCGGCTCCCGCACTCGCAAAGGGCTCGGAGAAGAAGCCACTGACCGAGTACTTTGGTGAAAAGATCGACTTCACCTCGTCCGGCATTGTTCTCCCCATTTTCGCGTTCTTCGCGGCTGGCGTGAATGTGGTCGACTCCGGTGGTGTCCTCGACATGTTCACCCATCCGGTTGCGATCGCCGTCTATCTTGCACTTCCAATCGGTAAGTTCCTCGGGATCTGGGGCGGCACTGCACTTCTCACCAAGATCTTCAGACTGCGCCTCGGCAAGGGACTTCATCTTCCCGATGTTGGCGCAGTATCCCTCATTACGGGTGTCGGCTTTACCGTCTCCCTCCTTATCGCACAGCTGTCGTTCGCACCCGACCATCCGGCCGCCGGCTACGCCCGCGTTGCCGTCATCATCGGCTCTGTCATCTCCGCAATCCTTGGTGGCTTCGCCCTGCGCATGAGGGCGAAGGCGCACCGCGGCGACGAGCCGAGCGAGTACGATGCAACCTCGGACAATATTCGTCTTGATGGCAAGCCGAACTTCGATCCAATCGCCCAGGCGGACCCAACCGAACGCGATGCCACATCCGACGATATTCGCCTCGACGGCAGGCCAAACACCGACCCGGATACCGGCTCACAACCGACCCGGTAGAGGTCCCAAACGCTCCTCTGAGCGTCAACGCCGTAAGCCCCCGACGAACCTCGGGGGCTTACTTCTTTCCTCAAACAGCGTTTTTTCCTCAACGACACCCTTAGATCGCCGGCCAGGAATACCACCACGGCTTCGTGTCCATCGCTTGATCCAGGTCAAGGAACGAAGCCTGCACTTTCCATAAAGTCATGGTTAATCAAGCCGGGTCGAAACCCAGCCCGGAGACAAGGAAATTACACCATGACCACCGCAGCTAAGAACAAGACCACCACTCTCCGCTCCGACGAGTTCTCATGCCCGTCCTGCGTGAGCAAGATCGAAACGAAGCTCAACGGACTAGAAGGCGTGTCGAAGGCAGAGGTCAAGTTCTCCTCGGGCCGCATCATTGTCGACCACAACCCGGACGCCGTTGGCGTTCGCGACCTCGTCAATGCTGTTGCCGAGATTGGCTACACGGCCAAGCCCTCTGCCATCTAAACCACAGACCGCCAAGCGGGCCTCCCATACCGGGTGGCCCGCTCTTCTGTTGAGCAAAGCGTCATTGGACCGAGAAGCAGCGCTCCCTCCGTGATATCACCGGTAGCCACAAGCAGGACAATTCCTTGCAATCTAGGGTGAAAAGTCCTCGATGCTCGGGTTGATCCAGGTCAAGGAGATGGGAAACGGAAACTCATAGCTTAGGTAGTAACAAGGCAGTTTCGAACGAATTGAAGGACACAATGAAATCACTGTGGAAGACATGGGGAGTGGTCATCGTATCTGGCCTCCTCATCATCGTTGCTCTTATCGCGGGGGCCGATATTACTGGTCAGGACACCGAGTCGTTTGGTACGCCCGATATCCTCATGATTGTGGCAACGGTTGTTGCCGGCTACCAGATCGCCTGGTCCGCTATTCAGGCTCTCCGCATCAAGATGGTGTCCATTGACCTGCTTGTGTCAGTCGCCGCCATCGGCGCCATGATCCTGCAGAACTGGTGGGAAGCCGCCGCTGTCACCTTCCTGTTCGCACTCGGTAACGCACTGGAGAAGGCCACTCTCAACAAGACGAGGCAGGCGCTCAGCGACCTGGTTGATGCTGCCCCGGAAACCGCAACGAAGCTGAATGCCGATGGCACCACGGAAACTGTGGAGCTGTGGGAGCTTGAGCCCGGCGACACGGTGATCGTCAAGAACGGCGAGCAGGTGCCGGTTGATGGCACGGTTATTAGCGGTAACGGCGGTGTCGACGAAGCGCAGATCACGGGTGAATCCGTCCCTGCCGAGAAGTCTGCCGGTTCTCAGGTGTTTGCGGGAACCTGGCTGAGGGCAGGTCTGCTCCGTATCGAAGCCGTGGGCATTGGTTCTGACTCCACGCTTGCAAAGATCATCCACCGCGTCGAGGACGCTCAGGATGACAAGGCAAAGACGCAGACCTTCATGGAGAAGTTCTCCGCCTGGTACACCCCGGGCGTCATGATTTTCGCTCTCATCATCGGTCTGGTCACCCAGAACGTTGAGCTTGCTCTGACCCTCCTTGTCATCGGTTGCCCCGGCGCTCTCGTTATCTCGATCCCGGTCTCGATCGTTGCCGGCATCGGACGCGCCGCAAAGGACGGCGTCCTCATCAAGGGCGGCGAATACTTGGAGACCGCTGCCAGGGTCGACACCGTTGTTGTTGATAAGACGGGCACCCTGACGAACGGTAGGCCGGAGCTCACGGATGTTGAATCGCTGGACCCTGCCTACACGCAAGACGACATTCTTCTCCTTGCGGCACGCGCTGAAACTGCCTCCGAGCACCCCCTTGCCGACGCAATTATCCGCGGCGCCAAGAACCGCGGCCTGGTCGTCGAGCCGGTTGAACTGGCCGAGCCGATTGCCGGCCAGGGTATCCGGGCCGACGTTGATGGTCGAGTCGTTGCCGTTGGCTCCGCAAAACTTCTTAACGACGTCGCGGACCAGTCACGAATCCTGGAACTGAACGAGCGCGGCCGCACCGCAATGTTCGTGGGCCTCGATGGTCGCGCTATCGGTATCGTCGCAGTTGCCGACACGGTGAGGGACGACGCTCTGGTTGCGGTGAAGGAGCTGCAGGACAAGGGCATCAGGGTTGTCATGGCAACGGGCGATGCTCAGCGAGTAGCCGACAACGTGGCGAAGCAGCTCGGAGTGGATGAGGTACGTGCTGAGCTCATGCCGGAAGACAAGCTCACGATCGTCAAGGAACTCCAGGCCTCTGGACGCACGGTGGCCATGGTCGGTGACGGTGTGAACGACACCCCGGCTCTGGCAACGGCCAATGTTGGTGTGGCCATGGGTGCAGCTGGCTCCCCCGCCGCGATCGAAACGGCGGACCTGGCTCTTATGGCAGACCGTCTGCCCCGCCTCCCCTACGCCTTCGGCCTTGCCAAGCGAACGGTCGGTACCATGCGCCTCAACATCACAGTCGCACTCGTTGTTGTTGCCCTGCTCCTTCTCGGAGTACTGCTCGGCGGAGTGACCATGTCGATCGGCATGCTGGTCCACGAAGCCTCCGTGCTTCTCGTCATCGCCATCGCCATGATGCTCCTCCGCCCCACCCTGAAGGAAGACGCGGTCACCGCGGCACCGGCTGACGTCACAAGCGAGAAGATCACCGCCTAGAAGCAAGGCAAAGCCAGGCTGATCGCTTCTAGAAGGGCTCCCCGGGGTCACCGAACCAAAAGGTTCGTGTGGGCCGGGGAGCCCTTATCTCCGGGGAACAATTCAAGCGCACGTGCTTATAACGAAAGGAGACAAGACAAGACTCCCGAGAACAGCCCCACCACCCAAGGTTCAACCGGGGAGAGAGCCCCGGCTACTCTGCGGCAAAACCTACGAGAGTGCCCCTGCCGCCCACAGGGCGATCCCGTCCAGAATGTCGTGCTCTGAGGTGGTGACGACCGGGAGTGACACCATGTCTTCCTGGCACCTCTTGACGACTTCCGACCACACGAGGGCACCGGAGGCGATCACGTCAACACGGCCCGGGTGCATGTAGCCCTCGGCGGCACGTTCATCCCTGGTTGCGGTCATGAGCCACGTGCAGGCCTCAATGACCTGGTCGACCGTGAGCTCTGTTCCATCGATTGCATCGGGATCATAGGCGGGAAGACCGAGCGCACGTGCCGTCACCGTCGTTACCGTGCCAGCAAGGCCGATGAGGCGGGTTGCGCGGCGCAGGTCAACATGTTTGGTGGCCTCATCAAGTGCGGCCCGAATATCAACGCGTGCCGCCTCGATCTGTTGTTCCGTGGGCGGGTCGGTTTGGAGGTGTCGTTCCTGCATGCGGACACATCCAACGTTCATTGACCACGCGCCGATAACGCCTTCTGCCTTCGAGCCAAGGACGATCTCGGTGGATCCTCCCCGAGATCAACAACGGCTACGGGGGCAGAGATGTCGATCACGGAGGCAGCACCGAAGAACGACAGCTGAGCCTCGCGGTCACCAGAAACTACTTCCGGGGTGACCCCAAGACGGGAACGGATGCCGTCGATAAAGAGCTCGCGGTTCTCAGCATCGCGGGTTGCCGAGGTGGCAACGAACTTGATTGCTTGAACTCCGTGCTCTTCGCACAGTGCCGCATAACGTTCGGTGGCCGCAAAGGTACGCTCCAGCGCCTCCTCGGCAAACTTCCCGGTCGTATCGACACCCTGGCCGAGCCGAACGACCTCCATGGCACGAACAACGTCAACAAGGGGCTTACCTGGCTCCACATCCGCAATCAGGAGGCGAATAGAGTTGGTTCCACAATCAATACCGGCAACTTTCACTCCTCAAGAGTGCCACGATCCCCGGTCCGTTTCGAGCCTGAAATCGTGATGTTCCTCCGTTGCGACCAGCACATCCGCCCAGCCCCGTTATGCCGCACCCTGTGCAGCTCGAGCGCCGCGCCGGTCATGCTCGGCTTGCTCTGTCAGTTCTCGTCAGACTCTGCGTCATCCGCACACGTGCAGGTATCTTCGGTCCATTCGATCATCGACAGGGCAATATCGCCGATGGGGTTGATACCGGGGCCAACGGCGAGGCTGTGGCCAACGAGAGCATGGAGGCACTTGACGCGGGTCGGCATGCCGCCCGCGGAGATACCGGCAATCTCCTCGACTTCACCGTGGCGGTTCCTGCGCTCGAGGTAGTCTTCGTGGGCGGCCCGGTAGGATTCGGCAAGTTCCTCGTCGGTTTCGAGGCGCGCAGTCAGTTCAGCCATGAGCCCGCTTCCCTCGAGGCGGGAAACTTCGAGGACGATCTGCGGGTGAGTGAGATAGAAGAGCGTGGGGAACGGGGATCCGTCCTCGAGTCGCGGAGCGGTCTCAACGACGGTGGGTTCTCCACATCCACATCGGGCGGCGACGCCGATGACTCCGCGTGGCACGCGCTCAAGCTGCCTGCGAAGCGATTCAATGTCTTTCTCGGATACGCTCACTCGGTTTCTCCTGTTTCTCCGGGCGAGACCGGATCTGTCGGATCGACGATTTCAGATCCGCCTGCCGAACTATATCCCGCAACACTCACGGAATCCCACATGGTCGTGAACCACGGGGTCGCGGCACGCCTGTTGTATTCGAGTTCGACCGCCAGAGCGTTCCGTTCGTCCTCCGCAGTACCCTCTTCGGGGTCTTCCACCGTGTAGAGGACCTCACCCGGTTTGACGTAGCCAAGTCGTTCCCGCGCCTGCGCCTGGACGTACTCGTCGTCGTTCCAGAGCCGACGCTCATTCTCCAGGGAGTCGATGTGTGCGCGGGCTTCCTCAACGGACCGGTTGAGCTCGCGGATCTGCTGTTGCTGGTCAAGATAGTTCGTCAGCGTCGGCGTGACGATAATAACGGCGAGCACCGCCATGAGAACCACAGACATGAGGCGCAGGCTAACGGCCCGGGCCTTGCCGGAGTCTCCACCGAGAATAATGGACCGCTTGACGCGTTCCTTCGGCTTGAGCCGCGGCTTGTTCTCTTCGCCCTTGCCCGACCCAGTGGATTTACTGGTCTTGGCCGGCTTACCGGGCTTTTGTGGGCGGGGGCTTGGTCGACCTGAGGGTGATGCCCCGGTGGTTCGGCGATATGCACCCGGCCGTGTTGGGCCGCGCGAAGCTCCTGGGCGTCGTGAACTCATGGTTCCAATAGTAAGTCCGGCCCCGCGGGTTTTCCCGCAGGGCCGGACTCTGTGTCGCTTATTTCGCGTTTACTGACTTATGCCAGCAGGGCTCAGTAGCCCGCGCGCGGGAAGGCGTTGTGTCCCGCGTAGGCAGCTGCGTCACCGAGGCCGTACTCGATGCGGAGCAGCTGGTTGTACTTGTTGACGCGCTCGCCACGTGCCGGTGCGCCGGTCTTGATCTGACCGGAATTAGTGGCCACAGCAAGGTCGGCAATGGTCGTGTCCTCGGTCTCGCCGGAGCGGTGCGAGGTCATCGACTTGAAGCCGGCGCGGTGTGCGGAATCGACTGCGTCGAAGGTCTCGGTGAGGGTACCGATCTGGTTGACCTTGACGAGGAGCGCATTGGCGGCACCCATCTTGATGCCCTTGTTGAGACGCTCGGGGTTGGTGACGAACAGGTCGTCGCCAACAATCTGAACGCGGTCGCCAATCTGGGTGGTCAGCGCGGTCCAGTCGTCCCACTCGTCTTCGGACAGCGGGTCCTCGATGGAGACCAGCGGGTAGTCGGCAACGAGCTTCTCGTAGTAAGCAATCATCTCTTCAGCGGTCTTCTGACCACCTTCGAAGGCGTACTTGCCGTCCTTGAAGAACTCGGTCGAGGCAACGTCAAGAGCGAGGGCGATGTCCTTACCGGGCTCGAGGCCAGCCTTGCCGATTGCTTCGACAATGAGGTCGAGAGCAGCTGCGTTGGACTCAAGGTTCGGGGCGAAGCCACCCTCGTCACCGAGGCCGGTCGCGAGACCGCGCTCCTGGAGGACGGCCTTAAGGGCGTGGTAGACCTCGGCGCCCCAGCGGAGGGACTCCTTGAAGGTCGGTGCGCCAACGGGAGCAATCATGAACTCCTGGATGTCAACGTTGGAGTCGGCGTGCGATCCACCGTTGAGGATGTTCATCATCGGGACGGGCAGAACGTGTGCGTTCGGGCCGCCCAGGTAACGGTAGAGGGGAAGGCCAGCGGACTCTGCTGCGGCCTTGGCAACGGCAAGCGAAACACCAAGGATGGCGTTCGCACCGATCTTGCCCTTGTTCGGTGTTCCATCGAGATCGATCATGGTCTGGTCGAGAACACGCTGCTCATCGGCTTCGAGGCCAACGACCTCGGGTTCGATAACTTCAATCACCGCGTTCGCGGCGTCCTCGACGCCCTTACCCAGGTAGCGACCCTTGTCACCGTCGCGGCGCTCGACTGCCTCGAAGGCGCCGGTGGAAGCTCCGGAGGGAACCTGTGCGACGGCGTAAACACCGTCATCAAGCTGGACCTCGACCTCAACGGTCGGGTTGCCGCGGGAATCGAGAATTTCGCGGGCGTTCAGTGCCTCAATAATGGCCACTGGGACTCCTTCACAAGATAGACATGCGGTCGTATAACCAACATTCATTCTAGTCCGTCTTTGCCCATTTTGAACCGGGACTTTACTACCGATCAGAATTCATCAAGGAAAGATGAACGTCGGTGCACAATCGCGCCTGCCTCACCCGGTGGCAATATCCTCCAACCAGTCCGCCCCAGTATCACCTTCGAAGACAGTTCGACGCTCCTACCAGCACGAACACTCCCCAGCACCCAGCCCCGTGGGCCCCTCGGAGATTTCATTCAAGCCAGACAGGCGGCATTCTTCCGGGAAGTAAGGAATGCTGTTCACGCTTGGCAAAAGTTGCCACCGGCTTCCGGGCACTCGGTGGCATATGCGTTTATCCAACTGTCAGCGAACGCCTCGATAACGGAAGAAGGGGTCTCTCGACCAGCCCGAGGTTCGTTTTCCGCTCGGTACTGGCACGACGTTCGGATACTGCTGTGGCCGCGCCAAGAGGCACGGCCACGCTCTGCTGAATTGGTTCTCAGGAAGTAAATTCTTGATGGGGTTTGTTCAGAGTCCCGGGAGTGTTTGTTCTGTCGAGGGGACCTGCCACTCGTATTCGGTGCCCACGAGGGAGCCAATCTCGCTATCCCATTCACCGAAGCGCGGGTTGACATCAACGTCGGCTTCGAGGAGGGAAGTTGAAACCTCCTGGAGCTCTTCCATCGTGAGGAGCAGGCTGGCGTTAGCCTGCTCGAGGGCAATATAGGTAGCGACCTCTTCGATGGTTTCCGAGTACTCCGGGTTGTCGTCACGACCGAGAAGAACTTCAGTCTGCTCCTGAATATCGGCGAGCCCGTCGTACTCTCCGGCCTCTGCCACGTCGCTCGTCACTTCAGCAACGATGAGGAGGTTGAGAACATCTGCGGACTCCCAGTCGATGCCGTAGTCACGAAGGTAGGACTGTGTTTCCGACAGTTCCTCGATCGTGATCTCTTCGCCGTTGACGGTTGCGGCCGCCGACGGGTCGTTCGAGCATGCGGCTAGGAGCAGTCCTGCCCCAGCCAGTGCGACAAGCTTCTTCACTTTTCCTCCAGGTGTTGACTAATAAGTATCTTAAGACTTGTTTCTGGATTTCACCGGGTCGGCAGACCCGGGTCGTTACCGCCGCTTCCTTCGCTATCGGGTAGGAACACTGCGCGAAGCAGGTCACCGAACCATTCACCGAATTCTTCGTTCATAACCGGCTCGGGCGCAGCGCCAAGGCGGGCCTGTTCCTTGACTGGCATAGGTACCAGTACAGAACGAACGGCAGGCTTGTGAACGGTGCGCGGGTGGAGGCGCTTGAGACGTGCCTCCCGGGAATCCGGCAGGGCAACCGGATAGAGCCTCAGGTATTCTCCCTGAACAACGGCGTCTTCGAGCTTCGCTACCCTCATTGCTTCCCGGATCCGGGCTATGAGGAACATGCGCTCAACCGCGGGTGGGATCGGGCCGTAGCGGTCGACGAGTTCTTCGCGGATCTGGTCTCGTTCCTCTTCGCTCGTCGAGTTCGCAACCTTCGCGTAGATATCGAGGCGCAGGCCTTCCTGCGGAACATAGTTGTTGGGGACGGTACCTTCGATAGGGATATCGAGTTTGATGGGAGCCGGTTCCGGCTCGTCAACTTTCCCGCCGGTCAGCATTGCCTGCATGTTCTCGACCTGCTCGGAGATCATGCGAACATACAGGTCGAAGCCAACACCTGCGATGTGGCCGGATTGTTCGCCACCGAGCAGGTTGCCTGCGCCGCGAATCTCAAGGTCCTTCATGGCGACCTGGATTCCCGAACCGAGCTGGGTGTGGGAGGCGATCGTGCGGAGCCTCGCCACCGCGGTTTCTGTCATTGCCTTGTCCGGCGGGTACAGGAAGTAGGCGTAGGCGCGCTCGCGACCGCGACCAACGCGCCCCTCAGCTGGTGTAGCTGGGACAGGCCAAGCTTTTCGGCATTATCGACAATCAGCGTGTTGGCGTTGGAGATGTCGAGGCCGGTTTCAATGATTGTCGTACAGACAAGCACGTCGATTTCGCGGTCCCAGAACTGCTGGATGATCGTCTCGAGCTGGCGTTCGGACATTTTGCCGTGAGCAACACCGACCTTTGCCTCGGGAACAAGTTCCTCAATTTTCTTGGCCTGGGCACGGATCGACTGGACACGGTTGTGGACGTAGAAGACCTGGCCGTCGCGGAGCAGTTCGCGCCGGATGGCGGCGGTGATCTGCTTGTCTTCTGCTGCGCCGACGTAGGTGAGGATCGGGTGACGTTCTTCGGGTGGGGTTGCCAGAGTCGACATTTCCCGGATTCCCGTCACCGCCATCTCCAACGTTCGCGGGATCGGGGTTGCCGACATGGATAGCACGTCAACGTTTGCTCGCAACTGGGTGAGCGTTTCCTTGTGTTCAACACCGAAGCGCTGTTCCTCGTCAATGATGACAAGGCCAAGGTCCTTAAACTTGATTGACCCGGTGAGCAAGCGGTGGGTTCCGACAACAACGTCGACGCTGCCGTCCTCGATTCCCATCTTCACTTCTTCCGACTCTTCGTCGGACTGGAAGCGAGACAGGCCTGCCACGTTGACCGGGAATCCTGCATACCGCTCCTGGAAGGTCTCCAGGTGCTGGGAAACGAGCAGGGTTGTCGGCACGAGAACTGCAACCTGCTTGGAGTCCTGAACGGCCTTGAACGCTGCTCGGATCGCGATCTCGGTTTTGCCGTAGCCAACGTCGCCGGAGATGAGGCGGTCCATGGGAGTCTCGGACTCCATGTCTTTTTTCACCTCGTCGATCGTTACCAGCTGATCGGGGGTTTCCTGGTAGGCAAAGGCGTCCTCGAGTTCCCGTTGCCAGGGAGTGTCGGGAGAGAATGCGTAACCCTTGGTGGCCTTGCGCGTGGCATAGAGCCGGACCAGCTCACCGGCAATAGCCTCGGTGGCCTTCCGTGCCTTCGCCTTCGTCTTCGCCCAGTCGGCCCCTCCCATTTTCGACACCGAGGGTGCCTCGGAGCCGGAGTACCGAGAAACAAGGTCAAGGGAGTCGGTGGGGATCCACAGCTGATCCCCGGGCATACCCCTCTTCGACGGGGCGTATTCAACGACAAGGTATTCGCGCTTCGCACCGTCGGTACCGTCAATATCCCGCGAATCCATGCGGAGGAACTTGCCGACACCGTGGTGGTCATGAACGATGTAGTCGCCGGGCTTGAGCTGGAGCGGATCGACACCGGCCCGCCTGCGGCTCGGCATCTTCCGCATATCCTTTGTCGACGAGCCGCCACGGCCCGTGATGTCGGAAGCGGCAAGAACTGCGAGTTTTATGCCCGAGGCAATAAAACCGGTAGAGATCGGCCCGGCAGTCACCGTGACCATACCGGCAATTGGCTTCTCCAGCTCCGTCACGAACTCGGCGGCGATGTCCCGCTCGCCAAGCTCGGAGGCAATGCGGCGGCCAAGACCTCCGCCTTCGACGACGATAATCGGCCACCAGCCCTGCTTGGCTAGCATCCCCATCTCCAACAACGCAGCGTCAACATCGCCGTGGAAGGTGCGGGGTTCGCGAGCGTCCACCGACTTCTTGGTCGAATCAATTTCGCTGTCACCCGTGAACCCGCCGAAGGTCCACCAGGACATTCCGGCACGCTGAATCGCAGAAGCGACCGCGGGTAGTTCCAGGAACGATGCGTCGGAAACGGTCAGGGGAACGTCGCCGCCCGCGGCGGCAGACGACCATGCTGCCGCCAAGAACTCTTCTGTTGTCGCAACGAGGTCCTCGCTGCGGGAGTAAACGCGTTCGGGCTCAACCACAATAACGCGGGAGGCAGGGTCAAACAGTTCGTGGACGGGCTGCATGCCGTCCACGAGGATCGGGGCAAGGGATTCCATTCCCTCAACCGAAATGCCCTCGGCGATCTTCTCCAGTATGTCCCGGGCCCCGGGCAACTGATCTGCCGCCATGCGGGCACGCGCACGAACGTCGTCATCGAGCAGGATTTCCCGGCAGGGCGGGGCGTACATTTCGCCCACGGTTTCGAGCGATCGCTGGTCCGCGACGGCAAAGGAGCGGATTTCGTCGACTTCGTCGCCGAAGAATTCAATGCGGAGGGGGTGTGCCTCCGTGGGCGGAAAAACATCGAGGATTCCGCCGCGGATCGCAAACTGCCCGCGGGACTCCACCATGTCGACGCGAATATACGCAGCATCAACAAGGCCCTGCACGAGGGCCTCAAGCTCAATTTCGTCCCCGGTGCGCACGCGCACGGGTGCCATTTCACCCAGACCCTTGACGATCGGCTGGAGGAGCGCACGGATCGGGACGACAACGACGGAGAGTTTACCGAACTCTTCCGGGTGGGCGAGCCTGCGAAGAACGGAGAGTCTGGTCGCTACCGTGTCGGCGCGGGGTGAGAGCCGCTCGTGCGGGAGTGTCTCCCAGGAGGGGAAGAACTCAACTTCGTCACGGGGCAGGTAGGCGGCAAGAGCGCCAACGAGCTCTTCACCGTCTCTTGCCGTCGGGGTGACTACAACGATGGGTCTCTCGCCATCTTCAGCAAGCAGTGCGAGGGATCCAGGAATGAGGCCGAGTGGCATGCCAACGTCGAGGCGCTTATCCCGGGAAAGGGGAAGCCCCGCCAGAGTATCATCGTGACGGAGCCTATCGAGGATGGATTTCATCAGCTCGTATGCAAGTCTGCTTGGGCGGCAGCAAAGCCGCGGGAAAGAACATCCTCAACAACGTCGGCTGCCTTCGCAACCGTGACGCCATACTCGGTTTTTGCGGTACCCGTGATCTGGCTGAGCACGTAGTCGGCGGCGTCCTGCTGGCCGGGCGGCCTGCCCACGCCGATGCGGAGGCGTTGATAATTCTTGGTGCCAATGGCGGATGAGATGGACTTGAGGCCGTTGTGGCCGCCCTCCCCACCGCCGTCCTTGAGTCGGAGCGTGTGCTCGGTGATGTCCAGATCGTCGTGAATGACGAACAGGTCGGAGGGCTCAATCTTGAAATACTGGAGGAGACCCTTGACAGGCCCCCAGATACGTTCATGTAGCTATCGCAGACAGCAAGAACGAAGCCGCCTTCACCGACGGGGGCGGATGCGAGCCGTCCCGTCATGAGGTAGGTGCGGGAGCGGTGCGCCGACAGCTTGCCCTGCGAGCGCGCAACGAGTTCGTCGATGACAAGATGGCCGACGTTATGTCTCGTGTTCGCATACTTCGGCCCGGGATTTCCCAGTCCAACGATTGCCTTCATACCTGCTCCCATGAGGAGCGCCCGGGTTTTACACCCGGGCGCTGTCTCAGTAAGTTACTCGGAATCCTTCTCGGTGTCCTCAGCCGGTGCCTCATCCTCGGTCTCGGCGGACTGCTCAGCGGCCAGCGCTGCGTCAGCCTCTTCGATCGAGGTGTCGACCTGCGGGACGTTAACGGAAACGACGAGGTCTTCCGGATCCATGTCGGTGGTGACACCCTCGGGGAAGTCAATGGTGCCGATACGGATCTGGGTGCCCTCTTCCTTGCCCTCGACGTCGATCTCGATCGACTCGGGGATCGCGGTCGCATCGGCCAGGATGACCAGCGACAGAAGATCGGTGGTGACGACTGTGCCGGGGGCCGGCTCGCCAACAACGGTAACCGGAACGGTAACCTCGACCTTTTCGCCCTTGCGGACGCCGATGAGGTCAACGTGCTCGATGTCCCAGGTCATCGGGTGATGCTGGATGTCGCGGACGAGAGCAAGCTGGTTCTTACCGTTGATCTTGAGGGTGACGAGGGCGTTCGCGTTGTGGCGAACAGCCAGGAACGTCTCGTGTGCGTCGAGAGCAATGTGAATGGTCTCGTCGCCTGCCCCGTAGAGGACCGCGGGGATCTTGCCAGCGCGGCGGAGTCGGCGGGCAGCGCCCTTACCGAAGTCCTCGCGGGTTTCGTTTGTCAGCTTTACTGAATCAACCATGATGTCTCCTAGTGTTCGGCACGCCGAGGCGTGCATGAGCCTCGAAAGCCACGTGCCGGATGACACCTGGACCGCGTCGATAACGGAGTGCGGCAGAGCCGCCTCCCTCGCCGAGGCAACCACAACATAGTAGCGCACCGGCCCAGAACCCCGAAAGGCACCCCGCAATGACACCGCTCACGTAGTACTCCCAGCCAGGGCCAATGTGGCTATGCGACCAATTACCCCGATCCTGGTGCGGCCGATGAAGCCTCTTAACAGGCAGCGGACCGGGGAGAGTCACGGCCCCGAAATTCGGAGGCCATGACGTTACTACCTACTTGCAAACTCCCTGTGCTGCGTCATCTGCACAGTGGTCGCGGGCTGTCTACGCGTGTGCGACGAAAGCGATCGATGTCTATTAGATCGCGCCGTCGAAAAGGCTCGTGACCGAGCCATCATCGAAGACCTCGCGGATTGCGCGGGCGAGAACCGGGGCAATCGGGAGGACGGTGAGCTCCTTGAAGCGCTTCTCCCGTTCGATCGGAACCGTATCGGTCACGATGACTTCGCGGGCACCCGAGTCGGATAGTCGCTTGACCGCGGGATCGGAGAGGACGCCGTGGGTGGCTGCCACAATAACCTCGGCGGCTCCTGCCTCGTGGAGAACGCGAACGGCTTCGGTGATCGTTCCGCCGGTGTCGATGAGGTCGTCAACGAGGACACAGGTGCGGCCCTCAACATCACCAACAACGCGGTTGGCAACGGCCTGGTTCGGGCGGGAAATATCGCGGGTCTTGTGCACGAAGGCAAGCGGAGTGCCACCAAGGCGGTCGGCCCACTGCTCGGCCACGCGGATACGACCAGCATCCGGCGAAACAACCGCGGTCTTCTGGGGATCGATGCGGGTGCGGACATATTCGACCAGGGTGGGCATGGCCCAAAGGTGGTCGACGGGGCCGTCAAAGAAGCCCTGCGCCTGAGCGGCATGGAGATCGACGCTCATAATCCGGTCGGCACCGGCCTGCTTGTACAGGTCGGAGATCAGGCGGGCAGAAATCGGCTCGCGGCCGCGGTGCTTCTTGTCCTGACGCGCGTAGGGGTAGAAGGGAGAAACGACGGTGATCCTCTTCGCGGAGGCGCGCTTGAGTGCGTCAACCATGATGAGGGACTCCATGAGCCACTTGTTGACCGGCGGGGTGTGAGTCTGGATGACGAACGCATCGGCACCGCGCACGGACTCGTCGAAGCGGACGTAGATCTCACCGTTTGCGAAGTCGTAGGCGGTTACCGGGAGCAGCTCCGTGTCCAGGGACTCCGCCACCTCCGACGCGAGTGCCGGGTGGGAGCGGCCGCTTGCGATCACAAGATGCTTGGCTCCGGTGGAGTGAATACCTGTCATGACTGTCCGTCCTTACTTTGCGCTGTCAGTGACTGAAATGGTGGTGTCTGAAAGATCTGCGAAAGCAACTGACGCATCGGGGCCCACCGTAACGTTGTGGAGGCGCACGTGCGGGCCCACGACGGCACCCTTGGCCACCGTGGTGGTGCCGGTCAGATAGCTACCGGGAAGAACGCGGCTATCGGGCTCGAATGCCACATCGACATCGATCCAGGTCGAACCGGGATCGACAACCGTGGTTCCTGCCCTCATGGCCTTCACCAGTAGCCTGCGGTTCTTTTCGGCTCCGAGCACAGAGAGCTGAACGCGGTCGTTCACGCCCTCAACAGTCATCGAATCGCCAATGAAGGAACCGACCGGGAGACCCTGCTTGTAGGCGGCCTCAACCACGTCGGTCAGGTACATCTCGCCCTGCGCGTTGTCGGTTCCGAGCGAACCGAGCGAATCCCGCAGGAACGCAGCATCAAAAATGTACATGGAAGCATTAATTTCGTCGATCAAGAGCTGCTCGGGAAGCGCATCCTTATGCTCAACGATGGAGGAGATATTGCCGTCCTGGTCTCGGACAATCCTGCCGTATCCGTGCGGATCGGGAACGCGCGTCGTCAGAACGGTGACGGTGTTGCCCTCGTGCGCCGCAAGCAGGGCGAGCAGGGTGTCACCATCGAGGAGCGGAGTATCGGCAACCGTCACGAGAACGGGGCCTTCGAGGTCCACTGGTAGCGCCTCCATGGCGCACCAGACGGCTCTGCCCGTTCCCGGTACATCGTCCTGGTCGGCAATGATCGCATTCGGGGCGAGCGCGGTCACGTGGCTAGCAACGCGTTCGCGCTCGTGCCGGACAACGACAACAAGGTTTTCGGGGTCCAGTGCCGAAGTCGCGTGAAGGACGTGGCCTACGAGGCTACGTCCGGCTACTTCGTGGAGTACTTTCGGGGTCTCTGACTTCATTCGCGTGCCGGCACCTGCGGCCAGTACGATCGCGGTCGGACGTTGGCTGTTGTTCACGGTCTTCTCCATCACGCTCCCAGCCTACGACGGATCGGCGCCGAATAGCGCCTGAACCGCCAGTTCTGTGGCTCCGCCCTCAGGGTTCGAACCTGAACTAAGGGCTTCAAAGGCCCCTGTGCTGCCATTACACCAGGGCGGACCGCACGCCCTTTAGTCTGCCAGTTATTAATGCTCAGTGACAAAGCGATACGGCCCGCGCGGCATGGAATACTGGTCACATGACCGAGCACACCGCACCCCGTAAAGTCCGAATGTCACGATCCGAGAGGCGGCTCCAGCTCATCGAGATCGCGCGCGCCAGCTTCGCACAACGCGGCTACGACGCCACCTCGATCGAAGAAATCACGATAGCCGCAGGGGTTTCTAAGCCTGTCCTCTACGAACATTTTGGTGGCAAGGAGGGCCTCTACCAGGTGATCGTCGACCGGGAAATCACCCTCCTCATGTCGACCTTGGCAGAGTCTCTGCCCGATGGCGTTTCGCCTCGGAAGGCACTCGAGCACACCACGGTCGCTCTCCTCGACTATCTTGAAACAAACCCGGATGGCTACCGACTGCTCGCCCACCAGTCCCCCGACGGGGTTTCAACGGGCGTGTTCTCCCCCGTTATCGGAGAAGTCACCGAGCACCTCACGGCTCTCCTTGCTTCCATGTTTGAACGCCTCGGGTTCGAAGCGACCAGCACGCCCCTCTACGGCCAGTTGCTCGGTGGCGCCGTCGCCCAGATCGGGATGTGGTGGATCTCCGAGAAGGAAGCCGCCGAGAACGGCGAACCCGTCTCACCGCTCACTAAAGAAGACGTGGCCGCGCACACCGTCAACCTGCTGTGGAACGGTATCCACAACCTCGAGCTCAAGCCCCGGCCGATTGGATGGCCGGACGAGGGCGAAAAGATCGTGCCCGCCGAATCCTGAGTAACGCAAAGCGCCGATACCACGAGGTGGACTTATCACCGACTGGCTCGTCTCATCACGCCGCAGACACGCGATTCGGGTAAATTGTTGATTGTTTACAACACCCCAGTCCCCGACTCCAATTGGAACCCCTATGCTCGTCATCGAGGATCTGTATAAATCTTACGGAACTGTCAAAGCCCTGGACGGAATGTCGTTCCAGGTCCATCCCGGAGAGATGTTCGGCTTCGTTGGCTCGAACGGTGCCGGCAAAACCACCGCCATGCGAATCATTCTTGGTGTTCTGGCATCCGATTCCGGCTCGGTCACCTGGAACGACCGCAAGGTCGACTTCGCGACCCGCAAGGAAATCGGGTACATGCCGGAGGAACGCGGTCTATATCCGCGCATGAAAGTGGGCGAGCAACTCATCTACTTGGCTCAGCTTCACGGCGACCCGGTCGACAAGGCGACGTCCGACATGGAGTATTGGACCGAGAAGCTGGGGATTGCCCATCGCCGTGACGATCTCGTTCAGACCCTGTCGCTCGGTAACCAGCAACGTGTTCAGCTCGCAGCCGCTCTCGTGTCCGAACCGAAGCTCATGGTTCTTGACGAGCCCTTCTCGGGCCTAGATCCCGTTGCGGTTGACGTTATGAGTGAGGTCCTTCGGGAAAAGACACGCGAGGGCGTCCCCGTGATCTTCTCTTCCCACCAGCTCGACCTTGTTGAGCGGCTCTGCGACCGCGTTGGCATCGTCTCCCAGGGAGCGATGGTCTCCGTGGGCACCATTGACGAACTGCGCCACACGGACACCCCCGAGTACATCCTCGTCACGCACGCGGACTCCCGGACCAGCTTCGACCATCTCGGGGTGAAGGTTCCCGAGCAACGCATCGAGGGCGACCGGATGAAAAGGCGCATCGTCACACCGGAAGGCTTCGACGGTCAGTCGATCCTCCGCACCGCTCTAGCTGATGGTCCCGTGTACGAGTTCAGTCCCCGCCGCCCACATCTCGAAGAACTCTTCCGAGATGTCGTATCCACCGCCCCCGACGCCGAAAAGGACAACCGATGAGCCCGATCTTCCTCGTGGCACGCCGCGAGTTCATTGCCCAGACCCGCTCCAAGGCACTCATCATTTCGACTGTGGTGATGGCGGTGCTGATCCTCGCCGCCGGTGTCCTCGGCAGGTTCCTCCTCGAGCCAGACGACAACCCCGACCAGATTGTCGCCACCGTTGGTGTCACCAACTCGGCTTCCCCGCTGACTGAAGACCTGGAGGCCGCTGGCCTCACCGTCATTGACGTCCAAGGCCCTGCCGAGGACATCCTCACCGCAAATGAGGACCTAAATGCGGTTATTGCCGCGGAGCCGAGCAGGCCCCAGATCTTTGCTCTCGACAACGCTGAGCATCTTGACTTCATTACCGAAGCAACCGAATCCGCGGCCGGAAGCTACGTCCTGACCGACACGTTCGGGGACCAGGCAACACCGGAAGCTAAAGCATATTTAGCTGATGCACAGAACCTTTCAGTGGAGATCTTTAGCGCCAACGAGTTCGATCCAATCGCCTTTATTGTCGGCCTCATAACCGTTTCTCTCGTGTACGGCGTCATCGTCATGGGCGTATCCATGCTGGCGACGGGCGTGGTTGAAGAGAAATCGTCACGTGTTGTCGAAATCCTGCTTGCCACGATCAAGCCCAGGGACCTGCTCATGGGTAAGTTCCTCGGCATTGGCGGCGCGATCTTCTTGATGGTGGCGGTCTATACGGCCGCGATAGTGGGGGCCGGGGCAATCGCCGGCATTCTCCCCGATATCAACATCACCACGTATGTTCCGATGCTTCTCCTCTGGGTTGTGCTCGGCTACATCATCTACGCCTCGATTACCGGCGGCCTCGCAGCAACGGTGTCGCGTCAGGAAGACATTGGTGCGATCACGACCCCGATCATTTTCCTGTCGATCGTGCCGTTCTACTTCGCCATGTTCTACGTGCCGAACAGCCCGGACTCGACGCTCACTCAGATCATCGGCTTCATACCGTTCTTCAGCCCGTTCCTCTTGCCGATCCGTTCAGCTATCACCGAGGTCCCCATGTCGGATGTTCTCATCTCCGTTGGCATCTGCCTCGTCACGATCCCAATCCTGGCAACACTGGCAGGAAAGATCTACGAACGCTCTATCCTGCACACCGGTACCCGCATGAAGCTCACCGAGGTGTTCAAGAAGAGCTAAGATCACGGGAAAAGTCCCAGATTGAGTGATCGTCAAGTGGCTGCTCTCGTCATTGGGGGAGGCTGGATATCCGGTCTCCCCCAACCTAATTTTTCCGGACCTTAGCCACGAATGAGAACTATGCTGACCTCACTTTCAACAGAATTTACTTCCGCCACAAGGCCCAGCGTGGTTTAGTTTTCCCGATCTCCATGGAAGCCTCTTCCAAGGGTTGGGTAGCGCTTGCGCTTGTAGCGACTTCGGGGTTCTCCCCCGCCTCGCTTGCTTGAGCTCGGGCTGCCTCACGTTCGGCGATAAGGCGTTCGATAGTGTCTGCTTCAGCCTGCGCTCGTTCTTCTTCAGTCATGTCGCCACCCCACCGTTCACCGGTGATGGGACTCCCCATTCTCTGGGAATGAAACTGGGAGATAGCAACCGAAACTTTCGTCGTGAGGTTCGGATGCTGGTAGATCTCTCCCCACTTCTCAGGGTGTTCTTTGGCGAGGCTAATGAGCTCGTCTTCTGACAGGTTCGGGTCAAGAGCCATGATCATCCAATCTGAGCAACATGCTGGCGGGAGGGTGTAAGTAGTGTCACACTACCTTTCCAGAACAAGCACGAGGTAAAGGACCTGGCGGGAATGCAGTGTCTATCCGAAGAGAGTACGGGGTGTCCACCCGATAAGAAGGGTGGCTAAACCTGTGCAAGTCAGGCATTCAGTCTCGATCGATGGCCTGGACCTGTTCCTCGTTAGGAGCCGGTCCCACCAAAGGGCAGGAGGAGGTCGCGGAGTATCCGGCTGATCTCTCGGCGGTCCTTCATGGGAATCGGCTCCAGCATTGCCTCTTCACTCTCGAGAAGATCAGCCATGGCTCGGTCAGACCGCTCAATTCCGAGCGGTGTGGCACGCACGTACTTAACGCGACGGTCCTTAGAGTCCTGATGCCTGATGGCGTGGCCCCGCTCCACCATGGTGTTAATCCGGTGGGTCAGCGTCCCGGAGGGCACAAGGAGCTCCGACATGAACTGGGAAGGCTGCGCCTGGTAAGGCTCGCCCTGTCTGCGCAGGAGGGACAGCATCTCGAATTCCCACACATCGAGGCCGTGTGCGGCGAATGCTTCTCGGCGAAACTTGTCGAGGTGACGGTTGAGTCGGAGGAGGCGCGAGAAGATCTCAAGGGGTGAAGAATCAAGGTCCCCGCGCTCGCGTTGCCACGCTGCAACGATCTCATCAACTTCGTCAGTCTTCCTGACATTGTCATCCATTCGCCCAGTTTACTCGAAATCGAGATAAATGCTCAGCGGCGATGTCGATCCCTGTTCTCTACCCCGCTCAGTCGCCGGAAAGTAAGAACTGAATGCGCAGAATCGTCTTGGAGACTAGGCGTGAGGGGGTGGGCGCTAGTCAAGCGGATCCCTGCTCATTGGACATGTCATGCAGTGTCCGCCGCCGCGGCCACGCCCAAGCTCGGCACCAACGATCGGGATGACTTCAACTCCAGCGTTCCGCAGGGCCGCGTTCGTGAGGGTGTTACGGTCGTACGTGTACACAACCCCGGGTTTAAGGGCGACAGCATTATTGCCGGAGTCCCACTGCTGACGTTCGGAGGCATAAACATTGCCCGCGGTTTCGACGTAGCGGAGCTTCTTCAGTCCCATGGAGCGTGCAACAACATCAACGAAGTTGGTTTCTTGGCCGCAGTCTTCTACCTCGAAGCCAGGGCTCTTGTCGGAGGGCCGGATGACGAAGGGATGGACGGAGTTAATGATGTTCGGGTGCAGGGTCACGAGGTCCCGGTCGGCAAACGTGAAAACCGTATCGAGGTGCATGGCAGCGCGTAGCCGTGGCATTCCGGCAACAACAACTTCGGTCGCGGCTCCTTTATCGAAGAGGGCTTTCGCTAGCTGGGTAATGCCTTGGCGGGAGGTTCGTTCGGACATGCCGATGAGGACGACACCGTTCCCCACCGGCATAACATCCCCACCTTCGAGAGTGGCCTTACCCAAGTCCTCTTCGGGATCACCCCACCACACCGTCGAGTCCTTGTATTCGGGGTGGAAGGAGTAGATGGCCTTCATGAGCAACGTTTCTTCTTTACGTGCGGGCCAGTAAAGCGGATTCAGGGTCAGCCCTCCATAGACCCAGCAGGTTGTGTCCCTCGTAAAGAGCGTGTTCGGCAGGGGTGCCAGAAGGTACTCGCGGGAGTCCGGCGATTCTCTTGCCAGAGCAAGTGACTCTGTCCGATAGTCCTCCGGCAGATCCTCGGTAGAGAAACCTCCGATGAGGTATTCGGCAAGTTTTTTCTCTGCCAACGTGTCAAGGAAAGCCCGCGTCCCGTCGACAAGTCCGATACCGACCTGATTTGGTATGACCTTGCGATCCATGACCCAGGTACGAGCCTCCGGTATTGCCATGGTCTCAGCAAGAAGGTCATGGAGCTCGACGACCTCAACTCCGTTTCCGGTTAGAGAGTCAACGAAGTCCCGGTGGTCCCGCTGCGCCGCCTCGACCCACAAAACATCATCGAAGAGAAGATCATCAGAGTTCGACGGGGTCAGCCGCTCGTGTGCAAGCCCCGGCCGACACACAAGGACCTTGCGTAGCTGGCCCACTTCGGAGTGGACGCCGTGGGTGATCTTCGAGGTCATGCTGTTTCCTTCCGTGCGGGATTCGCAACGTGTGGTCTCGGACGCCGGTGGTCATCGACGGGTGTTGACCTTTCGATAATAGTTACTTCGCCGAGCTACGCCAGTTGGCGAAGAGACCCGTGGGGAGAGAACCCATGGCGATAGCCGGAACTGTCATGCTGTTAGCAATATTGGGTCTCAGGGGTGCCCGTTGAGGATCGACGTCCCAAGGTGTACGAGGTATGCGTGGCCGGTTGCCGCCCAGCCCTCCACCGTTGGGTGGAGAATCTCGGCAATATTCCCGTCCGAGTGAATCCACGGTTCCTCTCCCGCAAGCCCATGCCCTTCCCACACGTCGGTCACCGCACCAACGTAATAGAATCCGCCATGCGTCTCATTCAGGTCGTCAGCCATGGTTTCTAGGCCAGTCTCCCAACGCCCCTGCAGGTCTTCGATCTCGCCGGATACGTCGTAGGAGCCTACGGTCAGATCACCCTCGAGCAGGCGTGGGTACGGAACGAGGTGAACTCGAGCATCCGGGTTGATTTCCTTCAATGCAACAAGCGCAACCCGTTCGGATTCAAGAATGCCGTCCAGTCGCTCTTCTGCATCTTCCACGGCAGTCCGACACAGAGCTTCATCTTCTTGGATTAAGCACGCGGAAGCTACGGACACAAAACCGAGATCATTACCGCCGATTGTCACGAACACATCGGTGGCATCCCCCAAGGCTTGGATCTGTGGGTCAAGGGTCACTGAGCACAGTGCCGTAAACCCGGATTCAGTCTGCTCTATTGTGAAGTCTGGCTGAGCACCATCCATACCAACACCGCACTGTGCAAGTAGCGAGGCGATCCGGGCAGCGGATCCGAATCCCTCGGGATCCGATATATCCCTCCTCATATCCGAGATCATTCTCGGCTCAGTCAAGTGATGGGTCCATGCACCGTTACAAGATGCGTTGATGGCATCCACTCCAAAGAACTCAGCGGCCACCTCACTCGCTGCATCATTTGACCTCATGCACAGAGTATCGCTGTAGGACCCTGCACCATTGCCCGACGCATAGGAATCACCGATCGCAACGGGCCGTATTTCTTCACCGCTCGCAAGCAGGAACCCAGCAAGGAGAATACCTGCAATACTCACGCGACAGCGCCCTCTGCTGCTCTGTCGGCGATTGATTCACAAGCAGATTTAGGAGAGCATCCACGACCGCAGATGAGCGAACAAACAGCGCTCCACTGTGAGGAGCTCAAGGAAACTATTCTGCCTGTTCGGCGGCCCAGAGCCATTCTTCTTCCAGCTGGTCGATCCGGTCCTGGATGCGCCGAGCATCCTCGGTGAGCTTCCCGAGCTTTTCAAAATCGAGGGAGGCCTGGACCATGTCCTCTTGGACCTTGGTGAGGTTCGCACGTTCCTTCGTCAACTGTCGTTCCACCCGTGCCATGGTTTTCTTGGCTGTGCGGGCAATCGCAGCATCGGAAACGACCGGGGTGTCGGCCGACACCGCGGCTTCGTCAACAACGGTCTGTGCGGCACGGAGAGCCAGGTATTCGTCGACGCCTCCAGGCAGGTCACGTACACGCCCTTCGAGAATGGCCACCTGACGGTCTGTGATTCGTTCAAGCAGGTACCGGTCGTGGGAGACAACGATGAGAGTACCGGGCCAGCCGTCCAACAGGTCCTCGATCGCAGAAAGGGTATCGGTATCGAGGTCGTTTGTTGGCTCATCCATGAGCAACACGTTGGGGCTTCCCATGAGGAGCCTGATCAGTTGGAGCCTGCGTCGCTCACCACCGGACAGTCTCGACACTTCGGTCCAGGCACGTTCGCGGGTGAAGCCAAGTCGTTCAACCAACTGACCCGCCGACATGTCCTTGCCAGCGACTTCAATGGACGTGGCGATCATAGACACGGATTCAACAACGCGTTTGTCGGCAACCTGATCCAGTTCGGTCGTGTGCTGGGACAGTTCCGCCATCTCAACCGTCTTGCCTCGCTTGACCCTGCCCTCGGTCGGCTCGAGCCTGCCTGCAAGTAACCCGAGGAGGGTGGACTTGCCGGAGCCGTTGGCACCAACAATTCCGAGCCGCTCCCCCGGCGCTAAGCGCAGCGTCGTGGTGTCGAGGATGGGTTTATCACCGTATGCGAAGGAAACGTCCTCGAGGTCGATGACATCTTTACCGAGCCGGGCGGTTGCCATTTTCTCGAGATGGATGGAGTCGCGCGGCGGCGGTTCGTCCGCAATCAGGTCGTTGGCAGCGTCAATGCGGAACTTGGGTTTGGAGGTGCGGGCGGGGGCTCCCCTGCGGAGCCAAGCCAGTTCCTTGCGGAGCAGGTTGGCTCGCTTAGCTTCCGCCTGGTTACGCATTCTTTCTCGCTCTGCGCGGGCCAGAATGTACGCGGCGTACCCGCCCTCGTACTGTTCGACATGACCGGGTTGTGGATTGCGTCCACCGGCACCATCGTGACCGGGCACGACTTCCCACATGCGGTCGCAGACAGCGTCAAGGAACCAGCGATCGTGCGTGACCGTAACAAGGGCGCCCTTGCCCCTGCCGAAGCGGTCGTTGAGGTACCGGTGCAGGTACTCGACACCGTCGACATCAAGATGGTTTGTGGGCTCATCGAGAATAATGAGATCAGCATCGGCAGTCAGAACGGCGGCAAGGGAAACTCGCCTTCGCTGACCGCCCGAAAGCTCGTCAACGCTTCGGTCGAGATCAACATCGGGAATTAGCCCGGCATGGAGTTCCCGGATCGCGCGCTCGGAAGCCCACTCGTGCTCAGAAGCGGTGCCGTGAATGGCTTCGCGGACCGATTGTCCTTCGAGATCATCACGTTGGGAGAGGATGGCGATCCGCAGGCCACCGGAATGGGTAACCCTGCCGCCTTGCGGTTCGAGGTCACCGGTGATGAGACGCAGGAGAGTGGATTTGCCACCGCCGTTCGGGCCGACAACGCCCACGCGGGCACCGTCATCCAGGCCGAGGGTTATTCCCCCAAGAATGGGACGGGAACCGAGGGTGACTCCAACATCTTCTAGTGACAGAAGGTGCGCCATTAGCTGCTCCTTACAATGTGTGCACCGGCCGCCGGACCATCCGCACGAACCGTTTTCAACCCGTCGTTACGGAGCTGACCGGCAAGAACATCTGCCTCGTTGTCGCTCGCGCACAGAACACCAATGGTAGGGCCGGACCCTGAAAGAACAGTGGCAACCCCAGCATGTTCAATGCTGCGGAAAGTATCGGCAATATCGGGCCTCTTGGCAAAGGCAGGTTCGGCCAGGTCATTGACGAGAAGTCCCTCAAGATCGGAAATGGCAGAAGAACCAAGAGCCTCGACAAGTTCATCGACCGGGGCCGGTTTGTGCGGATCGGGATGCAGCCGGTCGTACTCGCGGAACACGGCGGGCGTGGACAGCCCCTCCCCATCCATCACCAGCACCCAGGATTGAAAGGCACCGGGACGGATCGGAACGAGCTCTTCTCCGCGCGACGTGCCGAGGGCAAGCCCCCGAGCAGGCTGAAGGGAACATCGGAGCCCAGCTCCGCACCAAGATCGTGCAGTTCTCCCGCGCTCAATCCGAGTTCCCACAGTTCGTTGAGGGCAACAAGGGTTGCGGCAGCGTTCGCGCTCCCACCCGCGAGACCGCCAGCGACCGGGATGGACTTGTCGATGGATATCGATGCACAGGCATCGGTTCCGGTTCGTTCTTTGAGGAGCCGGGCGGCTCGGTACACGAGGTTATCCTCGTCGACATCGAGAGGGACTCCGTGGATCTCAAGACTGAATTCATCAGCTGCGCTGGCTGTCAGTTCGTCCCTTAGATCAAGCGCACAAAACACGGTGGCGAGGGGATGGAATCCATCTGGACGCGGGCTCCCCACTCTTAACGCCATATTGATCTTGGCAGGAGCCTGGACAGTCACGGAATTCAGCACTATGCCAGGATACTCGCGGTAACGCGCGCTCACCGAATAATGACGACTGTGCACGGAACCAATCCGGGAGAAGCGGACGAACAAAAGCAAAAGTCCGGAGCACGTGGCCCGGACTATCATGCCTATTCTTAATTTCTATCTTTCGTCTCGGGCTCGCTTCTACGCCTGCGAGGCTTCGGCGATTGCAACGAAGTCTTCGATCGTCAGCTTCTCGCCCCGCAGGGCCGGGTCGATTCCTGCGGAGCGGAGGATCTCTTCGGCACGTGCCGGGCTTCCCGCCCAGGATGCGAGGGACTGGCGCAGGGTCTTGCGTCGCTGGGCGAATGCACCGTCGATGACCTTGAAGACCAGTTCGCGATCAGCATCGGGCTCTTGCCTACGATCAAAGCGCACGAGTGCGGAGTCAACGTTCGGGACAGGCCAGAAGACACTCCGGGAAATCAGGGGGCCGCGGGCCGCTTCCGCGTACCAGGCAGCCTTGACCGAGGGGACACCGTAGACCCGGGATCCCGGCTTGGCTGCCAGTCGTTCGGCCACTTCCAGCTGGACCATGACATCGACGATGTGGAGACTGGGAAGGTGCTCGAGGGCCGTGAGGATCGCGGGGACCGCGACGTTGTATGGCAGGTTTGCCACGAGGTGCGTGGGCACGAAGGCGTCGAGCTCCGGCGGGACCGCCAGCTCATTGTCGGCCAGCTGTAAGGCATCGAACTGGGCGACTGCGAAACGTTCGGGACGGTCGTGCCGGGCGTTCACGGTTTCCGGGAGCGCTGCGGCGAGTTTCGGGTCGATCTCGACAGCAGACACGAAGGCCCCCGCCTCAAGAAGGGCGAGGGTGAGGGATCCTAGGCCGGGCCCTATTTCTAGGACCCTGTCGCCTTCGGATACGCCGGCGTGGGACACGATCTTGCGGACCGTGCCCCCATCGCCAACGAAATTCTGTCCGAGTGTCTTGGTTGGACGGATGCCAAGCTTGTTGCTCAGCTCCCGGATATCACTCGGGGTGAGGAGACTAGTACCAGCCAACGCTGTACGAGTGGTTCAGTGCACCGCAGGGCGTGCCGTAGCGGCCCTGGATGTAGTCGAGGCCCCAGGCAATCTGCGTTGCCGGGTTCGTGCGCCAGTCAGCACCGTGCGACGCCATCTTCGAGCCCGGGAGGGACTGCGGAATGCCGTAGGCACCGGACGACGGGTTCTGTGCGAGGTGGTTCCAGCCGGACTCGCGCTGCCAGAGGGTCTCGAGGCACTGGAACTGAGAGTTGTTCCAACCCTTGTTCGCAACCATCTGCTGTGCGATGCCCTTGTTACCGCCCTTGTTGACAACGACGGGTTGCGACTGTGCCGGCTCGGGCTCCGGGGCCGCCTGGGTCTGTGCCGGGGCGGACTGGGTCTGAGTCTCGGTTGTGGCGGCGGGCGCTTCAGCAACCGGCTCCGGCTCGGGCTCGGGCTCGGGTTCCTTGGTGCCGACTGCAATGACACGGTCGACCCGCTCGGACACGGTGACGTTAATTGTTTCCTCGCGAGAGTCCTCGACACCGTCGACGTACTTGACGCGGAAGGTCGTGCGGGTAACGCCGTCCTGACCTTCGGCCGTCACCTTCTCGGTGCCCTTCTCAAGGGTGGAGTCATTCTCGCGGACGGTCTCGAACTCGTCCGTGTTCTCCTCAACAACCTCTTCGAAGGTCACGCGCTTCACGGTGACGCGTTCGTTGGCAACAACAGGATCGCCCAGTTCAACATTGACGATGTCATCCTCGCCAACGGTGATTCCGTTCTCGGAGAGAACCTGGCCCCACGTGTCAGCCTCGGTGTTGACGAGCTGCGCGGTGCCGTCGGCAACGATGATGACATCAACGGAAAGATCGGGCTCAGCCGTATCGATCTGCATGGGTGCGGTAAAGGAAGCGGCCTGCGCCGTGGGAACGGCGGGCTCAGCAGTCATGGCAACCGCGGAAAGGGCGGTTGCGGCCGCAAGGGCGGCAACGGCGCCATAGCGGCGCGAGCTCACGGTGGAGCTGGGAGTTTTGCTCGCATGCGAGCTGGAAGTCTTAACGGCGTCTCCACCGGCCCAGGCAGCAACTGCTGGCAGCTGGGTCTCACTCGGTGCCTGCGGGACGGCAGGAGCCTGGTTCGGTTTGCGGGAGTGTCGTCCCATTTCTTAACCTCATCAGTCTGGATGTTCTGAATACTTGATCGAGTGTAATCAAATGTTGCTCGATTGTAATCAAAACGTGACCTAGTCTTCGAAGGAAGAGACCGGCCAGAGTCAGACAATAAGCACTTTTACATCTGCACGACAGGGACTTTTCGTTGAAATCACACGAAATAGACGGAGTTCGTGGTATTCACAAGCGTGGTGCAGAGTGTGTCTAGCGCCACACTCCGAATCTTGGCAAGATAACGCACCGTGAGGTTGATGAGATAGGGAGCGTTGGGCCGACCGCGGTAGGGGTGTGGGGTGAGGTAGGGGGCGTCGGTCTCGACGAGGATGAGCTCGGCGGGAAGAACTTGGGCCGCTTTCCTCAGGTCCTCGTTCTTGGGGAACGTGACCGTTCCCGCGAAGGAGGCGTACCAGCCGTGCTCGGCAAGGATCTCCGCGAGCGCCCTGTCGCCCGAGAAGCAGTGAAAGACGGTGCGGTCCGGGGCTCCCTCTTCGAGGAGAATGCGGACGGTGTCTTCGTGGGCTTCCCGGTCGTGGATCTGCATGGGCAGGCCGAGACGCTTGGCGAGGGCAATGTGTGCACGGAAGGATTCAGCCTGAGCCGCTCGTCCTTTTTCTCCGGTGCGGAAGTAGTCGAGGCCGGTCTCCCCGATCGCCACGATCCCGTGAGCGGTCGCCAGCTCCTCAACGAGGTTGATGGCTGCGTCGAGGTCGTAGTTCTCGTGGTAGTCCTTGGCAACATGTTCGAGCCCGTCGGGTCCAATCTCCCGCACCCCAGCGTGCATGGCTGCTTCGTTGGGGTGGATGGCGATAGCGGCGGAGAACTCCGGGTGCTGATCGGCGAGGTCGATGACGTCTTGAAGGTCTGGGACCTCACAGCCGACGGTGATGGCATGGGAAATCCCCGACTGCTTCATACCCTCCAGCTGCCCGTCGATCAGGAGCGGGTAACGGGGCTCGCCATCCTCGGAGCGATTCTGCACCCGCCCTGGCCGATCGGTTCCCACGTGGGTGTGGTTGTCGATAACCGGGAGGGGCAGTGGCTCGGGGATGGGAGGGAAGAGGGAACGGTCTTTGCGGCTCACTGGAGGTCCAGGCGGGCCAGCTCTTCGTCGACGACCTCGGGGTCGAGCTTGACGAAGACGGGCTTCGGCTTGCTGATCGGAGTACCCACGGTCACCGGGACGGACTCCCAAGGACGCAGGTTTGAGTAGTCACCGGTAATGATCGGGTAGGCACCGCCACCGTCAAGGTCCTCAGCTTCCTCCATGCGGGGCATGGGGGCGATGTCGCCGGGACCGCCAATGACTTTGTCGATGGCATTGGACGAGTGCGGGAGGAACACCGACATCATCGTGTTGATATCGGAAACGGACTGGATCAGGGTGTGGAGGATCGTGGCGAGACGCTCGCGCTCCTCGGGCGCCTTGAGCTTGAACGGCTCGGTGCGGGACACGTACGCATTGGCTTCGCCAATGATGCGCATGACCTCCGCGAGCGCGGAACGCTGGTGATGGTTCTCGATGGCGCCGCCGACGGTTTCGAAGCCCTTGCGGACCTCGGCAAGAAGCTCGTTGTCGATGTCTTCGAGCTGGCCGGGCTCGGGGATCTCACCGAAGTTCTTCGCGATCATGGCCGCGGTGCGGTTGACGAGGTTACCCCAGCCTGCCACCAGTTCGGAGTTGTTGCGGCGAACGAACTCGGCCCAGGTGAAGTCGGAGTCTGAGGTCTCGGGGCCGGCGATCGAGATGAAGTAGCGTAGCGCGTCCGGCTGGTAGCGGGACAGCACGTCGCGAACGAAGATCGTGATCTTGCGGGACGAGGAGAACTTCCGTCCCTCCATGGTCAAGAACTCGGAGGCAACGACCTGGGTGGGAAGGTTGAGCTTGCCGTAGGAGCCCGGCTCGCCACCCTTGTCGCCTTCGCCGTTGTAGCCAAGCAGCTCGGCGGGCCAGATTTGGCTGTGGAAGACGATGTTGTCCTTACCCATGAAGTAGTAGGACAGCGCCTCGGGGTCATTCCACCAGTCGCGCCAACGCTCCGGGTCGCCGATGCGGCGTGCCCACTCGATGGAGGCGGACAGGTAGCCGACGACGGCGTCGAACCAGACGTAGAGGCGCTTGTTCGGCTTGTCTTCCCATCCGGGGACCGGGATACCCCAGTCGATGTCGCGGGTCATGGCACGCGGGCGAACGTCTTCGAGCAGGTGCTGGGAGAACTTGATGACGTTGGTGCGCCACAGACCAGACTTTTCGCGGTTGTCGAGCCAGCGCCCAAGCTCCTTGGCGAGTGCCGGGAGGTCCAGGAAGTAGTGGTCGGTTTCGACAAAGTCAGGAGTTTCACCGTTGATCTTTGACCGGGGATTGATCAGCTCGGTCGGATCCAGCTGATTACCGCAGTTGTCGCACTGGTCGCCGCGCGCACCATCGTAGGAGCAGTGTGGGCAGGTGCCCTCAATGTAACGGTCGGGCAGGGTTCGGCCCGTCGTGGGAGAGACGGCACCCGAGGTGGTCTCCACCAGCATGTAGCCGTTGTCGCGGACAGTCTCAAACATCGACTGCACAACCGCATAGTGGTTGCGAGTGGTTGTCCGCGTAAACAGGTCGTACGACAGGCCGAGCGCTACCAGGTCTTCCACGATGATCCGGTTGTTGCGGTCGGCAAGGACCTGGGGCTCAATGCCTTCCTGGTCGGCGGCCACGAGAATCGGGGTGCCGTGCTCATCGGTTCCCGACACCATGAGCACGTCGTGCCCCGCCATGCGCATGTAGCGCGAAAAGACATCGGAGGGCACACCGAAACCGGCAACGTGGCCGATGTGACGGGGGCCGTTAGCGTAAGGCCAGGCAACAGCGGATAGTACTCGTGACATAGTCACTAGGTTAATGCCTAACCTCGTCTCGTCGGAATCTTGAGCCAATTGTGCCGGTCACGACTAGGATGTGGGACATGAGCGACACGTATATGGACGGAACGGAACCCGAGGACGACGACACCCTCGCAGCCCTCCTGATTAAGCCCCACCGAGCCCTGATCCTCGTCGACGTACAGCCCACATTCTGCGAAGGCGGTGCCCTCGCAGTGGAAGGCGGCAACGAGGTCGCCCGCAAGATCGGCGAGTTCGTCAAGGTGAACCGCGGCAACTACGGGATCGTGGTCTCCACACAGGACTGGCACATCGAACCCGGCGACCACTTCTCCGACAACCCCGACTTCGTCGACACCTGGCCTCCCCACGGCGTGGCTGGCACCGAAGAAGCAGAACTGCACCCTGCTGTTGCCGGACTATCGGAAGAGTCCGTCAAGAAGGGCCAGTACGCTGCCGCGTACTCCGGTTTCGAGGGGAAGACGGAAGATGGTCGTTCCCTTCTCGACGTTCTTAAAATGTCCGAGGTGACAAGCATCGACATCGTGGGACTCGCAGAATCCCACTGCGTTAAGGACACGGCACTGGACGCTCGGGCTCTCTACGAGGAAGTCCGCGTCTTCTCGGACCTCACCGCCCCCGTCAGCGAAGAACTCGGCCAAAAGGCCCGCACCATCATGGAAGGCGCCGGCATCATCCAGCTCGAATCACGTAACGCCTGGCTCTAAACCACCTGCCAGCCACATCGCCCTCGCACCATCCACTTTGGGATCGTAGCGGGGGCGATGTTATTTCGACAGAGCAAAACAGTCGATGTCCCCATCGGCCTACGCAGACCAGCACGAACCGTGCCGACCAGCACGAGTCACAGCGCGAGAAGAAGTAGCACGGACCAGAAGAGGTAGCGCAGACCAGAAGAAGCAGTACTGATCTGGAGATGTTGCGCAGATCCGGCCGGCCCGAATAAGGAACGCGGGTTTGAGCCACAGTCTCAAGCAACGCACGTCATCGCCCCAGCTGGGGAACGGACTCCCGCGACGGGCCTATGATGCCACGAAACCGACTTCCCGGCAGCTGCCAAAGGAGGGCGGGGAGCACGAAACGCACTCCCCGCCTGTGATCCAACGGGGGCCACTCCAATCAGATCACAGCTCGATCAAACGAGCTTATCAAGTATAAGCCGATATGCTTTAGCAACGCATACTGATTCTTGGTCTAAATTATCTCAATTTGACAACAATTAGAACGATAATTCGGGTAAACCTTGAATTACCGCCAAGTTGGCCTATCTGGCACGCTCATCTTGCAAAGCCACCAGACGGTCAGAAATCCACCATACGGACACGGCGAAGGTGGAAGGTGCTCACCCACTGGCGGTAGGCAGCTAACGCGCGTTCATCTCGCCAGCATTCAGCACAGTGCCGTGTGAGTATCACCCGTTGCCACCGGGCGCAGAGCCCTTCGCCGCTACAGCGCCGCGTCCGGCCTAGAGGTCTTCGTCGCGCTTAGCAAGCGCGGCTTCGTAGAGTTCTTTCTTTCGCACTCCGGTACGGGCTGAGATGTAGGCGGCTGCGGCTTTCATGCGCATGCCGGAATCCGCTAGGACAAGAACGTCGTCGACGTGGTCGTCGGGGCTGGGCTCCCGGTAGGGGGCGCCGCTCACAACGATCGTGATCTCACCCTTAAGACCGCCAGCCGCCCATTCCGCCAGCTCGTCAAGCGAGCCTCGCTTCACTTCCTCATAGGTTTTGGTGAGCTCGCGGCACACGGCGGCCTCTCGGTCGGCACCAAACTGCTCCGCCATGATCGCCAGGGTGTCGCCGACTCTATGCGGGGAATCAAAGAACACCATGGTTCGCATCTCATCCGCCAAAACGGAGAACACTCGTGCCCGATCCCCGTCCTTCCGGGGCGCAAACCCTTCGAAGCTGAAACGGTCGGTGGGGATGCCGGAGATCGCGAGCGCGGTCAGCACTGCCGACGCACCCGGGATCACCGTGACGGGCACGTCTTCTTCGCGGGCTTCGCGAACAAGTTTGTATCCGGGATCCGACACGGTCGGCATACCGGCGTCGGAGACAACGAGGACTTCCATGCCTGCGCGAGCAGCATCCAGGAGCTCGTCGATCCGTTCGGATTCGTTGTGGTCGTGGAAGGCGAGAACCTTGGCGGTTATGGGAATCTCGAGCCTGCCAGCAAGATTAAGTAATCGTCTCGTGTCCTCGGCCGCGATGATGTCGGCCGTTTCCAGCATCTGCCTAAGCCTGGGAGTCGCATCCCCAGCATCGCCGATCGGTGTTGCTGCCACGTAGATTTTGCCGTCACTCACACTCCAACTATCTACCATTAGCCCCGCTCGGGCCACCCTGTTACGAGAAGTGAACGTAGACTTCTAGGGTGGCATTGAAGAAGACACGCGCGTGGAAGAGGCAGCCAAGGGGCCGCCGCTTGAGCGAACGGCAGTCCAGAGCCTGGGAGAGCGAACTCCGTAGCAGGCTGGGTCTACCCACCTCAACACTCCCCGCCCAAATCAGGCTGTGGGGCTGGATCGCCACCGCAGTCACCGGCTTCATCGCTCTCGTGACGCGTTTCTGGGGGCTTTCCCACCCCCATCAGATGGTGTTCGACGAAACCTACTACGTGAAAGCAGGATACTCTTTCGTCGTTCACGGTTATGAACGGAACTGGGTTGGTGAAAACGCCGACGAAATGTTCGTTCAGGGCACGGATGCTGCTGCGGAGCTTGCCGCCGACTATGTTGTTCATCCGCCCCTTGGGAAATGGTTAATCGGATTCGGGCAAGCAATATTTGGAACCGACAACGGGTTCGGGTGGCGGTTCGCTACGGCGGTCGCCGGGATCATCGGCGTCATGCTCCTCACCCGCATTGCGCTCCGCATGTTCCGCTCCGTCCCCCTCGCTTTCCTCGCGGGCTTCTTCATGGCGATCGACGGTGTCGGCATCGTCCTGTCGAGGACCGGGATCCTCGACAACCTGCTTGCCACCTTTGTGCTGGCCGGGTTCTGGGCCGTTCTAAGAGACAGGGATGCAACGAGAGCAAAACTCGCGCACAGGGTTGCGCACGGTCCAGTATCCAAGAGCGGGAAGCCCCGCTCCTACCTTGGCCCCATCATTCTGTGGCGACCGTGGCTCCTCCTGGCAGGTCTTCTGATCGGTATGGGATGTGGGGTGAAGTGGTCCGCCGCCTATGCCCTTGCCGTTTTCGGGATCCTCGTCTTCTGCTGGGACACTGCCGCCCGCAAGGAGCTCGGCGTGAAGGGCTGGTTCGCCTCCGGTATCGTCACCGGCGGCGTTCCCGCATTCCTCTCGTTTATCCCGATCGCTCTCGTTACCTACGTGGGTTCCTGGACCTCCTGGTTCCTTGACCCCCGCGGATACAAGCGGGGTTGGGCCGAGAGTCAACGTCTTATCGGCGAGGAAGTCCCCTTCGAAAGCCTTGGCGACCCCATTGCTGAACTCATCGAGTATCACCGACAAATGTGGGAATTTCACACGGGACTGAGCTCCGAACACACCTATATGTCGCAACCCTGGGACTGGATCCTCCAGCTCAGGCCCGTCAACTTCTATTGGCCCCCCGAAGAAAAACTGGTCCAGGACTGCGGCGCCGAGCGTTGCGTCCAAGCCATCTCCTCCGTCGGCAACCCCGGTATCTGGTGGCTGGCGGCAGCATCCCTCATTCTCGTCCTCTGGTACGCGATCAGGAAGGGCGACTGGCGGGCCTGGGCAATCCTCGCTGGCTATGGCGCCATGTACCTGCCGTGGTTCAACTACATTGGCCGCACCGTCTACCAGTTCTATTCCGTCGCCTTCCTCCCCTACGTTGTTCTCGCCCTCATCTTCGCGCTTGCCTGGGTGACAGACATGCTTGGCGAACCCTCCCTCGCCGCCATACGCAAGGCGGCAGCCAAACGCCGAAAGAAGGAACTCGACGAGGACTGGAGCATTGCTATGCCCGGCGAGGGCAAGCACACACAGGACGACGAAGAGGATCCGCTAGACAGGTACCGAACTGACACCCCGCAGGATCCCGACGACCCGGACTTGGACGGCAGCCCGGACATCGACTGGCCTAACCGAGAGGACTTCACCCTCGGAGCCGATGACACGACCACAGCACCAACCGGTCAAGGCCTCGAGGACCTCGACCCAGAAGCCATTGCGCATCTAGTCGCCGAGGACGATATCGATGGCGGGAGCACCGAGGTCACTGAAGGTCAGGACGGTACGAAACCGTCCGATGACAAAGCGGATTCTCATCACGGAAACCCCGTGAATGCGCAACCTTCTGCCAATGTCGCGGGTTCAGAAGATGAAAACGGCACGGCCCTAAGCTCCCGTGCTGAGCGCATTGCGACAGAGAATAGTGGCCTCGCCGATTCCATTGACCCCGACATGGATCCGATTGAGCGAGCAGTCCTTCTCGAGCATGGTCCGGAACCGCTCCCCTACACGCTTCTCCCCGCAAGGAAGAAGGACTGGGTGGTTCTCGGAGTAACAGCGGGCCTGACGCTCGCCCTGTCGATCTTCTGGTGGCCCTTGTGGACCGGAATGACGATCCCATACGACTTCTGGAAGATGCACATCTGGCTGCCGGGTTGGTCCTGATCCCGCGGGTGACGACGCCACAGACTGACCACTTGTCACCTAGAAGCATTGCTAACGCGACTTGAGGCCGCCTATACAAGGCGGCCTCAAGCTCCATGCCTAACCCTGTCGCGTCACCTCGACACCGTTCCTATCGGAGTTTGACAACGTCTTCCCTATCGGGGCCCGACAATGTCTTCTCTATCGGGGTTTGACATCAACCATGGACGAGTTCAGTGTCTGCGCGAGGGAGATCGGATCAACCTTCACGGGGTGAGGATACTTGCGGTCTCCTTTTCGTTGACCACACCGAAGCCCGTCACAAGGCTGACGATCCCCGGCATGATCCTCTCGGTTACGATTGCCCTGGCTTCCACTTCGCCGCGGTCGTTGTAGACATACACGTCGTCTTCGTGCTTGATGCCACGGGCTTCAGCGTCACGCGGGTGAAGCTGAACAACCTGCCGGTCCCAGATTTCAGTCAGGTACTGCTGGTGCAGGTAGCTCGAGTTCACCTGGTTAAAGTTCCGTCGGTTCACGAGCTGAAGCGGGTATTTCTTCGCCAGTTCCCTATCAACCCATGGTGCTTCGACAGGCTCTTGATATTCGAGCACCGGCTCAAAACCCTTGTCTTGCAGGTAGGTCAAAAAGAACTCGATCCGCCCGGACGATGTATTGAACTTCTTGTCCCCGAATGGAATCCACTTCTCGGGAGCCACACTTACCGGACCCTTCTCCAGTTCTTCCAGGGTGACACCGGTGGGTTCGAGAACGTTGCGGATAAGGTTGTCCTCCGGCTTGTCGAAGTCCTCACCAAAGCCAAGGCGGTTCGCAAGCTGCGTGAGAATCCAGTGGTCACTCTTCGATTCGAACAGCGGATCGATCGCTTTCTCCAAGCTTCACGAGGAAGGGGCATTGGAGTAGGTCTTGCGGTACTTCTCGTCGTAAACCTTCTCATAAATAAGGCCTTCATCATCCCCAGAACAAACGAAGAGTCGGTGCCCGGACGAATGGGGATATACGTATCCGAATGCGCCGCAGTCTCGCTATAGCGCGGGTCAATCGTGATGAGCTTTGCGCCGTTCTTGCGGCGGGCTTCAATAATGTTCTTGAAGTAGCCCTGGTTCGAAACAGCGGGGTTATTGCCCCAGGCAATGAACAGCTTCGTGTGAACCCACTCGTCACGGAACTCCGAGCGGTTACCACCGAGAACGGCGTTGAATCCTTCGGTTGCTGCCGGACAGCAGAGCGACGATACGGTGGGTGTGGATCCGCCGAACCGGTTCCAGAACGCCGCCCACAGGCCACTGACACCGGTTGAAAGCGAAGACCAGTTGCCCGTACCACCATAGGCGAGGAATGCCTCGTTACCGCTCTCTGCCCTGATCTCTTCCATCTTCCCAGCGACGGTGTCGAGAGCTTCGTCCCAGGAAATTCTTTCCCATTCTCCCGCCCCGCGTTCGCCAACGCGCTTCAGCGGGTACTGGAGACGGTGCGGGCTGTACAGCTGGTTGATTCGGGAGGTTCCGCGAGCGCAGGCCCTGATGTGGAAATCAGGATCCGCGGTCACGCGCTTCACGTTGCCATCTTCGACCTGCACGAGCATGGCGCAGTGCAGACCCTCGGGAGTGTTGGCGGTACGGAACACCTTCGTGTTTCCAGAGGTGCTCGCAGCTTCCGAAGTCGCGTCCTTCAAGCCAAAGCCAACACCACCGGCAACGGCTGCCGCGCCACCCGCCACTGCCGACCACTTCATAAACGATCGACGCGTCGGACCGCTCTGTTGCTCATTAACTGGTGGTTCAATATCAATGCTCATTTTATTGCCGCTCCTTCACTCAGCGCGGGAGGCCACAATGCCCCCTTAAGTCAGGTTCAGGGTATTTGCGCCGGTAATCCCGGAATTGGCACCAAAATCCCCAAGCATTTCCGAGAGCATTCTCAAACAGCACAAATCGGGCAAAACGCAATTCCGCAAGGCAGAATATGCGCCAGCGCAGATTAATCGTCCATCCGCAGTAACGAACAGCGCGCGGACTGGGAGATGTCGGGAGATGCCTTCGATCGGGTTGAGTTAGGTAGGTACCAGATTGGGCTACTGGCTGTCTCCCCGTTTTCCGGAGTGGCCGACAAACTCATCCATCGTCGAGTGGATGCCGAACAGGTCGGTCACCCTGTCTAAGACAGGCACGGGCAGGCATTTCATGAGCCTGATGGTTGCCGCAAAGCGCGGCATGACAAGTGACTGGTTTCCGGCCTCGATAGCATCGAGGATCCGGGCGGCCACTTCCTCGGTGTCGAGGATGGGAAGGAGCGCCGAGACCCGGGATTTCACACCATCAAACATTCGGGTGTTCGTGTAGTAGGGGTGGACGATCAGGGTGTGGAGCGGGTTGCCGTGGTGCCGAAGCTCGGCCCGTAGCGACTCGGTAAATCCCACTGCCGCAAACTTCGAGGCCGAGTAGTCGGTTTGTCGGGCAACGCCGAGGAGACCGGCGGCGGAGGCAATGGTTGTGACCGATCCTTTGCCGCGTTCGATCATGCCGGGAAGGAACACTCGCGTGGTGCGGTAGAGGGCGAGCGCATTAATGTCGAACGTACGAGCGATCTCTTCTTCGGTGAGGTCAAGGAAGTCCTTGCCCGTGACGATCCCAGCGTTGTTGATGAGAACATCGACCCTGCCGTGTTCAGCTAGGACCCTCTTACCGACAGCGGCGACGTCGTCGGGATCCGTGAGATCCACGCGATAGTACGTGGCATTCGCTCCGAAGGAGCGGATCTCGGAAGCGGCAATCTCGCCGCCCTCCTCTTCAATGTCCCACACGATGACGTGCTTGGCGCCGCGGTGCGCAGCACCTTCCGCCATTTCTTTCCCAATACCGGAGGCGGCTCCGGTGATGAGGACGACTGCTCCACCGAGCGGTGTACGCATGCGACTACTTGCCATATTTGATGAACACCTTCATGATTCGTGACCAGGTTTTTTCGCCAACACCGCTCGGTGCTTGGACGGGGAGAACGAGCGAGGTCGCGACGTTCTGAGTCTCCGTATATTTCAGGAGCCCTTCCTTGCCGTGCCTGCGGCCCATACCGGAGGACTTCATTCCTCCCATGGGTGCATGCAGTGATGCCCAGGCGGCGATATAACCGTCGTTGACGTTAACCGTGCCGGCCTGGATTCTCGATGCGATCCTCGCTCCCCTACGGGAGGACGACCACACTGAGGCGTTGAGTCCGTACTCGCTGTCGTTCGCACAATCAATGGCTTCTTCCGCGTCCTTCACCCTGAAGAGGGAGACGACGGGACCGAAGGTCTCTTCGCGGGCCACGGTCATTTCGTCGGTGACGCCCGTGAGAACCGTTGGGGCATAGGCGGTGGGCGCCACCTTCGGGAGGGCCTTGCCGCCGGTGAGAACGGTCGCGCCTTGAGAAACGGCGTCGTCGACATGACGGGTGACGGTTTCGAGCTGCTGCGTTGAGATCAGCGGGCCCATCCCGGTCTTCCAGGAATGGTTCGCGCCAACCTTAACCTTTTTCATGGCGCGCGTGAAGGCCGGGACAAACCTGTCCCAGATCCCGTCCTCCACATAGATCCGTTCGATCGAGATGCAGAGCTGGCCGGAGTTTGAGGTGACGGCCTTGACCGCGCCGCGTACGGCGCGTGCCAGCGGAGCATCCTCGAGAACAATGAGCGGGTTCTTACCACCGAGTTCGGCAGAGAACGGCACAAGCTTCTCCCCCGCCTGGGCCGCCAGGTTGCGCCCGGTCTTCGTGGAGCCTGTGAACATCACGTAGTCAGAGCCTTCGATCAGCGGCGCACCGAGCTTCGATCCGGGACCTGGCACCACCTGGAACAGGTCGGCTTCCAGGCCCGCTTCTTCGAGGAGCTTCTTGGCCGCGAGCGCGCACAGCACCGTGTTCGAGTCTGGCTTGAGGACAACGGCGTTGCCGGCCATAAGAGCCGCAATCCCATCGGAGACCGCCAGAGTTAACGGGTAATTCCACGGAGCAATAACGGCAACGACGCCACGCGGGTGATGGTTAACCCTTGTTCTTGTCAGCACGGGTAGCACGCCCGGCACCCTCTCGGGCTTCAACCAGCCCGGACCTTTCTTGGCATAGAAGGAGGCCGTCATTGCCACGTCCGAGATCTCTTCGAAGGCATGGGACCGGGCCTTACCATTCTCGCCCTGGATCAGGTCGAGGAGCTCGTTCTCGTACTTCCACACAAGAGCGGTGAACGTCTCGAGGATCTTGGCCCGTTCGGCCGGTTCCTTTTCGACCCAGCGAGACTGGGCAGCGCGAGCTCTTGTGAGGGCAAGTTCAACGTCGACGGGTTCGCAGATCGGATAGGTACCAACCTCGATTCCATCGAGCGGGGAAACGATCGGGGCTCCCGGGCGCGACGATCGGGTGGTTACCCACAGTGCGGGGTCGCCAAGTAGCTTCTTGGAAGTGGCGCTTAGTCTGTTCATGGGATCCTCCTCGGCCCCACACTAGCGCAAGTAAGGGCTGGGATAATCGCTCAATAGCCCCTTCGCAATACGCTCTTTGCACGAGGGTTTCATTGCAGGCACACCTCGTTGTTGCTCGGTCACCGGGCGGACTTCGCTAGTTCAGGCAGAACTCGTTACCCTCGGGGTCGGCCATGACCAGGTAGCCGGGGTTGTCACCGTCCGGTTCCCAGCGTTTGATGCGAGTAGCACCGTAATCGGAGAGTTCATCGGCGCGCGCTTCCAGCACCGCCATCCGCTTTTCTCCCTCGAGGCCGGGTGCCGTCAGTACGTCCAGGTGGAGCCGGTTCTTGACCCTCTTGGACTCGGTCTCCTTTTGGAAGGAGATGCGGATGCCGGTGCCGTCCTTGGGGACGATGGCGACGGCGTCCTGCCAGGGACGGCAGCCTGCCCTGTCGGAGGCAGGCGCCGCCTCCGCCTCGCGCGGCGTCTCCCTCGTGTATTTGAGGGCCGTCGCCCAGAAGTCCGCCAGCAAAGCCGGATTATGGGCATCGAAAGTCAGCTGAACCTGCATGACACAACGCTCTCCTCGGCAGGCCCAATCCGCTAGGTACTGAGCACCAGTCTCAACGAGAAATGCTCCCATCCCGCTAGCGAGACTGCGCCCTGCGACACGACATCGACGACAAAGACCTCAGGCCGACGCGGTCAACGGATATCCTGTTTTCTTTCGTTTCAGTCCAGGCAGAACTCGTTGCCCTCGGGATCGGCGAGAACGATGTGTCCGCGGGTGAAGTTATCGGGTTCGAAACGCTTGAGACGGGCTGCACCGATGGCAATGAGTTCCATTGCTCGATCCTCCAGCGCCGCCATGCGTTCGTCACCATTGAGGTGCGTGGCTACGCGAACGTCGAGATGGATGCGGTTCTTCGCGGTCTTCGATTCGGGTACTTTCTGGAAGAAAACTCGGGGGCCGTTCCCGTCTTTCGGGACAAGAGCATCCGCCCCATCCCACTGCTCCTCGGGGACACCGGCGTCCTCCAGGAACTCTTGCCACGTATCGAAGCCTGCCGGGGGTTCATCTCTTTTATAGTCGAGGACCTCCTGCCAGAAATCTGCCAGGGCCCGCGGATCATCGGCATCGAATGTCACTTGGATTTCCATGACATCAAGGTATCCGCAGTCTCCTTTATACGATAGTAGACAGCCCTCTGCTGGTCTTATGTGCAGGAAAAGGCCTAGGCACATGACAGAAGGTCCCTCCCGTGCGCTTCCCCGGCTCCCGGACAGCACAGCCTCCGTGGGCCCAGGGAAGCTCAAACGCAAGGTCCCACCGATGTTTCTCTCGACCGGTCCGCGCCCGCGACCCTGGAGCTGCCCGACCACTTACCGCTTGGACTAGGCAACCTTCTCAGTTGCGGCTTCGAGCAGCGCATAGTGGCCGCCACGTTCGAGCAGTTCGTCGTGCGTTCCTGCCTCAATGATCCGCCCCTCATCAAGGACAACAATGTTGTCGGATTCCCGAACGGTGGAGAGCCGGTGGGCAATCGTCACGGTTGTTCTTCCGTGGGACAGGTTATCAATACCCTCCTGGACGAAGCGTTCCGTCTCGTTGTCGAGGGCGGATGTTGCTTCATCGAGGATGAGGATTTCAGGGTCGCGTAGAACGGTGCGGGCAATGGCAATGCGCTGTTGCTCACCGCCGGAGAATCGGAAGCCACGCGCACCAACAATTGTGTCGAGCCCCTGTGGCAGGGATGCAATAAGGGCGTCGATGCGGGCGATGCCGAGGGCTTCCCACAGCTCCTCATCGCTCGCATTCTCCTTCGCAAGCCTGAGATTCTCTCTAATCGTGTCGTGGATCAGGTACGTCTCCTGGGAGACAATGCCAATCCGGCGAGCACGCTCAGCCGAGTTCATGTGGCGCAGGTCCACGCCGCCGATTCGGATCGAACCGGACGACGGATCAACGAGCCGTGACAGGAGTGAGGCAAGGGTGGACTTACCCGAGCCGGTGTGGCCAACCAGTGCCACGGAGGACCCGGCGGGAACCACCAGGTTGATGTTGGAGACGGCAGGCCGTTCCGCGTTGGGGTAGCTGTAGGTGACCGAATCAAACACAATCGACGAGTCGCCAGGTGTCGGCGTCGGAGCATTCTCTTCCGGTTCTGCCAACTCGGGTTCGAGGTCGAGGTATTCGAAGATTCGGGAGAACAGCGCCATTGCCGAGATCCACTGGGCGCCAATATCCAACAGACCGGTGAGGGGGCGGAAGATCTGCGACTGGAGCGTCGTGAACGCGATAAGAGTTCCGATGGAGATGGTGGTGGAGGGCAAGCCAGCAACGAGGTAAACGAGAGCGGGGATGATCGCGAAGATGATCTGCATGGAAGCCATGCGCCACCGCCCCGCCATCTGAGAATTCAGTTCGAGATCGATGAGTTCTTCGGAGACGTCCGAGAAGGCCTTCTCGTTACGGGATTCCAGGCCGAGTGTCTTGGTTAGTCTCATACCGGAAACCGAGAGCGTCTCGGTGATCGTGGACTGCATGATCGCCATTTTCTTCTGCTGCTCGATCGTAATCGCCTTACGCGCGTGGGCGACCTTTCGGGTCAGCCAGATCGAAGGCGGCAGAACAATGAGCGAAAGGAGCGACAGCGTAGGACTGAGGGCGATCATGGCGGCAATGGTGGCTACCGAGATCGTCAGGTTCGAGGCAATCGAGGTTGCCGTTGAGGTGACGATGGATTTCATGCCGGCAATGTCGTTGGTCAGCCTGGACTGAATCTCTCCGCCCTTGGTGCGGGTAAAGAACCCGAGGGACTGCCGCTGCAGATTCGTGTAGACCCGCACGCGGAGCGAGTGCATGATCCGCTGGCCAACCTTGGCACTCATCCAGGTTTGAATCACGCCGATCGCCTGGGTGACGATCGCGATAAGGATCATCCCGGCAACCAGCCAAACAAGAAGGGAAACGTCGCTTTGCGGGATTGCCTCGTCCACAACGGTCCTCACAAGGAAGGGCTGAACAACAGTCAGGCCCGAGACGGAAACGATAAGGACAACAACGAGAGCGAGCTGCCACTTGTGGGGCTTGAAAAGCCGAATAACCCTCCCGTAGGAAACGGGATTCTCTTCAAGCCGGGCCTTATCGGCAGGATCAACCTTCTGAGGCCCCCTCATCCCACCCGGACCCATGTGCATATTGACACTCATAGAGCCTCCTTTTCGTTTACTGAGGTTACTTCACTATGAGGTTAACTCGCCAGTTCATGATATTATTCCCGCATGAGCGAAACTACAGCACCAACGGGCACCGAGCTGGCTGACATGATCGGCTCCGTAGCCCGCTACATCCGTCACCACTCCCGCGGAATCCCACCCCATCAGCACCGCGCCCTGAAGATGATTGCGAAAGAGCCTATCCGCCCAGCCCGCCTCGCAGAACAGCTCCACATCACACCGCGGGCCGTCACCGATGTCGTTGACGCCCTCGTCGACAAGGAGCTCATTCACACGGAGGCCGACCCGAATGATCGCAGGGCCAAGATCCTCCAAATCAACGAATCCGGCAGCACGCTCCTCACCGAGCTTGAGGAGAAGCGCACGGCAGTGGCCGACGAATATTTCTCAGCCCTCACGGACGACCAGAAGGTACAGCTTAAGGAGCTCCTAAGCGCCCTTCCCGACCGGATCGCAAAAGGGAACTAGTCGCCCAACTTCCACACCGACACCCCTGCGAGCAACCCCTACGCGCGATCGGCTCACTAAACCTCATCGGTCCGCTCGCGGGGGTATTGCCAATGATTGCCCAGCAAGACTCACCCGAACCACCGAGGCTCCTCACGCGAACCACCGAGGCTCCTCACCCAACCAGAGCCAATAATTCAACGAATCAAAATTCAAAGGCTAACGATTTGGTCGGTCGAGACTTCCCTCCCGGCCAGGACCGTAGCATCGCGGTTACTTGCCAAGCCAGACCATCGACGCCGCAATGATGGCTTCCGCGCCGGTGTCGATGGACGAGATCTCGGGAGCGAAGAACGGGGAATGGTTCGGAACCCCTTCCCTTCCTTGAATCCGCCGATTACCCAGTAGCAGGAGGGGACGCCGAGAGCATCGGGAAGGATCGTGAAGTCTTCCGATCCTGACATGGCGCCAACAACAATGCTGCGGTCACCAAAGCGATGATCGAACGCATCCTGAACTCGATCCGTCACATCTTCGTCGTTAACGGTGAGCGGGAACCGGTCGTAATACTCGAACTCGGGCGGCCGGGGCAAACCGGAAGCATCACACTCGGCACGAACAATCCGCTCTATTGCAGCGTGAATCTGCTTTTCCACCGCATCATCGAAAGCGCGGGTGTTAATAAGTAGGGTTGCGGTCTCGGGAATGACATTGGACTTGGAGCCGGACCGGATTGCTCCGACGGTGACGACTGCGGATTCGGCGGGCGATATCTCACGGGACACGATGGTTTGAAGGCGGAGAACAATCGCGGAGGCGAGAACAACGGGGTCAACTCCAGCATGAGGCATCGAACCGTGACTTCCAGAGCCGTGCACGGTGACTTTGATAGAGGCGGCTGCCGCCATGAACTCCCCCGCCCTGGTGCCGACCGTTCCCACGGGAAGGGTCGACATGACGTGCTGGGCGAGGAACACATCCGGCTTCGGCATCGCTCCTGCGAGGCAGTCTTCCACCATGGCGCGGGCGCCCTCGGCGATCTCCTCGGCGGGCTGGAATACCGCAACGAAGGTTCCCGACCAGTCATCCTTTGACTCAACGAGAGCTTCGAGGGCACCAAGAAGGGAAACGATGTGGACATCGTGCCCGCAGGCATGCATGAGGCCGGCAGTCTCACCATCGGCGCTTGTCGTGGTTGCCGTAGACGCATAGTCCTTCCCGGACTTTTCCGCCACCGGCAACCCGTCAATATCGGCACGGAATGCCACAACCGGACCGTCGCCGTTCTTCAGGACCGCGACAAGGCCGGTTCCCCCGACTGCAGTGGGATCTAACCCAAGAGCGCGCAGCCGCTCCGCTATAAGGGAGGATGTCTCGCTCTCCTGGAGCGACAGCTCCGGATCTGATGAAAACGTTTATAGAGCTCGACTCGGTCTTCTCTTGTTCTTTCCAGCGTGCGATCACATTCGGTCGACATTCACTCTCCTAGGAACGCATCCAGTCTACGACCGTCAATCAGAACTGGCACCAGCACCCACGAGCGGATCGAAAGCAGAATCCCACGAGCGGATTAAATGGAGAGTCCGTGAAGAATCTTTTGAGGATGCCACACGCCCCTCCCTGCGAGGATGCCACAGGGCTCGCCCCGCTGGCGGGGTCTGGCCGAGCCTGCCGGCATGACCGGGCCGACCAAACCCCGTGAACGGTGGCCGACGATTGACAACCGAGCGACAGCCCCATCCGCCCTGCGACGTGCGGCACAACCATTCAATTAATTATTAACAGTTTTCTCGTGTAAATTGGTGGGTGTAACGCACCCTTCGTTTTCAGGAGAATGCCATGTCGCATGAATGCCAGTGCAATAACGACGACACTGTCGAGGAGACTCTCGACGTTCTGGAGATCCCCCACACGGTCCGCCACGCCGCGATCCTGGGCGCCCTTGCCGCTCTTCCGGTCAATGGCTCTCTTCTGCTCAAGGCCCCTCACATGCCCAACCCGCTTCTTAGCGAGGTCAAGGATCTGGAGGGCGAGTTCAACCACGAGGTTGTGAAGGACGGCCCTGAGCACTGGCTGGTCCGCCTACGTCGTGCGGCCTGACGAATCTGACAAACCGGTGGTCTACATCTCTATAGTGAATCTATGACTGACGCCAGAACTCTTGGCGATACGAGCCTCCGCCGCTGCCCTGTCACCCATGACGATTCGTCGTGGACAGTGTGGGGTAACGAGGAGGCTCGTCTCGTTGCAAACGATCCAGAGACTTTCTCCAGCCACGTATCGAAGCACCTGAACGTGCCGAATGGCATGGATGGGGATGAGCACCGCAGGTTCCGGACCGTCATTGAACGCTACCTGTCCGACGACGTCATTGTCCCGCTTTACCCCGGCTTCGAAGAACTTGCCACCGAGATTTACGCATCGATGGGAGATTCGTTCAACGCGAATGACTTTGGCAGGCTGGTCGCGGTGCGTTGCCAGAGCCAGTGGCTCAAGTGGCCTGCCTCGTACGAGAACGAACTGCTGGAGTGGATTACCGAGAATCAGGCCGCCACCCGCTCCGGCGACAAGAGGCGCACCAAGGCTGTCGCGGAAGCCTTCACCGACATTGTTCGCAGAATCGTCACCACCCACGAGGATGACGAGAGCCCGACAGCGAAGCTCAGGCATGACACGGTCGAGGAGAACGGGGAACAACGTCCGCTGGCTAAGGAGGAGATTGTTTCGATTCTCCGCAACTGGACCTCGGGCGATCTCGGATCGATCGCCTACTCGATTGGCATTGTCGCCCACTTCCTGGCCACCCACCACCAGATTGCGGCTGATTTGCGCCGCTACGACGAGCAGGGGAACACAGACGCTCTTGACCGCGCGCTCGACGAGATTCTTCGAATCGATGACCCCTTTATTTCAAACCGCCGCAAGACCACGAAGCAGGTCACGATTGCCGGGCAGGAGATCCCGGCCGGCGAAAAGGTTGTCATCCACTGGACCGCCGCAAACAGGGATCCCCGAGCGGTCGGGTACCCCGATGCGTACAACCCCGAAGGCAATGCGGCACACAATCTCGTCTACGGCTCCGGGCCTCACGTGTGCCCGGGTCGCACTCTCTCCACCCTGGAGCTCAGGGCCGCTCTTGTAGCGCTCCTGCGCGGGGGCAATCTCGTCCTGACCGGCGAGGCACCCCGCGAGGAGAATCCCGTTGGTGGCTTCGCCTCAGTACCCGTCCGGCGCACAGCCACCAACCACTAACCACCACCAATAGGGCGCAAGCCTCCGTCTGACGAACGGGAGCGTTGCACCGACACTGGGAAGGAAGAGCCCGCGGCACCAGCCGCGGGCTCGACCCATCCAACTCACACCCGTTCGCGCCATCCATCCCTTCTATCGCTTGTCTCATGGACCGGTCGTTACGTCCCCGGCTGATCGTTTTGCCTCTTGGACCGATCATTATCTCCTTGCCCCTTGACCGACCGTCCTCCAATTGCCTCAGCATCAGGTGCCCCGCGCGGTGAGTTCAGGCACGAACCCCAGTTTCTTGTGTTCACTATGGTGGACGTCCTATGAGAAGCGGATGGGGCCGGGGGTAGCATCGACTGGTCACTCGTCTTTAAGCAGGTACTATGCCCAAAACCCAGTCGAAGCTCGTTACCATCATCGTCACGGGCCTAGCGCTCTTCTCCATGTATTTCGGAGCAGGCAACCTTATCTTCCCGGTCATGATCGGCATGACAGGAGGCAACAATACTGCCCTCATCATCACGGGCTTCCTCATGACGGGAGTGGCGCTTCCCGTTCTTGGCATGATCGCCGCATCCACGCAGGAACGCGGCGAGCCGGATGGCATCGCGTCCAGGATTGGACGAATACCGGGCCTGGCCTTCACGGTCGCAATTTTCCTTTCCACGGGCATGCTCTACGCAATCCCCGGGTGGCAACCGTGAGCTACGAGATGACGGTCGTGCCGCACATTGCTGACGGAACCGAATCCGATTCTCTGCACCTGCTGGTTTACTCGATCGTTTTCTTTGCAGCCGTTGGGGCTATTGCCCTGAATCCCGGCAAAATCGTCGCTCGTCTCGGCACATACCTGACACCAACGCTTCTTGTTGTTCTCGCGGTTCTCATCATCACTGTCGTTGTGACCATGGATCCGGTTTCCGTGGAGCCGAGCCCCGACTATGCGAGCAATCCCCTCCCCACGGGCCTTCTCGAGGGGTACTACACGATGGACGCGATTGCCTCGCTCGTGTTCTCGGTCATTATTCTCCGTTCCCTGGCTCGCCACGGCTTCTCAACCCGCAGGAAGCTCATCTTGGGATCGACCCTGTCGGCATTCGTTGCCGGCATCGGCCTCTGCCTCATCTACCTCGGGCTGGCAGCGATTGGCACGCGAGTTGCCGGACATGGCTTCACCGGTGGTGCCGCCGGTCTTGCCTACGCGGCAGAAGCCGGCCTTGGCCCAATTGGACAGACGGTCTTCTCCGCCGTCACGATCCTCGCCTGCCTGACCACAGCTGTCGGCCTTATCGGTTCTTCAAGCCAGTACTTCCGCAAGCTATTCCCGAAGATCAGCCACAAAGCTATGGTCGCCGTCCAGTGCCTCGTCGCCCTGACTCTTGCGAATCTGGGCCTGGAGAAAATCCTGGAGATTGTCACCCCTATTAACCAGCTTCTCTACCCCATCGCCATCTGCCTCATTGCCGTGGCCCTTCTCGATATCTTCCTGCCCGGCAAGCTCTACTGGACGTACCGGCTCTCGGCCTGGACCGCCATCGTCATCGCGATCCCCGAGGCGCTCTGGGCAACAAACCTTGCGACCTTCGCATTCCTCCGCGAATACATCGACATGATCCCCCTCGGCGAGGTGAACATGGCATGGGCCATTCCCGCTCTTGTTGCCGGAGCAGTCGGCCTCATCGCCGACTTCTCCCAGGGCCGCCTGAGGCCCAGCAAGACCCAGACTCAGGTCCCTGCCTGGGCCGACTAGGAATCCCCCTGCCCTCAGCGACGCAAGCGAGCATGCTCGGCAGCTTTCTCCCCGCCCGGGTATGAGTGAGCCCGGCTATTGTCGGCCGGGCTCTCACGTTTTCTACCTTTGCGAAGCTTATCTCGGGTGCGTTACCGCTATCCTGCGTAGCGTCGGATCCCGACGGCGGTAGAGAAGTCGTCTCGCTGGCCGCCAACGTGCTCGATATGGTCGGGGTAGACGGTGAGTTGACTACGGTACATGGATAGTGCGTCGACGACGATATCGAGATACTGGGAGAGCTCGAGGTGTTCGAAACCCGGGTCGTTGACGTCGGAAGCAACCTCGTAAAAATCGACCCCGGTCATTTCGGATGCCTTCAGGGCGATCTCGTGGGTACGGATGTGGTCAGGATGAGAATAGGAGCCCCGGCTGTCGTAGGACACGATTCCAGTTGGGGCGATGGCCTCAATGAGTGCAGCTAGGTCGCCAGCGGCTTCCGCAATGGTTGCGGAGCAGAGCGTGCCTTCTTCGAGGTTCTCTGCGGGGCCGGCGACGCCTTCATCAATCCAGACCATCCCGGAATCTGCATAGCGCCTCTCGCTAAGCCCCTCCTTTCGAGCGGGCACGTTCCCCAGCCAGTAGTGGCGGTCCACTCCAAGGGTCTTGACCGCGAGCGCCAGTTCCTGCTCGCGGTGGGCTGCGAGTTCATCGACGGTTGAGTCGAGGGGAATAACTCCTTGGACGATCTCTCCGCGCTCTCCTCGCGTTGCTGTAACAACGGTAGTTCTCAGGCCTTCGTTGTGGCAGGCTGCGAGTAGTGCACCGGTATGAAGGGTCTCATCATCCGGGTGGGCATGGACGAAGAGGGGCGCCTTCCCAAAGATGTCCTCAAGTTTCATCCGGCTTCTCCTAGGTAGATGGCAGTGAGTTCCCGTGCAACATTGTCCCATCCACGGGTCAGGGCAAAGCGTCGTCCCGCCGCACCGAGTTCGGCCCTGCGGGCCGGGTCGTGCGCGAGCGATTCCATGGTGCGCGCCCATTCCGTTGGGTCACGCGAGTCAATAAGGTAGCCGGTCTGTCGATCGAGAACCGATTCGACCATGCCACCGGTCTTTGTGGCGATAACGGGAACGCCGCAGGCCGCGGCTTCAACGTTGATGATCCCGTAGGTTTCGAGGTGGCTGGGGTTGATAAGGAAAAGAGAACGGCCGATGAGTTCAGCGAGCCCCTCGCGCGTCAGCGAGGGACGGAACTCCACTTTCAAGCCGGTGCCAAGGTGGGTGACGAGGGTCCGGACCTCGTCCAGGTAGTCGTCATAGCCGGAGGCGGGCTCTCCCGAGATGATGAGCTTGGGTCGAGAATCGGGGTTCATGAGCGACAGAGCTCGCACAACCAGGTCCGCTCCCTTGAGCGGGTGAATGCGACCGGCGAAAACAATAGTGGGTTCTGAAACCTCCGCGGGAATGTTCGCCCCGGATGGCTCAGCACCTTTCACACGTTCCTGAACACCGTCGGCACGCGCTGAACTTGCACCACTGTTGCGGTGGCCTGCGTGACCAGGCTTCGTTTCCTTCTCGGAGATTGGAGCGAAGGTTACGTGGTCGACGCCGGGGGAGGCGACGGCGATATTCGCAGGGTCCGCGTTGTATCGGGAAACAATGAGGTTCTTTTCGAACTCGCTGACCGCGATGATCAGATCCGATGTAGCTGCTATCTGCCGCTCCCCAACGATCCTGCCGGGAGATTCTGCTTTCTCTCCCGCTTCCCATCCTGCGCCCGCGGGCGCAGCCAGCGAATGGTAGCTCTGGATGTGGGGGATGGCATGACGATTGGCAACCGGAATTGCTGCCACGCCAGCAAACCAGTGGTGCGAGTGAATAATGTCGACCTGGCTGTGCTGAACCCAGGTATCGAGGGCGCTCTCGAACGGCTCGATCAGCCGTTCTGAATCCGACTTGGACACGGGCTCTCGTGGGCCCGCTTCAAGATAGTGGGCTGTTACGCCATCAAAAATTGGTTCGACCTCGGGAAGCTCCCGACGATCTTTGCGTGTGACGATATGGATTCGGTGCCCCAACCGGGCCAGTTCTTTCGCGGAGTTCAGCAGGTAAACGTTGAGACCGCCTGCCTCACCGGCCCCCGGTACTGCCATGGGATCAGTGTGGAGAGCGACGAGAGCAATTGTTAACCCGGACGCTTCATGAGCCACGGCGCACCCCCTTCACAGTGTCGACCACAAGTGTGCCAGCGTTATCCGCCAACCGCGACCATCCTGAACCAATGTCCCACAAATCTGGACGAAAGGATGGGCACCATTGGAATCCAGTCTTCACAATACGCCGGTGCGGCATATTTCCCAATTGGCTAGGTCACTTCTGGGTAAACGCTCAACTATCCATCCATTGAATAGCGCCAGATTATTGAGGAATACCAGAGAGTGGTACCAAACTTTTGCGAGGCGCCGATTTCCCGCAGATGGCTGTAGCATCACTAGCCGCAACGGAGTCCACCGCGTCCCGTTCAATCCAGGGAGAATCCTGGACTGCCGTGCCGGTTGGAGCCTTTTTTCTGGCACGTGCCGTGCGTGGCGTCTAGCCTGGAGGGAGTACCTGAGGAGGACAACATGTCGAAATATCTCATCATTGGCGGTCACGGCAAGGTCGCTCTGCTTGCTTCGGAGCTACTCGTTCACAACGGACACGCGGTCGCCTCGCTGATTCGCAATCCTGACCACCGCGCCGGCGTGGAGGGAACCGGGGCGACGCCCCTTCTCCTCGATATTGAGCAAGCAAGCGAGGAAGACCTCGCTCGCGCCATGGAAGGGATGGACGGGGTTGTCTGGTCCGCCGGTGCTGGCGGTGGCAATCCGGCACGCACCCGCGCGGTTGACTACGAGGCCGCGGTCCGGTCGATGGCAGCCGCCAAGGCCGCGGGCGTTTCCCGCTATGTCATGGTTTCGTACCTGAACTCGTCGCTCGACCACGGCGTCCCCGAGGATAACTCGTTCTACCACTACGCACAGGCGAAGGCGGAGGCCGACGAGCACTTGCGCGGCACCGGTCTCGACTACACGATCCTTGGCCCCGGCGCCCTGACCCTTGAGGAGCCCACCAACTCCATTACCGTGCGTGAAATCGGATACGAGGGACCGAGCGACACCTCGCGCGCCAACGTGGCACGGATGATCGTCGAGGTTCTTGCCTCCCCGAACGCTATTGGGAAGACCATTGGCTTCACGGATGGGGAGACCCCTATCGAAGGTCTCTTCTCCTGACGAAGGCCGCTAACGGAAGTCACCTCTTCTCACGGTGGCAGGTACTAAGCCGAACTCGACTACGGGGCTTAGCACCTGCCACCATTTCTTTTCCACGTTGACCTTCGCGATCCTGTCATCACCGTGAATTAACCCATCACCCGTGGCGGGAAGAGCGGGAACTCACCAAAAGCCTGGTTTTTGTTCGGGATAGTATGGGATGGATTCGGAGGTACAAGATTGCAAAATTTGGTGTCGATGACGCCACGTTCAGCGAGCCGATTCCATCACCCAAACAGAACCTGTGGCGACAGCTTTTTACCTAGCAGGCTCTGAGTCTCAGGTGGCCGGGTGCCGCTCGCGCGGCGCCTACCCTTGGCATACCCGGCTTAATTGCCCTGATTTTGAGCTTCGAGAACGAGATGCTCCTCATCGCCACCGGCGCATACGCCGTGATCTCGGGCGAAGGACATCCGTTCCGGTACCGGTGGAAGCCCATGGCAATCATCGGCGTCCTCCTCGTCGCGGGCGTCACCATGGGATCTTTCATCGGCCAGGAAGTCCAGGAACTTGTCTCAGAAACGGGGAACACGTGGTGGATTTCTATCACCGTGATCTTCTCGTCGATTGTTGCGGCCATCCTGGTATTCGGGGCGAACTCGCTCCGCATGACTGCGCCCGGCATCTTCTTTATTGTCATGGTGACCTCAAGCTCCCAGATGTCATCGGGGCTTGGTCTTAAGCCCTGGCAGGTTGGCATGTGGGCAACAGTCGGCGCTGTCAGCGCCTGGATTCTCGGCATGCTCCCGGCACTCATTGACCCGCACGCACCAGAACGTCAAGCCGTTGAGAACCTTGAGAAGGCCGTTGAGAAGTACGAGAAGTCACCGAGCTATGCCGTACAGGAACGGCACGGTGCTTCCTCGGCGCTCAATACTGTTTGGGTTGCCCTCAAGGATGCTGGGATCATTAGTGGCGGCCGAGTGATCCGCAAATCCCAGTCCGATCTCGTGGCCCGGGCGCTGACGGCACAGAACCGCCTCGCGGCCCTGAACGAGGACGTGACGGGAGGGACTGAGTACGAGAACCTCTCCGCCACAGACCCGCACCGCGTGGCTATCCCGCACGGGCGTCTCACCGCCCCGTACATGATCTATCGGTCAATCCACCGGTACTCACACTCGACACTGACGGCGCAGAAGATCTTTTGGGCCTCAATCCTGTCCGGAATGATCTCCATAGCCTTTGGCCTGGGCCGGCCGGACTGGGCAATCGCCAGCGTTGTTCTTGTTCTCCAGTGGGACCCGGACGAGGTCCCAGGATCCGTCCGCGCCCTCCACCGCCTCCTCGACTCAATTATCGACATTGGCATCTTCGACCTCGTCCATATCTCCCAGCCTGCTGCCTAGCTTCTCCTTCTCATTCTGGTGACATGTCAGTTCTATGCCGAGATCTTCCTCGTGTGAAACTATGCCCTCACGGTTATCTTCACAACCCCGCTCGCACTGCTACTCGGTGGCGGAGCCTCCGGGCCTCTCGGGCAGATCATGACGTTCCGTATCCTCGAGGTGACAATTGCCGTCGCCATCTCCATCACTTTCCTATGGGCGTCCTCGAACCGCGTACAACGACTCCATCACCTCCGCCTGGTAGATCGTTGCTTCGATGCCATTGGTGACCTGATCGGCGTGCTCACCTTCCTGCCACCTTCGAAGGCCCTGGCCCGGCGCCGCGATCTCCAGTTCGAGCTCGTCGGCGAACATCGCACCATTCTCTCCCTCAACAAGGATCACCACTCGACGGCAAAGGCAATATGGCGTGGCCACCTCATGATCCAAAAGATCGGGTACGAGATTCTCGATACGGCGACACAGAAAAACGAGCAGGACCTTTCGGTCGCAGAAATCGACAAACTGGCTATCCGAATCAGGGCTGCCCACACCCACTACACACAATTCCTGAATGAGAGGTAGACAACAGCTGGAAAATTGGGGAACATAGTTGCGGGGCTCGCTTCGCAATGGCGGGGAGCGGGTCCTTTCCGCCCAAGGAGTGGCCACGAATCTTCCAAGAATCTTCAGCGATCGTCACGCGCCCCCGGCACCAAATTCGGCTCGATCACGCGCATAACTCAGCACGCAGCAGCTTCGCGAACGTGCGCCAATGAGCTCACCATTGCCTTCAAGCACCGACCAATTCAGCCCGCCCAACTAAGTCATGTCGTACCTGGCGAATTAGTGCACTGGCCTAGCCGCCGGGTGACAAACCAGCCTAACAACCCGAGGACAAAAGGGAATGTGCGTGCCGCACCTGGTTAATACAACAAAGGCAATGTGGGGCACACACGTGGCAGTTTTTGAGGGTGCCTCTAACAGTCCCCCGGCTCCGTTTCCCAGGAGTGCTTGATCAGCTCGGCAAGGATTGAGAGATCGATGTCCTCAAGCTTGTTGACGTAAACGCAGGAGACGGCGGTCTTGTGTTTACCGAGCTTGCCCAGGAGTTCCTCGCTGCGAGGGTGACCCTGGAGCCCGTAGAGGGATAGGGACGATTTGCGGGGGCTGAAGCCAACGTGAAAGGTGTCGCCTTCGCGCCCGGTGGCGTACGTGTAGTGGACGGCTCCGTAGCCGACCATGCTCGGCCCCCACATGACACCCTGCTCGCCCGTGGCTTCAGAGAAGATCTTGAGCAGTTCCTTCCCCTGCTTGACGCGGGCGGGCCACTCGAGCGATTCGATCCACTCTTCCGGATCCTGTGAGGTTTGGGCGGTCTTGATATCGGCGGCATTCTCACCGGTATGTCCTTTGGTCCATGTTGATCCCTTCGCCTCGGGAATGTCTCCAACGAGTCCGCCAAGGCCCCTTTCCATGAGGGCGTCGTGGACTGTTCGCAAACCGGCTTTGCCGACCCCGTGGAGCTCGAGGAGCTCCCGGTAGTCGGCGCCGTTTAGTGATTCAAGGTCTGTATAGCCCGCTAGCTTTACCGCGTCCCGGAAGGGGCGCCCCACTCCGGGGATCTGGTCGAGAGGTGTTCCCATGGAAACAATCTAGCGGGCGACGCGTCAGAGCGTCAGCAGTTCATCCGTGGTAATTCCCGGGAGGGAAAGGCTGACCTGGGTGTTCCACGGATCCACGGTCACAACGGAGGTGCCGTTATCCGTGTAGGAGATCTTCTTGCCCTTAAGACGAGCCACGAGAGCGTCAAGGTCTTCACGGCCAGGAACGGTGACTGCCACGTTACCGAGGCCCAGGCTGGCAGCACGCGGGCCGGAGCCTGCCGAGTTCCACGTGTTCATAGCAACGTGGTGGTGGTAGCCACCAGCCGAAGCGAAGAGTGCCTGGCCGCCGTAATCCAAAGTCGCTTCGAAGCCGAGGCCCTCGACGTAGAAATCGCGTGCGGTAGCGATGTCGCCAACCTGAAGGTGGACGTGGCCGACCTTGCCAACTGTCTTCGGGGCAGCATCGTGGATTTCCTGCGTCAGGTGGTTCTTAAGGAATTCATTCGGGTCGAGGTAAAGGGTTGCCATCTTGACCTGACCATTGACCCATTCCCACTGATCGCGCGGGCGGTCGATGTAGAGCTCGATGCCATTACCTTCGGGGTCGGTGAAATAGAAGGCCTCGGAAACAAGATGATCACCGGCGCCAACATACTGGCTACGGGGGTCCTGTGCGGCTCGATACAGCGTGGCGGCAAGAGCACCGGGCGTATCGAACAGGAATGCCGTGTGGTAGAGACCGGGCTTCGACGGATCCACACCGGGAAGACCGGGAGTCGCAACGAGCCGCACGAAGGGCACGCCGTTGCGTCCCAGCACTCGGTGAACTTCGCGGCCGTGGGACTGCTCCTCGATCGGCTCAAGTGCAAGAGCCTTAGCGTAGTAGGAGGACATGAGCTCGAGATCCCCCACACGGAGAGTCACGGCATCCATGCCCGTCGCAGGGTTAAGAATGCGACCGTCTGCAAGTGTCGTTGTCGTCATCATTTTCTTCTTCCTCGAGCTACATGCCGAACCATGCATCTCGCAAGTTCTTCCCGAGCCTAAAGCCCAGTCATTTCCGTTTCAACTACACTCTAGAACTAGATAGTTAAACCTGCAACTACTTATTTTGTGAGGCCGCCAACCGGCAACTTGGCGCCAGCAACCGAACCCAACAACCAAGCCGGCCGGAACGAGAGCATTCTTCCCGGAGGGTAATTCGAGCAGGCCCCAGCCCCACCGCGGAGCGTTCACCGCCACCTCCGAGACCGCCAACACTCGGAGAGCCGCGCCCGGAACGACCGCACTCCCTACCGGCCGGACATCACAGGTTTTCTTCTACAAAGCCTGACATCCCGTAACATCTCCTATAAACACGGAATTTTCTTGACGTACTTCAGGTTCGCGAAGGCGCTTGGCCTAGACTTACGCAAAGAGGATTCGCAGGAAGCACGTCTTTCTTCGTAGAAAATCGTTTATTGGATTAATTCCAATTTAGTAGTTAGGGTTGAGGTATGGCTTCCGACGAACACGTTACTGCCCTGCGTTCAGCAGGTCTTCGTGTTACGGCTCCGCGGCTGGCAGCCCTCGCTGTCATTACAGAGAACCGGCATTCCGATGCTGAGTTCATTGCCGGGGAGGTTCGAGAGCGTCTCGGATCAGTGTCAACGCAGGCCGTCTATGACGTCCTGCATGCGCTGACCGATTGCAATCTCGTTCGCAAGATCACGTTAGATGGACGCAAGTCACGTTACGAGATTCGGGTGGGCGACAATCATCACCACATGCTTTGTCGCAACTGCGGCCGAATCGAGAATGTGCCCTGCCATGTTGGCCAAGCTCCCTGCATGCTTCCCGAAGAAGATCACGGGTTCACAGTGGACGAGGCTGAAGTCATCTATCACGGTCTATGCCCGGACTGCCTGGAGGCCGCTCATGAAAACTAGCGCGCTACGAAAGATGATGGCTGACCATGACTCAATCCGATTTTACGAAGAAATCTACAACCGAAGCTGGTGCACCTCGCGAATCTGATGCTCATTCGCTGAGCGTCGGCGCTAACGGCCCCCTCCTCCTCCACGACGTCGCTCTTGTTGAGAAGCTTGCACGCTTCGACCGCGAGCGCGTTCCCGAGCGTAGCCCTCACGCGAAGGGCTCTGGCGCTTTCGGCACGTTCGAGGTTCTTGAGGATGTTTCCGCCCACACGAAGGCCGACTTCCTCCAGCCGGGCAAGAAGACCCAAATGCTGGCCCGTTTCTCGACGGTTGCTGGCGAGCTTGGCTCCCCTGACTCCTGGCGCGATGTACGCGGCTTTGCCCTGAAGTTCTACACCGAAGAGGGCAACTTCGACATGGTCGGCAACAATACGCCGGTCTTCTTTGTTCGCGATCCCATGAAGTTCCCTGACTTCATTCACTCGCAGAAGCGCATGCCCGACTCGGGCCTGCGTTCGAACAACATGCAGTGGGACTTCTGGACCCTCTCCCCCGAGTCGGCTCACCAGGTTGCGTACCTCATGGGTGACCGCGGCCTGCCCCGCACCTGGCGTCACATGAACGGCTACTCCTCGCACACCTACATGTGGGTGAACGAGGCTGGCGAGAAGTTCTGGGTTGTCTACCACTTCCACACCGATCAGGGTGTTGAGAACATGACGAACGAGGAAGCTTCGAAGCTTGCTGGTGAGGATGCTGACTTCCACCGTCGCGACCTGTTCGACGCTATTGAGCGTGGCGAGTTCCCGTCCTGGACTCTGTCGGTCCAGATCATGCCGTACGAGGATGCGAAGACCTACCGCTTCAACCCGTTCGACCTGACGAAGACGATCTCGAAGAAGGACTACCCGCTTCACAAGGTTGGTCGCTTCACGCTGAACGAGAATCCGACAAACCACTTCGCACAGATCGAGCAGGCTGCCTTCTCCCCCGCGAACACCGTTCCGGGCACCGGCGTCTCCCCTGACAAGATGCTGCTTGGTCGCGTCTTCTCCTACCCGGATGCTCAGCGTCACCGCATCGGCACGAACTACAACCAGATTCCGGTTAATCAGCCGATCACCGCGACGAACTCGTACGACAAGGAGGGTGCGATGCAGTACCACCACACGGGCAACGCTCCCGTGTACGCACCGAACTCGTACGGTCGCGCCTATCAGGACACTCAGGGCCCGGTCGAAAACGGCTGGGAAGCGGACGGCGAGATGGTTCGCTCCGCTTACTCCCTGCACGCCGAGGATGATGACTTCGGTCAGGCACACACCCTGGTCCGCGAGGTTTTCAACGACGAAGAGCGCGAACGCCTTGTTGAGACCGTTGTTGGCACCCTTATTCCCGACGTTGTCGAGCCCGTCCTTTCGAACGTCTTCCAGTACTGGAAGAACATCGACCAGGAGGTCGGCGAGCGCATCGAGAAGGGCTACTACGAGCAGTCCGGCACTCAGGTGCCCGGTGGCGATCCGATCGACGGCGAGCCCGAAGCAATTAGGTAAGCACCCTCCACGCTCGTGCAGTTCGTTCTGAACACAAGCAGATAGGCCTGCACGTGAGCGCGTAAGGCTGTCGGCACGCGGGGACCCTCGCAGGCGGGCAGCCAAGCAACAATGGGGCGGGGCTCTGGGACATTCTCCCGGGGCCCCGCCCTTTTGCTCTTATCCGGCTCAGCACCAATACCGGCCTGAATGGGCTCATTACCAGGCACAACGCGAGCACTCTGTCTTAATTGATCAGGTTCTGATCGCGTGGTTATGCCAGGCTTCTGGCATGATCGGTGACACGATCAGCATGTCTGCCCGGTGCATGCGCGGCAGGTAGAACTTCAGGCACTAGGTCGGGCAACCGGAAGGGGATTGTCGTGATTCTGCGTAAGAAGAGGAAACGGGCCACCGAGACACCGCCGCCGGCCCACCCGGCCGCCGTTCACTCCCCCACCGTGCAGCCGCACAACGTTCCCATCACTTCTGACACGGCCCCCGGCGTTTCGGTCGGTGTCCCCCGGGGGCTTGCCAAGTACGGGTTGGGCTCCTGGTATCTCATCGGGATCGTCATTATTGTCTCGCTGTTCGTTTTCGCAACAGCAAGAATCTCATTCGTATTTGTGGGCATATTCCTTGCCCTCGTTGCCACCTCCGTGCTTCGCCCCGTCACGGACTTCTTTGCCAGGTGGATGCCCCGGGCCCTCGCCATGATCCTGTCCTTTATCGCTGCCTTCGCCATATTCGGCGGCCTTATTGGCTACGTCGTGTACTCGGTGCAGGGCGAATGGGATGAACTGGCCGACACGTTCTCTTCCGGCATTGACTCTCTGCTGGAGACGCTGGAAAAAAGTCCTTTACCGTGGGACTTTTCTGCTGAGGATGCGTCAGCGCAACTATCGGATCTTGTCGATACCGGGATTGCTTGGCTTCAGGACAATGCTGGGGAAATCTCTGCACAGGTCATGTCGAGTGCTTCCGCGATCGGCACGTTCATCATGATCGTTTCCCTTGCCGCTTTGGCCACCATTTTCTTCCTCATGTCGGGCGCTAAAATGTGGCTCTGGTTCCTCAACCAGCTTCCGGACAAGAACAGGGACGTTACCCACAGGGCGGCCAGTGCGGCCTGGTTGTCGTTCTCGGGTTACGCGCGCGGCACCGTGATCGTTGCTGTCCTTGACGGGGTCCTGGCTTTCATTCTGCTTCTGATCCTTCAGGTCCCTCTCGCAGCGCCCCTCGCTATCCTTGTCACCATCGGTGCTTTCATCCCGCTCTTCGGTGCCCCGATCGCCATGATCATCGCAACGATTGTTGCCTTCGCCGCCAACGGCCCGGTCACTGCGCTCATTGTTCTTCTCGGAGTTGCCCTGATCGGCCAGCTCGAAGGTGACGTGTTCCAACCTCTTGTCATGGGCAAGCAAGTATCACTCCATCCGCTTGTTATCGCTATCGCTGTCCTGACAGGAACATTCCTCGCCGGTCTTGTTGGCGCAATCATCGCCATCCCGATCCTGTCGTCACTCTGGGCGATGTACAAAGTAGTTCGCAGACAAGACCCTCCCAGGGAGGAACTGCCCGAAGTGAACGCAGAACAGCTCCTCAAGAAAGACCGTTGAGGAAACCCGTAGTCATACGGGCACCAAGACATCAACTCGCTCCCGCCTTTCACGGAGGCTCGTCACGGGTGTGCTCAGGACAGTTTCCACACAGGGGACTGCTCTTTCGCATCGGACCCCGCCAGCGCCGTGGGACCAGGGGTCTCATCCGTTCCGCACACCTGTGGAGTATCGTTGTGGCAACGGAATGAAGGAGGGTCCATGGGGACTGATTCGAGAAATGAGCAGGCCAAGATCGCAGCGGGTGTCTATGCCGCTTCCCTTGTTGAGGACGGACAGAAGGTCGGCCTCGGTTCGGGTACCTCCGCCTGGCATTTTATCCGTTCACTAGCCAAGCGAATCGAAGAAGGCCTCGACATCATCGCCGTGCCCGCTTCGAAGGCAAGCCGCGATCTCGCACAGGAATTGAACGTCCCCCTTGTCGAGCTCGATGATATTACTGGTCTCGATATCTGCATTGACGGTGCCGACGAAGTCGCTCCCGATGGGTCAATGATCAAGGGCGGCGGGGCAAACCTGCTGTGGGAGAAGATCATTGCGGTTAACTCCGCAAAGATGCTGACCGTTGTTGACCCCTCCAAGATTGTTAAGACTCTTGGACAGTTCGCTCTCCCGATCGAGGTAACCCCGGCCTACTACGGCACAACGATCCGCAACATCCGCGAACTGCTGGCAGAAAAGGGCTGGGAAGCCGTCTCCGTCGAACGTCGGATGAACGGGGATAGCCCGGTTATTACCGACAACGACAACTTCATTGTTGACGCGAAGCTCGAGACCATCACCGACCCCGCGGGCCTCGCCATCGCCCTCAACCAGATCCCCGGCGTCGTTGAAAACGGCCTGTTCCCAGCCATGTCCAAGGGCGTCATCGTCGGCAGGCCGGACGGCACTGCCGAGTTCCTCGAGATCGGCTTCGACCCGGCCACAGTCAACGCCTGATCCCAATGCTTCACCTGGTGGGGCCGCAAGAACGAATAGCTTGCCTGCGGCCCCACCACATCTCGCACTTGTCGCCGTCCTTCATTCCATCCAGCTCCACTGGCCCATCTCCCATTTGTCTCCCGCACCTCATCCCGGCCTCCCTCTGCGCTCTGCGGGAACAATCACGGAACAGTTACCGAACAAGGTCATGGCGAGCGGGACTGCGCCACACGCTTCCGGCATGACTCGGTCCTCAAGCGGCGCGCGCAATAGATCGTCGCTAGTTCTCTTCCCATGACAGAACGCCGATCTGCGTCTAGACTGACCCTTATTCGTAACCCACATCACAAGTCACTTTGGTAGTGCTTCCACGCGGGTTTTCGTTTCCCGTTTTCTTCCCGTAGCAAGGACCCGTTATGAGATCAGCACTGTTCGATCAGCAAAATCAAGAGCGTCAAACCGAGGAGAGGTGGGCGCTCCAGTCCAGCAAGATGCTCCGTTGCCGACTTGTCCCGGGAGCTCCCGAGATTGTCGCAGCGCAGGGCGCAATGGTCGCCTATCAGGGCAACATGGACTTCTCATACCAGGGGTCCGGTGGCGGCATGAAGATGCTGAAGAAGTTTGCGACAGGTGAGGGCGGGAACCTCATGAAGGTGAGAGGACAGGGCGAAGTGTTCCTAGCACGGGAGGCTCAGGACATTTTCCTTATCACGCTCGAAGGCGAAGCCCTTACTCTGAACTCGGCAAGCATGCTTGCCTACGACGATTCGCTCCGCTCCGACATTCGTTCCCTCGGCGGCGCAGGTCTCATGTCGGGCGGTCTCTTCAACTACTTCCTGGAAGGCCACGGCACGATCGCCGTCACAAGCGATGGTCCTCCCATGCTCCTTGACTGCTCCCAGCAGCCCACCTTCGTTGATCCCCAGGCAGCTATCTGCTGGTCCCCCAACCTCAGCCCATCCCTGAAGAATGATTTCAAGATGGGATCTCTCATCGGCAGGGGATCTGGAGAATCCTTCCAGCTGGGCTTCCACGGTCCCGGTTTCGTTGTTGTCCAGCCCTCCGAGGGCAGGCAGAACCAGAAAATGCTCGGTTAGACGCTCCACGACAGGCATAACAGGCCACGCCAACACCCCACCGCGCAACGCCAATAAAGCACTGCAGAATGCACCCGGTCAGATAAGTGTCCCTTTTTCCGTTAGCGGAATAAGAAACAATGCCAGCGGATAGGGCACTAGCGTTACCCGTAAGTAGCATCCAGAAAAGGAGAAGAATCCATGGGTGGAAAGCACGCCAAGCAGGATCACGAGAAGGATCAGGATCTCGAGAAGAAGGCCTCGGAAGAAGTGCCCGCTGAGGGCGAGCGTACTGACGACGCCGAAGAGCAGCGCGAAGACTAACCTAACCGTTGAGGCCCGGGACTGACCTGTCCCGGGCCTCAATGCCCCCGCAACTTCACGCCCTACACCATTCCACTGCTTCCAGTAGGCAGGCGCAGCGCCTCCTTAAGCACGACCTGGCGCTACTACGCGACGTGGCCCTTCCAAGCGGACCGCTTGGTGCACGAGGTTCTTTCAGAGCCTTCTCACCCGCGGTTCCGTCATTTACTTGTTTTCCCTATCGATCAGCAAAGGCAACCATGACCCTTCTTGTCCTCGGAGGCACTGGATTCCTTTCCTCCGTTCTTGCCCGCACCGCCCTTGAGAATGGCATCGAGGTGGTGTGTGCGGCTCGCGGGATAAGCGGCATGCCCCGGAAGGCACCCGCTTTATTCGCTGGGACCGAGAAGACCCGATGCCGGAGGAGCTTGCCACCATCTCCCCCGACGTGGTCGTCGACGTCTCGTCCAAGCCCGGGCACGTGAGAGAAGCAGTGGGTGCTTTCCCGGATTCTCGCTGGATCTATCTTTCGGCGATCTCTACCTACGCTGACTTCTCGACATTAGGCGGATCTCCAGCAAACACCCCTCTGCTGAAGCCTGCCGGCAATCCTGACGAAGTTGTCATGGAGAACTACGGCGCCTGCAAGGTTGCATGCGAGAATGCCGTCGCAGAGATATCGGATCGCGTCATTATTCGCCCCGGCCTAATTTCGGGCCCCGGGGATCAAAGCAACCGGTTTACGCATTGGCCTACGAGACTTGCCCAGGCATCTGCCGATAGGAAGCCGTATCTAGCGCCAACCCCTCCCACGGATCTGGTCCAGTGGGTTGATGTTCGGGATCTCGCCAAATGGATCATCGACCTTGCACAGAATTCGGTGACAGGCACATTCGACGCAGTCGGTCAGGCAGCTGAACGTGGGGAGTTCCTTGTTGCTCTTACCCAACTATTCGATCCGGCGCCGGAACCGCTCTGGGTTGGCCCAGAAGACCTTGCCGAGAATGAGATCCGCCCCTGGGCGGGCCCACGATCTCTTCCCATGTGGATCCCGGACCAATCGATGGTGGGGATGATGGCAAGAGACCATGAGCCGGCCGCAGAGGCGGGACTGAAAACGAGGAGCCTGCGAGAAACCGCAAAGGATACGCTCGACTGGTATCTCAACCACGGCACCCCGCTTGGACTAAGCCGCGAGGATGAACTTGTCGTGGTCGAGAACGTTTTTGCTGCTAGGGAGCTAGCTTCCCACCAGTAACCGAGAGGGACTCCCCAACGACGTACGAGGCCTCATCGCTTGCCAGGAAGACATAGGCCCCTGCGAGCTCAGCAGGCTGTCCGGCCCTACCGAGCGGAGTGTTCTGGCCGAAGGATTCGATCTTTTCCTGGGGCTGACCGTGCGAGGGCTGCAGCGGCGTCCATATCGGCCCCGGGATTACGGAGTTCACTCGGATCCCCTCAGGTGCCAGCTGCTGGGCGAGGCCCTTCGCCAGATTGTTCATGGCTGCCTTCGTCATCGCGTAGTCCAGCAATGTATCCGACGGATCGTATGCCTGGATCGATGAGGTGAAGATGATGGAGGAGCCTGGCTCCAGGTGTGCCAGTGCTGCCTTCGTCACCCGGAAGGAGCTGTAGATGTTTGACTTCATGACACGGTCAAAGTCATCTTCGGGAATGTTCTCCAAGCCGTCGTGCCACAGCTGACGGCTCGCATTGTTGACGAGGATGTCGAGACCGCCGAACTCCTCAACGGTCTTGGCAACAATGTGCTGACACTGCTCAAGATCGCAGAGATCGCCCGGGAGCGCGAGAGCTTTCCTGCCCGCTTCCTCAATCGCCGCAATCACCCGGTCAGCGTCCGCTTGTTCCTCCGGCAGATAGGAAATAGCAACATCGGCGCCCTCCCTCGCATAGGCGACAGCAACGGCCGATCCGATCCCGGAGTCACCACCGGTAATCAGAGCCTTCCTGCCTTCCAGCCGACCGCGTCCCACATAGGAGTCCAAGCCAATATCGGCCTGCGGCTCAAGCTTCTGATCAAGCCCCGGGTCCTTCTGGGTCTGTCGGGGCGGCGAGATCTTCGGGTAGAGATGACGGGGATCGTTGAGAGCCATAATGATTATTCCAATCTGGTTGTCTAGGTTCTAGATGAATGTCTCGGTTGCAGATAGCTAATATTCCGAATAAAAAGTGCGGGTCTTTAGAGTGCTGGTGCGGGGTGGGGAGCTCGTAGGGTTTGAGTACGATCCGCGCGTCCGGCACGCCCAATCCAATCGCATCCGACTCGCGAGTGCGCGCTCGCCGCAGTGGCAACGCCTTATCGGGCGTGCTTAGAAGAACCTGCGGAGGTTGGCTTTGGCGAGGTCGACGAGCTCGTCTCCCCTGCCGTTAAGGACGGTTCGCAACGCATAGAGCGTGAAGCCTTTGACCTGCTCCAGTTCGATCGAGGGCGGGAGCGTCAGTTCCTGTCGCTCGGTTGTCACATCCAGGATTGCCGGACCATCATGCGCCAGGAACTCCTTAACAGCACCCGGCAGGTCTTTCGACTTTTCGACTGTGAAGCCCTTGAGCCCCACGGCCTCCGCGAGCGCCGCAAAGCTGGGGTTCTCCAGGTCCGTGCCGAACGTAACAACTCCCGCGGCCTTCATTTCCAGCTCAACGAAGTTGAGGGAAGAGTTGTTATACACAACGATCTTCACCGGCATGTCGTACTGCTTGAGCGTCAGAAGGTCACCAAGGAGCATGGCGAGGCCGCCGTCTCCCGCGAGCGCTACGACCTGACGGTCGGGATGGGATGCTTGGACACCGATTGCTTGGGGCATGGCGTTGGCCATGGAGCCGTGACTGAAGGATCCAATGAGCCTTCTCTTACCGTTCATGGTCAGGTGCCGGCTTGCCATAACGACGGGCGAACCAACATCTGGAATGAAGACAGCATCATCGTCCGCCGCTTCATCAATCAGCTTGGTCAGGTACTGGGGATGGATGGTTTGACGAGAGGGCGAGGCAAGATCATCGAAGTCTTTCTTCGTCTTCTCGTAATGCTTGAGCATCTTGTCCAGATGCTTCGACGACTTCCTCTTGGTGAGGTGCGGGAGAAGAGTTTCAATCGTTTCCTTCACCCCACCGATAAGTGGGATATCAACGCGTGTGCGCCGACCGATCTGTTCCCCGCGAATATCGACCTGAATGATCGTGGCATCCTCGGGAAAGAACTGCTGGTACGGGAAGTCGGTTCCCAACATGAGAAGCGTCTGCGCGGATTCAAGTGCCCGATATCCGGATTCAAAACCGAGTAGCCCCGACATTCCCACGTCGTAGGGATTGTCGTACTCGATGAACTCCTTGCCCCTGAGGGCATGCACGATCGGGGCTTGGAGGCGCCCCGCTATTTCAACAAGTTCATTGTGCGCACCTTCAACTCCTGCCCCCGCGAGGATTGTGACCCGGTCACAGTCATTAAGCGCTTCGGCAGCTTTGAGTAGTTGCGCCTGATCGGGATAGGTGGAGGACGGGTAGTGCCGGATAACCTCCGGCTCGGCCTCAATCTCGGTGAGGAGAGTATCCCCTGAAATCACGAGAACGGCCACGCCGCTCTTTGAGAGCGCTTCCCTCATGGCGATCCGCAGGAGCCTCGGCATCTGCTTCGCATTCGATACATGCTCGACATAGACGGAGCATTCTTCAAAGAGTGACTGCGGATGTGTTTCCTGGAAGTAGCCGGAACCAATCTCGTCGGAGGGAATGTGGGAGGCAATGACCAGCATCGGCACTCTTGAGCGCTGAGCATCAAATACTCCGTTGATGAGGTGGAGATTGCCTGGACCGCAACTCCCAGCACACACGGTCAATTCACCGGTTGTCGCCGCTTCCGCCGCGGCAGCAAATGCTGCCGTTTCTTCGTGACGCACGTGGATCCAATCAAGATCGCTCTCGCGAATGGCATCAGTGAACCCGTTGAGGGAGTCGCCAGCAAGTCCGTAGACTCGCCGCACCCCGCTTGCGTTCAGTGTGTTGACAATGTTCTGGGCAATGGTCGGCATGTGTCCTCCCGCGGGGCGCGTTATTGTTCAGTTGCTCCAGGTGCACGCGAACATCCAAGAAGGTAGCGGACGTCCGCGAACGAGCCTGCGTGTTCCCCAACCTACGAAACAAACCCCTGCAAAAACAGGTTTAGTACAAAGTGCTTTCAGCCTCCACCCAGGTAAAACAGCTGGTTGTGGGGATGGAGTCGCATAACTCAACTTCACGAAGGCAGGAGACATGACAGCAGACGCTAGGCAATGAGAAACCCCGACAGTTCATACTGCCGGGGTCCCTCGGTTGCGTTAGTTCTTAGCGAGCCTCGTACTGGCGTACGCGGTCGGTGACGCCAGTGAAGCGGAACGGCGCGTCCGTGACGGTCGCGGTCTCGTAGTTTTCAGACTCGCCGACGTAAGCGTTGTGGAGGTCGCGGTACTGCTCAAAGGTGATCTCTTCGCGGGAATCGAGGGATTCTGCGACAGTCTCCGGGTGGAGGTGCTCGGTGTAGCCAGGCTGTACAACGGCGGTGAAGAACTCAGCAACAGAGCCGGAGCCGTAGGAGAACAGGCCGAGGCGCTTGCCTGCGAGATCCTCGTTGCCGTGTAGCTGAGCGGCGAGGCCGAAGTAGAGGGAAGCGGTGTAGGAGTTGCCGATCCTCCGGTTGTAGGTCATCGACTCTTCGATGAGCTCGGAACCGAGCTCCACGCCGACGTGCTCCGCAAGCTTGGTATGTGCCTTCCTCGCCATCTTCGTGAACGGCTGATGGTGCATGAAGCGATGAATGTCGGAAACATTGAGGTCGCGGCGGGCCGCAAGATCATCCCAGGCACCGATCGTTGCATCGAGGTAGGCATCGAGAGACAGCTTGCCTTCGACGAATGGGGTGGACGAGTCGTTCGGCCGCCAAAAGTCATTCACATCGGCAGTGAACACACCGGACTGGGGCTCGATAACAACAAGGTTCGGGTCGGCCGCAACCAGCATGGCAACGGCACCGGCTCCCTGGGTCGGTTCACCACCAGAGTCGACCGCGTAGCGGGCGACGTCAGAAGTAATGACGAGCACCTGGTCCTCGGGGTACCGCGCAACGTGGTTGACGGCGGTTTGGAGGGCTGCGGTGCCGGAGTAGCAGGCCTGCTTGAACTCGACGGTGCGGACCGCGGTCGGGAGGCCCAAGAGACCGTGCACGAACACGCCTGCGGCCTTGGACTGGTCGATGCCGGTCTCGGTGGCGAACAGGACCATGCGGATCTTTGACGGATCGTTACGGTCCAGCAGTCGCTTCGCGGCGTGGGCTCCCATGGTCACGACGTCCTCGTCGGGGGCCGGGACGGAGAACTCGTCTTGGCCGAGGCCGAGCTGGTACTTGGCCGGGTCCACTCCGAGTGCTTCCGCCATGGAGTCAAGCTTGAGGACGTAATGCGTGGTTGCGACGTCGAGGTCGTGGATTCCGATATTCACGGATTTTTCTCCTTTGCTGCGCCAGAAGAGAGCTGGCCTAGTTTTGTCCCCGTTCGAGGGAGACGTGGGCTGCCATGAGCTCACCCGGATTGGTCTGTGCTGCCAGCAGAGACAGTTCCCCACATAGGACGGTGCCCGCAATGATTGCGGCGAGTCGCCTCGAGTTTTCACCCGGTTCGCGGTCTTCCCGCAAGCCGAGCCGCTCCATGGCGACGTTCACGTGCTCAAGATGCTTACCGTTGCCGACGGTGCCAACAATGAGGTGGGGCAGGGAGCACGCGAAGTACAGGCCCTCCTCACGGTTCTCGACATAGGTCAGGCCCTGGGAGCCTTCCACAATGTTTGCCGCATCCTGTCCCGTTGCCAGGTAGAACGCGAGAAGCATGTTGGCGAAGTGGGCGTTCGAGGAACGCAGGGCACCCGCGATAGTCGATCCCACGTAGTTCTTGCGAACAACGAGGTCTGTCACCTTATCGGCCGTGGTCTTTAGTGTCGATGAAACAATGTCGTGGGGAATGAGTATGTCGGCTTGGACGGCACGGCCACGGCCGAGCGCACCGTTGATCCCGGTGGGCTTCTTATCGGTGCAGAAGTTACCGGAAATCGAACCGTAACCGAGGCCCAGATCCCAGGACAGGATTGTCGACATGAGTGCGTCAGAGGCCTGGGTCGCCATGTTGTGTCCCGAAGCATCGCCCGTGCTAAAGGCGAAGCGGACGAACAGCAGGTTGCCAACGATCTCGGGATGGATCTCGATGAGACGAGCATAGCGGGAGCCCGCCGACACAACGGCGGCAAGTTCATCAAAGCGTGCTTCGATCTCGGTCTGTGCACGGTAGGCGTGTGCCGCGTCGCGAGCGGTGAAGAGAACGGAGCGGGTCATGCGCTCGTCGACGACGGTCGCGACAATGCCATTCTCGACGAGGCGCGAGACCTTAGCACCACGACCAACCGAAGGCCACAGCGGCGTTTCGTAGGTGGCGAGCGGAACGTCGATGTCACCGGTGACGGCGTTACCGGTGAACCGGATTGGACCGACCCAGCGGGTCGGGATCTGGGTCATCGTCGTCTCCGAGTACGTTGACTTGCTCATCTGTCCTCCTGGCTCCGCCGAGCAAGGGCCGCTCGGTCGATTCCTCGCACATCCGCGAAGTCGCGGGACTGCCCGCCGATAAGAACGTCAGTGTATTCCATTGCGGCCGGGCTCGTGGCTCCTAGCAACGCCATCATCTCTCCCACGCGCGTACTCCAGGTCTCCAGAACGGACGTCATTGCGTCCGCCCCTTCGTTCAAAGCAACCTTCAGGAACGTACCGGCAACGCCCACGGCGCGTGCCCCAAGGGCAAGGGAAACCATGATGTCGAGGGGGTGGCGCACACCGCCGGAAGACAGCACGGTGAAGCCCGGATCGGCACCCGGCCCGACAAGGCCGGCTGCTCGAGCATCGAGCAGGCACTGCACTGCGGAGCCGCCGAAGCCGTTCAGGTACGAGTAGTCGTCGTGTCCCCCGTCGCGGCGGTGGTTCTCGATCTTCCCGAAATCTGTTCCGCCCTTGCCGGCCACGTCGACGATGGTGACGCCAGCGTCTCTCAGCTTCAGCATGGTCTTTGCGGACAGGCCAGCGCCCACCTCTTTGACCATGAGCGGGACGTCGATGGAAGACGCAATAGATTCGATAAGCCCCAGCCAGGAAGAGAACTCTCTATCCCCTCGGGCATAACGGTCTCCTGGACCGCGTTCACGTGGAGTTGAAGCCCGTCGGCGGACAGCAGGTCGATTGCCCGCTTTGCGTCGTCAACGCTTCGCCCCGCACCGATGTTGGCAAAGACAATGCCGTCCGGGTTCTCCTCGCGGATCACCGTGAAGGAGGGCGCGGTTTCCGGGTAGTCGAGGGCAATGCCAACGGAGCCGGACGCCATGGTAATCCCCGTGCGGGACGCGGCGATCGCCAGGTTCCGGTTAATGATCATTGCCGTGTCCGTGCCGCCGGTCATGCCGTTCACGTACAGGGGTGCCGGATAGGTCCAGGGACCAACCTGAGCGCTCAGATCAACCTGGTCACGGTTAATACCATCGAGGGCGTGGTGAATAAAGGAAATGTCGTCGTAGTCGCGGCGCGGCAACGGGTTGTCCTGCTGCTCGGAGGCGAGACGGATGTGGTCATCCTTGCGGGAAGAAACAATCATGACAGCTCCTCCACCATGAGATTGAGTGGCCGAATACCGTTGCTTGACCATTCTTCCAGCATGCTGTCAACCGGCAGATCCGAGTCGATCAGTGCAATGCCGCAGTCGCCGCCGCCGGCGCCGGACGGCTTGCCGGTAGCACCGTAGCGTTCTGCGATATCGCAGAGCAGGGAAAGCTTGTCCGTTTCGATGAGAATTCCAGACGATGCTTCAAGGTCAAGGAGGTTTTGGCGGGCAATCATAAGAAGGTTGGTGACGCCCTCAAGATCATCGGCCTGAAGTGCGGAGACCAGCTGACCAACGCAGCGCTTTGACGACTGGAGGAATGTCTCGTAGTCGGGGCTGTCCTTCGGGCTCGCCTTCTTGACGGAACCAACGAGAGCAGCGGTCGAGGCCGGGGACCCAGTCCACCCCACCTGGAGGGAGATGCTGGGCGGGGTGTGCAGTCGGCGTACGGCAAACGGCCTCCAGCCGTCTGCCTCAAGTAATTCAGTGACCGAATGTGTTTCTGCGAACGAGCGCAACGATTCGCGGTCCGGTGAGGAGTAGGCAATCCAGCCGCCGTAGGTGGAGGCCGCAATATCTCCACCGGACGCCCGGGGCGAGATCTCGATCGTGGCAAGCAGGGCGAGCTTGAAGCGTTCAAGGTCGGTGAGCTCAAGCCCATAGAAGGTGTTCATGGCGGAAACGGTTGCGACAACGACCGCTGCGGAGGAGCCGAGGCCGAACTTCTGGCCGTCAGCATCATCGAGTTCCGACTCAATGGAAAGATCAAAGTAGGCGGGGGCGACGCCCCGCTCCTCGCGGATCCTCTCGACGGTCGAGATAACGCTAATGACGTAGTCGACCTGGCTCTCCACGACGACCTGGCCGGAGGTGTCCCTCCGCCACTCCACCGGCATACCGTACTCCGAAGAGTGGATTCGGCCGCGGTTTTCAGACTCGGTGAGGGTCACGGTAATAAAGCGGTTGACGGCTACGAGAACCGCGGGATATCCGGGTTCCACAACGGCGTATTCGCCGGCAATGAAGAGCTTGCCGGGGGCTTTGGCTACAACGGTCACAGAGCATCGTCCCCGACGAGGTGGGCTCCCCTGCCGGGGCGGAGGACCTTCGCCTCCCCATCCTTCGTCAGGTCCCGCAGGCGCTCGGAGACGACCTCGGCATGTTCGGGCCGGGTGATCGCAAAAACATTCGGCCCAGCATCAGCCGTTCCGTAGGTTTCGATACCGTCGGCACGAAGCTGTGCAATTCTGTCAAATACCTCAAGGCTGGTGGGGCTGAGGTAACGAATCGACGGTCGGGAAGCCGCGATAACGGCATGCATTCTCATCGCGTGCGTCTCGGCGATCTCACCAACGAGCGTGAAGTCACTGTCCTTGCAGGCACCGATCATTTCCTTCAGGATCTCCTCGGTCGAGGTCACCCAGGCGGGGTAGAATGGCGAGGTAGTGGCGGTAGCCACCATGCCCTTGCGGGAGGAGACGGCCTTCTGGCCGGTTGCCACGGGAACAGCAATCATTGCCATGTCGGGCGCCGGGATCTCTTCCGCGTAGGACGACTGATCGTCCCCGGCGTGCCAGACCGCGAAGCGGTCAACCAGGGAGCGGGAAGCGGAGCCGGAGCCGCGGCGAGCGAGACGAGAGAGGTCGCGGATGGAAAGCTCAAGGCCGTAGGCGGACGATGCTGCGACCGCGAGTGCAGCGAAGCCAGAAGCGGAGGATGCCATGCCGGCGGCGGTGGGGCCTTCGTTGACGGAAACAACCCGCGCGTTCTGATCGGCAGTGTCCAGGCCAGCGGTGCGAGCGAAGTTGCGAACGAGGTCCAGGAAGGCGATAACGCGGGATGCTCCCGCTTCGCCCTGCTCGGCGCCGTTGAGGCTAAAAGAGTCGGTCTCGTCGAGCGTCACGGTCGTCGTTGTCGCGAAGTCGTCGAGAGTCATGGACATGGATCCGGCCGCGGGAAGGATAAGATCCTCGTTGGCTTTGCCCCAGTATTTGACGAGGGCAATATTTGGATAGGCCCGTGCGGTCGCCTGTGTCACGCATTCTCCTGGTTGTCGAAGAGGGCCTCGAGGCCCGTCTCTTGATCATATTCGTCCGCGAGATCAGAAGGTACGAGGGATGTCTTCCATCCCCTCGTGGCACCCGCTTCGGTAAAGTCCTCGATCAGAGCCGAGGCATGATCCTGATCCTTCGCAAGCGCAAGAACGCATCCGCCTAGCCCCGATCCGGTGAGTTTCGCGCCGAGAGCATCGCCCTTGTGCGCGGCCTCAATCAGAGCATCGAGAGCGGGGGCGGATACTCCGAGGCGGACAAGCTGTTCCTGGCCTTCATACATGTGCATGCCAAGCTTGTTCTCGTCGCCGGTTCCGAGCGCTTCGATCGAGGACTCGGCAAGATCGGCAAGGGATTCGATGATCGAGTCAACGTAGCGGGGTGTCTGCTCCCGGAGCATGCGGACGCCGTTGACGGCGGCCGAAGTGGAACCGGATGTGCCGGTGTCAGCAATGACGAACGTGAGGGGCTTGGCCACTTCCACGTCGGTGGGGTTGCCCTTTTGGAAACGAACCGGGGTGAGCGACCGCACGGCGTGAGCATCGAGACCCGATGAGGTTCCGTGGGCAACGTTCTCGGCAATCTGAACGAGGTTGAAGGTCTCCTCGGCCGAAAGGGTCACGCCGGCCGCATTACTGACTGCCCGGACCATTGCGGCAGACACGGCCGCGGAGGAACCAAGTCCGCGTTCCAGCGGGATCGTTGAGGAAATAACCACCTCGCAGCTCTCTATGTTGAGACCAACCTGCTCGGCGGTGGCACGAAGAGCTGTGATCACCGGCTTGAGCTGCCTGGGCGCCTTCGAAATATGGCCCGTGTACAGATCCGAGGTGATCGTTGCGGACGCTGAAGTGCGAACCGAGGCCGCGGTCTGCAGATCGAGAAGCGGCAAGGCTACCGCCGGGGCGCCGTAGACCACGGAGTGCTCTCCCATGAGGATCGCTTTGCCGTGGGCGCTTCCCAGCCCGCCGTGGGAAACTCCGCGTAGCGCCCGCCCTGCCCCAAAGACAGATGGTCGCCGAAGGTCGGGTCCGCCTCCGGGGGTGTCTTGACGTTAATGTCGTTTGAATCGGGTTTCTGCATGCTCACTTCGCGTGCCCGGATGCCGGGGTTCGGCAAGAAGACACTTTTCCTAGTATTAGAAACTATTTAAAGTTACACAATTTAGGTTAGCTTGACCATGCAGTGCTTCACTCGCAGTTGTAGTGTGAAACGCAGATGATTGTACTCACACGATTCACTCTGTTTTCCGTGGAATCATTCGGGACTGGCCAATAACCGGGGATTATTCCCTCACAGCTCATTATATTATTTGTCCGAAAAACTGGCGGTTCCGGGATTCCGCGTCAGGTGTGTCTTGACCTCGATTAGGAAAAGACAGCGTTGGAAGAAGCCTCCAAATCGCGCCAAGACTGCGCGTGCCATTCGTCTCTAGGATGGGACACCTTTCTTTCTTAAACTTAGGTGGGCCATTTTCCGGCTCGTCCATGATCTTTCGACAAGGAGTTAGGCGTGCTCTTAACTGTCCTCTTCATCATCGGCATCACGGCCGAGGCGATGACAGGTGCCCTGGCTGCCGGTCGACAGAAAATGGACCTGTTCGGCGTCACCATGGTGGCGTGCGTGACGGCTCTCGGTGGCGGCTCGGTCCGAGACATGTTGCTTGGCCACTATCCGCTCGTCTGGGTGGAGAACCCGCACTACCTGGTTATCGTTGCGGCGGCCGCGATCATCACGGTCTTCACATCGTCACTCATGAAGTACTTCCGGGTGCTGTTCCTCGTGCTCGACTCGGTCGGCCTGTCCGTCTTCACCGTGTTCGGCGTACGAGTGGCGTTAGAGATGGGCCACGGACTTGTTGTTGCCCTCGTTGCCGCTCTCATTACGGGAATCATGGGCGGAATTTTGCGCGACATTCTGTGTAACCGCATCCCCCTTGTTTTCCACAAGGAGCTCTACGCTTCCGTTGTTCCCCCTGGTGTATTCGTGTATCTGGGCCTTCGAGAACTCGGTGTCCACGAGGACATCACAATCATCAGTTCGCTGCTGACCGTCTTCATCCTTCGTATCCTCGCCATCTACTTCAAGCTTTCCCTGCCGGTCTTTGACTACCAGGAGAAGGAATACAAGCGTCAAGAACGCACGAAGCTCTGGCACTTCCCGAGGGCCGCTAAGCCCATTTCCTACAACTTCACAAACACCCTGAAGAACAAGGCCAAGAAAAAGAAGGCCGAAAAAGAAAAGAAGGGCAAGAGCCTCGCTGAAGAGATCATCGAGATTGAGGACGCCGAGAACCGCCCAGACGAATAGCCTGGACTCCTGCCCCTCACAGGTATTCACACGGAGTTTCGAGCATGTGGCTCAGCCTGTAGATTTCACCTAAGAGCCTCAGACCGACTGATCGAGACGAGCCCCCGCCACACAATTCGGATAACGCGAGCACGACAGGGTCAGCACAGGCGTGACAGGGCCAGCAAAGGAGTAGCCGTGAGGAAACTGAGTATTGCCCAGGCCCGCCGGATAGCTATCCGCGCCCAGCATCTCGACCGAACAAAGCCCGCGAAGGCCCGTGCCGATGTTGCGAACATGGTGGACCGCATGGGAGTGCTCCAGATCGACACGGTCAATATCCTGACCCGCGCCCACTACCTGCCCCTCTATTCCCGTTTCGGTCCCTACGACACGTCACTGCTTGACGAAGCTGGCACGAAGCCGCCTCGTCTTATCCACGAACAGTGGGGCCACGAAGCCAGTTTCGTCCCACCTAGAACGCATCGCCTACTTGCCGGGTTTGGGAGGCGATGGGGGTCGGGTTATGCACTCGATGAACATCCGGGAGCGGCTCCCCTGAAAGAACGGGTTGTTGAAAGGATCGCCAAGTCCCCGCCACTTCCCAGCAGGTCTCGACCTGGCTCCAAGGTCAGGTGCTCACACCGGCTGAAACGGAGCTTGTTGAGGGCAGAATGAAGGGCCTGTGGTCGCGTAGCTCAGTGAAGGTTGTTCTAGAGAACCTCTACGACGAAGACGTCCTAGCAAGTGCTGGTCGCACCCACCACTTCCACCGACTCTACGGCCTCACAGAAAAGATCCTTCACCCGTCTGTAGCAGACCTGCCTCCCGCTCCGCGGGAGGAGGCAATCAGGGAACTCACCAAAATCTCTCTCGACAAGGTCGGGATCGGTAATCCCGCCACGATTGCGGACTTCTTCCGGCTCCGACAGCTCGACGTTCGGCCCGTCCTCGACGACCTAGTGAAAGCCGGCAAGGCGGAGTGGGTGGAGGTGCCAGGAATGAAAGACGCAATCATTCCAACATCGACCGTTATTCCACGTTCCGTGGAAGGCACGACCTTCCTATCACCTTTTGATCCTCTAATTTTTGAACGCGATAGGGCACTCGCACTGTTCGGACTGCACTATCGGATCGGGATCTACACTCCCGTCAATCAAAGAACCCGCGGCTACTACTCCCTGCCGCTCCTCCAAGACGCGACAATCCCCGCACGCGTCGACCTGGCACTCAACCGCAAAACACAGACTCTCCAAGTCACCGGGGCTTGGTACGAGCCCGGCTACGAACTCGACAGCACCGACCGGGCACTCGGCAGTGAGCTGGAGCGCATGGCGGGGTGGCTGGGAGCCACCAGCATCACCGTCACCGATGACGCACCCGGAGAAGCCATTAACGGAATCAAATCTCAGTTAAATAGCTGATCCTCAGGACCCTCGTTACCACCCAGCGCAGTTTCATCATCTTCCAGGTTCTCACCATGTCGATTAGAGACCCGCTCCCAGAGGAGATCACCGACGTTTGATTGCTCCCAGATTTCTGACTCCCCAACGAAGATTCCTTCGCCGTTCAACCAGAAGGTTTCCCCGGGACCCCAGCCAGCGATCATGCTTGCGTTGTCCCCAACGTCTATTGCCCGTGTCGCTGAGGTGAGGTAACCGCGGACGGAGAGCTTCACGCCATCCCACTCGCGGGCAACATCACGCCAGTTCGGGATAATCCACGTCACATCGAGACCGGTAACGCGAAACCAGTCGTGACGCACCTCTGCCGTGATATCGAGCGGGAACCTCTTGCTCAGTTCTGCCCAGTCCTCAGCATTCTCGATAACAAGTACCCGCTTCTCGGGCACAGTCAGTTCCCTTATCTCGGCACGAGTAGAGATGGGACCGTCCTCGGTGCAAGAGAAAGCCGCAGGATCCCCATCCACCGTTTCCCCGTTACTTACCAACAGGCCCCGGGGCGGTGTCGACCACCAGTGACCGCTCCAGTTCGCAGTCGAATCATCCGGTCGTTCCCTTGTTGCGCTCTCGGTCCTTGCCACCGTTGATTTCAGCCATGCGTCAAGAACCTGTTCGGATGGCTTCACAACGCATTGGCTATCGATTTCGTCAATCAGCCATGTCGCGGCAAGTTCTACTCCCCCACCTGCCAGCATCTCGAAATCGAGACCCAGCAATTCAAGCATTTCTTCTGAATCACGGAGCGCATCAGCCACAACAGGATCGGAAAGGATGATGTCGATCATGTCGGGTTCTTGCCAGTACCGTGCCGAGATAACGGACTCCGCGAGCGCCTGGACGAGATCGCTCATCGGGATTTTTTCTTCGCCAAGACGTTTCGAGGCTTCTCGAATGAGCACGGCAACTTTCGCTGAGGTCACGAGGTCACGTACCGGAGGAACACCTTCCTTCCAGTGAGGTACCGGGTTGAAGCTCTGACCGGAAGTATACCCGGCGGCAGGAGCATGGGCAGCCCATCCTGGTTTAAGTCCGAGGCGGAAAGAGCCGGACCTGTGCCAGGGGCCTCTCGAGCGTGCCATCCACTTCTTCCGGATCCTCCCAATGAGCCTGCCAGTGTTGCCTTTTCTCTTCGATGCACCTGCCTCCTCCCCAGTCCATTCAAAGGTTGCTACCGCGTGAGAGCCATCATCTCTTGTAAGCCGAATACTCAGGTCCCACATGGCAGAGACGAGCGAATTCTCGTTGTACTCGCCGTTTTCCCGTTGTTCAGCGCGAGCAAGGAGCTCATAGAGGAAGCGGCGGCCTCGCGGTCCGTCAACAAGCCTGGATGTCATGGGGGCCACCTTGCTCTTCTTGTACATAGCTGGGAGTGAAGAAAGTTTAGCCCAAGCCTATAGAACGCTCTTGCATCAGGAGTAGGGTCGGGTAATGACGGTCCATTACTACACTTCATCCAGCCTCGACGGTTTCATCGCAACCGCCGATCATTCTCTGGGCTGGCTGCTCAAGCAGGATTTCGACGAAGAGGGCCCCATGAACTACACCGAGTTCATGAAAGATATCGGGGTTCTCGTCATGGGGTCCTCAACATACGAATGGCTTCTCGCCGAGAGTGAGGCATGGCCGTACAAACAACCGGCCTTCGTTCTCACGAGCCGAGAACTCCCTGTTCCCACCGGTTCCAATATTCTTTTCCGCGAAGGCAATGTGCGCGACCTTTTCGACGAAATTGTCACTGCAGCGAACGGCAAGGACGCATGGGTCGTGGGTGGTGGCGATCTTGCCGGGCAGTTTGCCGACGAGAACCTCCTCGACGAGGTATGGGTGCAGTTCGCACCGGCCACCCTCGGCTCCGGTCAGCCCCTGTTGCCGCGAGCACTCGACGTGGAACTTCTCGAGGTCGCTCAGAACCGGGGGTTCATGTGTGGGCACTACCGGGTGCTCAAGTCAGAAAACTGACGCACCAACTCCAATACCGACGTAACGCTGAAAACATGTCGAAGGTCGCCCCAAAACCAGCACGAGTCGTCTATCGAAGCGCCACCTCTGCGGTTCATATACTTCACCCGTGGCTACGGGATGTCTCCTGAAGCCACGGATGAATGAATGAGCTTGGCAAGAGCCGAGACGCGCTTACTTAGCGGGAAGCGGTAGCTCCCCACCACTGGTTGATACCGGAGTTGACCGCATGCTCGTCGATTGCCGACAGTTCCTCGTCTGTGAAGTCGAGATTCTTCACGGATTTCACGGTGTCTTCCAGCTGCTCGACCGAGGAGGCACCGATGAGTGCGGTGGTGAGTGAGACCTTGCCCTGGTCGCGAAGAACCCACGCCACCGCCATCTGAGCCAGAGTCTGCCCGCGGCCCTCAGCAATGTCGTTGAGGGCGCGCACGTGGTCGAGGGTTTCCTCGGTGAAGAAGTCTTCGTTGACCTTGCCCGACGCGAGGCGGGAACCTTCGGGTACGCCGTTCAGGTACTTGTCGGTAAGGATGCCCTGGGCCATGGCCGAGAAACCAATAACTCCCATGCCCTCTTCGGCGGCCGCTTCCAGGAGCGAGGGCTTCCCTTCTTCAATCCAGCGGTTGAGCATCGAGTAGGAGGGCTGGTGGATCGCGAGAGGAGTGCCGAGATCCCTCATGATCGCGGCTGCTTCCTTCGTGGCCTCTGCCGAGTATGACGAGATACCAGCATAGAGCGCCTTGCCGGAGGTCACTGCCTGGTGGAGTGCCAGCATCGACTCCTCAACGGGAGTATCCGGGTCGGGGCGGTGGTGGTAGAAGATATCGACGTGATCGGTTCCGAGCCTTTGCAGGGACTCATCGAGCGAGGTCAGCAAGTATTTTCGGGAGCCACCAAAGCCGTACGGACCGTCCCACATGTTCCATCCTGCCTTGGTGGAGAGGATGAGCTCGTGACGGAAGGGCGCCAGGTCCTTCGTGAGGATCCTGCTGAAGTTCTCCTCGGCACTTCCTGCGGGCGGACCGTAATTGTTGGCAAGGTCGAAGTGGAACACCCCAAGATCGAAGGCTTTACGGGCAATGTCCCGCTGGGTCTGGAACGGGCGATCATCACCGAAGTTGTGCCACAGTCCCAGGGCAATGGCGGGGAGCTGAAGACCGGTGTCTCCGCAGTGACGGAACGGGATCTCGTCGTATCGATTGGGTGAGGGCTGGTATGGAATATGGCTCATGGCACCATAATTCCACGGATCCTCTCCCCCAGCATCACACAACAGATTCCTACCAGACAGGAGTCAGGTTCCGACCCGGGCAGAGTCTCAGCATTCATCTGACCGACCTACGCAAACTCGTAAATCAGCCCAGCCGATGAAAGAGTCGAGACTATTCGACTGTGAGACCAAGCTTCTCGGCTTCACTCCGCAGAACATTGACCATGTCGTCACTGAACGCCGCGAAGACTATCTTCTCCACATCCGTTTCTTGCGCCGAGGTTGTTTCCAATGCAGCCGCCGCCGCGTCCTCCACCGGCCATCCATAAACTCCTGCACTGATGATGGGAAAGGCAATGCTCTTCACCCCAAGCTCATCAGCAACCTCGAGGGAGCGTCGATAGCAGGACGCGAGGAGGCTACGGTCCGTTTGACCTGCGGAATAGTTCGGCCCAACCGCATGGATGACCCAGGTTGAGGGCATCTTTCCGCCCGTTGTCCATCCAGCATCCCCGGTCGCAAGTCCGTCCGGGAAGCGCTTAATACAGTCCTCAAGAATCTCGGGGCCACCAGCACGGTGAATGGCGCCGTCAACGCCTCCCCCACCTCTCATGCGGTTGTTTGCCGCGTTGACGACAGCATCGACGTCGAGCGTGGTGATGTCTGCGCGGACAATCTCTATCTGTGCCATGGTCAGCCTTCCTCTCTCGCTCTCGTTCCCCGTGAAGTACAACTGGGGATTCGAGCGCCATAGATGCGTGATCTCTGTTTGCTCATCCTAATGGCGCAGACTGAGCGCCGAGGGACCCCGCGAGAATGAAAGGCCCCGGTCATTTGTGCATTGCCTTGTGGGGCTGGAGGCCTGACCGGAGATCTATCGCACCCAATCTAGTCAAAGGACGGATGTATTCAATCCCTATTCCAACGGGCTGGTTGCGATGGTTTACTTTCAGATTGTTGAAGCGTCAGTCTCTTCTGACTGTGCCGAACTGGATGACTGGTCTTCTTCCTGTTCATCGGTTGGGGACTGCGGGAACGGGCGGTCCTGCATCTCACCCGGTCCGCTTGGCATTTGACCACCGCCAGGCATCTGGCCTCCGCCACCGCCCGGCATCTGACCACCACCTCCCGGCATCTGGCCGCCTCCCATACCGTTCATGCCGCCTTCACCGGCAGTGACGGTTCCGACCTGGGTGCCGTCGACGGTAACGATGTAGGACTGTCCCATTTCCATTCCGTCCACGGAGAGGACTGCGTTCTCGGTGGCCTTTTGGACGGTGAAGGAAAAGAGTTCCTCGCCGTCTGTCGAAGTTACTGCAACGGCCTGGCCCCGGGTTGCGTTAACCGTTGCACTCACCGAGCCCTGAGCTGAGTCAGCACTTGGCGTTGCCGCCATGCCGGCAGCTCCGCCTGCGAAGAGGGTTCCTCCGCTGATCCTGAAGGTGGAGGCCACGTCAATTGCTCCATTGCCGGAGTTGGTCGGACCCTCCACGATCAGGGTTCCGCCTGTCATGTCCGCGACGCCGTTGGAGTCGACGCCGTCGCCACCAGCATCAAGGTGGATCTCGCCGCCACTGATGTAAACCTCGACGCCTTCGGATACCGCCATGGGGTTCATGGAATCCGTGCTGTCACCCGTGGAGCCGTTGATGCCATCATCGGTGGATGTCACATCGACCGTGCCACCGTAAACGGCAACGATCGTTCCTTCGAGACCCTCGTAGCTTTGCGCAATGGTGAGCTCACCCGTGTCGATTGCCAGGACACCATCGGCGTGTATACCGTCATCGGTTGCGCTGATGTTGACGGTGGAGGGACCGACGAGGATTGTTTGCGCATTGGCACCGTCTTCGTCGGACTGGATGTTGAGCGTTCCGCCGAGGAGCGCAATGTAGCCAACGGTCGCGTCATCAGTATTGTCGGCCTTAAGGGCGTGCCCACCGGAGGTAACGTTCATGGAACCTCCCTGGACGACGAGATAGTCCTTGCCGCGAATGCCATCATCAACTGCCTCTACTTCGATGGTTCCGGACTCGATAACGAGGCCGTCCTTGGAGGAGATCCCGTCGTTGTGCTGGCCTATGACCGTGAGCGTCCCTTCTCCGGTGATCGACAGATCGGAGGCACTAAACAGGGTAGCGTTTGGAGCATTGTCGCTCGTATCGGAGTAGGTCTCCGAGTCGGTGAGCGTGTTCTCGCTACCGTCGGCAAGGCCGATCGTGACTTCGTCACCGGACGTAACCGCGAGCGCAGATCCGTCTGTTGCAGAAATATCGACTCCATCAAGAATGATCGTGATCTTCTCGGTATCCGTCACGGCAACCGTGACGGTTCCGCTGTACTCACCGGTCAGCCGGTACGTACCACCGGCCGCGATGGTGACCGTGCCGTCGCCAACTTCTACGCCATCAACGTCTTCCTTCCCGCTGGTGCCGTCGAGGGGGAGTGTCGTTGCGGAATCAGCATCGACCTCGTCGACGGAGTGCGCTTCCTTGAGGGAGGACATGGCGTCATCAATGCTAGCGGGAAGGTCGGCTGAGATCGTCGATCCGCTTGTGGTTGTTCCCGCCGACGAGGTGGCTTCCGCACCCGCACTTCCACCTTCTTCTGCGGTAGAGGATGAGCAGGCGGCTAGGAGGACGGCGAGCGATGCTGCGGTCATGGTTTTCCCCAGGTTGTTCATGAGTTCTTACTTCCAATCAGTAGTCGTAGTGTTCTGCTCCATTTCTCGGGTGGCAGGCCGGGCACTGTCGCCGCCATGCCAACCCCGTACTTCGACATCTTGAGGGCACGGTGTCCGTGGCGGTGGAGCTGTCGATCAAGGGAGGTGAGCCGGGCACCGGCTTTGGATTCGATGATCGCGAAGCGATCAAGGATGACGTGACCGGTGGGTGATTCGCAGACAAGGTTGAAATCGATCGTGGCCCTGGCATTTTCTTCCGCCATGAGAACCGTTGACCTCCGGTAGGAAGTGCGCAGGCTCGGCCGGAGCTCTTTCACCCGGCAGGGCACTCCCGCTCCCGCGAGGACCTGGGAGATAAAGGAGTGCGCTTCTTCGGCGGGTTCGCTGCTACACCAGGGGCGACGCACCTTGTGCGTCATTCCCCGACCGTCTTTCCACTTCACCTCAAGGAACTCATCCCCACTTTCGTACCTTCTGGTCCGCACCTTGTAGCGGCGCCTGCGGCACCGCCCCGCGCGGTGATAGGACTCAAAGTCCGGGGTATCGAAGTACGTTGACACGTACTGTGTCGATCTCGCCCCGGCGACATCGAGTACGGACAGTCCCGGCACTGAGGCAATAATCTCGGGGATGTCATCCGCTCGAACAAGGTACTTCCGGTCGACTCGAATAAGCCGTTCCGCGAAAGTATTCAGCTCGTCGAGCCCAATAGCGGGCAGGGCAGCCGACCATTCCAGATCCACCGCGGTCATGCCACGACTCCGACGCTCTGGTGTGCGGAGCCTTCCTTGATTTGTACGCGAACGGTTGTCGAGTCCTTGACGAAATCGATTTCTTCGATGGAGACGTCGACAATCCGTCCGGAGCAAAACGATGCAACATAGTCACGTAGCTCCCCCTCATCAGCAATCGCCCGGTCAAGAACCATGGAGCGGCGGCGTACGGGGTAGAGATGACGGGAGTCAACAATTGCGATAACAATGAGGATTAGCGCAATGAGCCCAATCTGCTTCGGCGAGACATCGGCAAGGCCGGCGATCAGGCCGATGGCGAGCCGCGAAGTAATAGGCGACCTCCCGCTGAGTCAGCTCTTCGGAGCGGAGACGAATAATCGAGAGGACACCAAACAGTCCTAGCCCGATACTCTCGCAGCCACAGCGGATGCTGCGAGAGTATCGGCCACCGCAAGGACGCCAATGTTCACCGTCATGTACGCCAGTGCCATATCCGTGCGTCGGTGCCTCGGGAAGTAAATCCCGAACACCAGGATGGTGATGGCGACAATGTCAACGGCAATGGGCAAGTATTCGTTCACGGCGTTCTCCTCGTGATCAGTCAATGTGTCTGACTTATTGACCCACCACCGCCTGGGACGAGACCGCACCTCAGCTAAGAATAAACTGAAAATTTGACCCCGAGTAAACCGCATCACACTGCGGAAAAGTCCGACCTACCAACCTGCCAGAACCACAAAAATGAGGCTCGACGCTCACCTCGCCAACCACCCCAAAGAAGCCCACTTCCACAGGTCAGAGGTCTGTTCAGCACCTATTCCCGTGAGCGAAACTGTTCACCTTTTGTTCACTTTTCGAAGGCCGCTAGCAAGTCTGACCTTGCCCCATTCTTGGAACGAAAACTCAAAATGAGAACCCCGCTAGACGCCCAGGATTCATTCAGTAAGTATTCAGATTAGGAGCGTGGAAGCCGCAGTCACGCCATAGGTTAGACGCCGCAGGTGAAGTCCGGATATCCGGGAGCAAGGCTAGCGAGAGTGATCGTGACTGCGATAAGAACGCGGTTGTCGACACCAAGCTTCTGCTGAATTGACGCGAGATGAGTCTTCACGGTCGAAAGCGACACGAACAAAGAGTCCGCGATCTCCGTATTCGATTGACCTGCCGCGGCCAGCTTGGCGATGTCGCGCTCGCGGGCCGTGAGGGAAAGGAATTGCTTGGCAGCGTTAACGACTTCCGGTTTTGTTGCCCAGACACGAATGAACTCAACGAGTTGACGGGACGTTCTGGGTGAGAGCGCACCCTCCCCCATGGCAACGTTCTTGACGGCGCCAACAAGCTCTTTCGGGCCCTCGGTTTTCAAGAGGAAACCGTTCGCTCCTGCTTCTGCAGCACGGATCGGTTCATTTTCCGAATCGAAGGTCGTGAGGACAATGACCTCGGGAGGGTTCGGCAGGGACCGGATCCTCCGGGTGGCTTCAATCCCGTCCATCTTCGGCATCCGAATGTCCATGAGGATCACGTCGGGACTGTAGGCATGGACGGCGTCGATTGCCGCTAACCCGTTGTGTGCTTTACCAACAACCTCGATCTCGCCGGCACTTCCGACCTTGAAGATTGTTTCGATGGCATCGAGCATGAGCGGCTCGTCGTCGACGAGGAGGAGCTTGATGGGGCGGTCACCATTCACAAGGACCGATTCTACTCGGCTGCACTCCCCTTCTCCCACGGAAGCCAAGCATCAACCCTGAACTCGCCATCTTCTTCGGTGACAAGAACCCACCCGCCCATGGCAAGGGCCCGTTCCTTGATTCCGGTCAAGCCGCCGACTCTAGCTCCACCCTCACGAGTTGTTAGAGCAGATTCACCGCTTTGCGGTACAGATGTAGACGATGCTGAATCCTGAGGATCGTGTGGAGTGAGTGCAAAACCATCGGCGGGACCAGAGTTCAAACCCGCTCCTCTCACACCTCCAGTGACGGGATTCGCTACGGAGATGTTGAGTCCCTGGCCGGGACCACCCTTAACTTTGACGCGAACGATCTCGCCCGGGGCGTGCTTGATTGCGTTGGTCAGTAACTCCTGCACAATCCGATAGGTCGACTTCGTGAGTAGCCCTAAAGCTTTTTCCGGATCGGTCACGAACACGGAAGACGAGACTGGGTGGCCGGCTCCGAGGACGTGCTCGATGACATCGGCCAGGTCTGTCATCTCGTAGTTGTCGTAATCGAAAGTGTCGGTCCGTTTAGCAGGATTCCTCATGACGTGAACAAGGCCCCGGAGTTCGTCCACGGCCTGCTGGGCTTCCTGCCTTACCTGAACCGCTTTGTCTTTCAGCTCATCATCTTGCGCCAACATCTCCAATACACCTGCGTGGAGTGAGACGAGGGAGAGCCTGTGCCCGACAGTATCGTGAATATCCCGGGCCATGATTTCCCGTTCTTCCTTGCGGCTCAGCTCGTACTCCATTTCCTCCGAAGCCCGAGATCTTTCCTCCAGCTCTTCGGAAGTTTGTTCGAGCCGAACCGAGGTCTCCTCAAGTCGCTCCGATGTCTGGCCAAGCTGGTGCTCTTTCTCCTCAAGCTGCACGTCTCTCTGCTTGAGTTGCCCAACCTGCTCAAAAAGTCTTCCTTCGGTTTCCTCTAAAGCATCCCGTGAGGCCTCCCAGTAGCCGAGGCCGATGGGTAGCAGGAAGGTAATGAGGAAGATTGAGATAAGGGACGTGATGCTTATCGGACCCCCACCATCGGTGTCATCCACGTTCATAAGGCTGCGAAGGATTGACGTGTCCGTTGATTGACCCAGCAGATCCCTCGCCATGGTCACGATCAGGCTAACTCCGTAGAACCCCGACATGTAGATGCCATCTTTGGCGGGCTGGGTGCGGATATATCTGGGAAGCACAATGGCAAGTACCGGGCCTACCGGGAAGACAAGTTGGAGCGCTGCAAGGATATGCCCTGTCCTGCGAGGATTCTGCCTGCGTTGCGTGAAGAGATAGCAGGCGTAGATGGCCGCTGCCATAGCGATGACGGAATAGAACGTGCCGACCCCATTGAGCCAACCGTTCGGGTACCGTTCTTCAACTCCCACGAAGTAGAAGGCGGGAGCTCCGATTGTCATGAACCAGGCAATGGGAATGAGGACAAAGCTCTTGACCCAGCCCAACCGGCTACGGGGCCCCAGATCCTTCGCACCACTATTCATGAAGCCATGGTATTGCCTCCCTATGACCTTTTGCCTCGGCCGTTCGGTCAGGGAAGTATGGCCGATCGGCCGATGTCAGGACGAGCTTCCGACACATAACTTCGAAGTATCGATCTGAAAAAGGAGACACCATGTCATACCCGGCACCGGCGCAGAAGCAGAAGAGCTGGTTCGCGCGCCACAAGATCCTCACCGCCATCCTCATCATTATTATTATCGGCATTATTGCCAGCATGGGGTCCGGTGGGGACGGCGACGAACCAAAAGCCGATTCAAACACCTCAACCGGCAATTCCAACGATCGCAACGAAGACACCAATGATGATGGTGGCGACGGTGACGCAGCCATTGTTGACGCTGCCGACGGTGAGGAAGCTGAAGAACCGGAGGCTGATGAACCGGAAGAAGCAGAGGAGCCAGCCGAGTCTGCTCCCGGTGTCGGTGACACGGTAAGCACCGGAAACTTCGATGTCACCATCACAAGCGTCGATGCTGAGGTTGGTCTGATCGGAAATGAACACTTCAACGCTGAGGCCGCAGGCCAGTTCGTACTCGTTCACGTCTCGGTCACGAACACCGGTAACGAGGCAGAACACTTCCGAGCATCCGAGCACAAGCTCATCGACGAGCAAGATCGCCAGCATTCAGAGTCGAGCGACGCCTGGTATTACGACGGCGAAACCTTCGCATTCACAGAGGTCAACCCCGGCAACACTGTCGAAGGCGCCCTAATCTACGACATTCCAGCAGACTCGGTACCCACCGCTATTGACCTTGGCAACGACGAGTTCTTTGGTGACCCGATCCGGGTATCCCTGCAATAGGTAGCTATTCTCCCCACCTAAGCAGTACCTGGACTAAGCCCGCTCAAGCGCATTCTCGAGCGGGGTGGCGCTCAACTTCGGTTGGGCGCCACTTCCGTTTCCGAAACGTACTGGCAGATGGACTAATGCCAAGGATAGCTCCGGAGCGCCTCGCTCCTCTTCGGGCTACTATCCGAATCCACATCGCTCTTCAGTGTCCCGATTCTCGGGCAAGTCACCGACGTGAAATCAGCTCGCCAAAGAGGAGCACAATAGTAACGTGCCCCTATGTTGTGTGTCAAGCTGCGAGGGTGGTTTCGGGGATGTTGTAGAGTGTGCCGTCTCGGAGCATGGCGTATAGGACGGTGAGTCGGCGGTGGGCGAGGGCGATGATGGCTTGGTTGTGTCGTTTGCCTTGTGCTCGTTTGCGGTCGTAGTAGGCCCGGGAGACGGGGTCGGTGCGGATGACAGCGAATGCGGATAGGAATAGTGCCCGTTTGAGGCGTTTGTTCCCAAAGTGGCTGACGCGTTCGGACCTAATGGATGATCCCGATTGCCTCGTGGTGGGTGCGAGGCCGGCGTAAGACGCTAGTGCGGCGGAGCTGGTAAATGTCTTGCCGGAGAGCTCGGCGATGATCACGGCGGCGGTCCTGAGACCGTTGCCGGGCATGGATCTCAGGACCGGGTAAAGAGGGTGGTTAGCTACGATCTTTTCTACCTGGATGGCCACGTCGGCACGTTGGGCATGCAGACTCAACAGCTGGCGTGCCAGGTGGGGGATCACCAATCCGGCCGCTTCGGTACCGGTCACGGTCACCGACTGTTGTGAGAGTGCCTCGAGGAGTTCGGTGGTCCAGGCGGTGTGGCGACGTGCCCCATGTTTCTTGAGTTTCGCGTCAATTCGTGCCCGGCCTGCTTTCTTTAAGGCTTGCGGGGTGGGCCAGGTGGCCAGGACGTGCAGGATCGCGTCGTGCTCGAGGCGGATGCCGAGGACTTTCTCCAGTTCGGGGTGGATCTGGGTGAACAGGCCGCGGATCCGGTTAGAGACTTGATTAACCTGTCGGGACAGGTCTAGGTCGAACCCGGTCAGCATTGCCAGGCCTGCCTCGTCTTGATCCGTCTTTGTCAGTGCTCGTAGGGTGTGGGGAAGGTTGCGGGCGGCGTCAGCGATGATGAAGGCATCCTTCTGGTCCGTTTTAGCATCCCCGGGGTACAGGTCGGCGATCCGGCGCATCGTCAGGCCTGGTAGGTAGGCGACCTCGATCCCCATGTGCCCGGCGACCGCGATTGCAAGGGCGCCGATGGTGGCGGGCTGATCCACCACAACCAACACCCGGCCCTGCGCAGAGAGTTTGGTGTAGATGTCGATGATTTTGGCTTCGCTATTGGGCAAAGTCTTATTCCACAACACCTGCCCAGACTCGGTCAGAGCGCATGCCCAGTGATCGGTTTTACCGACGTCAAGACCAAGATAGATCCTCGATTGGTTCGTGCTCATGGCGTTTATCTCCTCTGATTGGTGCCATAAGTCGGCCGAGCCCAGGCAGCACGCCTCACATCCACGTTACGACAGGCATCCATCAATGGTGCCGAGCCCCTAATAAGCGATCACATGCTGCCAACCGACCCTGGTGGCAACACCCCCCGGATCATTCAATAGACAGGGGCAAGACACCATGCCAGGGCGGCTGACCGACAGTCCCAATCAACACTCGCCAATCAGAACCTGTCAACAAGGTAACGGGTTCGTGCCGGAGCCGGACGATCCACTGGAGCCGCTAGAGCCAGATGAGCCAGATGAGCCACTCGACTTCGTAGTACCGGATGACCCACTGGAGCTCTTGGGGGCGGTATAACCGTTACCGGATGAGCCACTGGAGCTCTTAGGTGCGGCATAGCTGTTACCAGTTGATCCGCTGGAGCGCGATCCGGTAGACCCAGTTGAGCCCTGGCTCTGGCGGGCTGCTGCGGCGTCTGCTGCCGCTGCAGCCTCTGCTGCTGCCTTCTCAGCGGCGATCCGCTCGTTGAACGTGGTCACGGCGCTGTCCAGCGTTGCGCGCTTCTCGTCGACGTCGGCCTTGGCTGTGTTGATAGCAGCCGTCGCCTCATCGAGAGCAGTTACGTCGTCGCGGGTCTTAGCCACGGTATCAAGCGTGACGTCAGTGTCGAGTGCCGTCCTGAGTGCTTCGATCTTGCCGTCGTTCTCAGCGGAACTGGCGAAGTCTGTCGTCTCGTTGGCCGTCTTGATGGACGCCTCGCCCGCGGTCTCGGACTCTGCCAGTGCAGCCACAGCATTAGTGTGCGCCGTGGTGGCGACGGTGACGACGTGGGTGTCTACTGCTGCTTGCAGGGTCTCAGCGGTGGCTGACACGTTGTCTGCTTCGGCGCTCAGATCTGCTGTCTGTTGGTCGATGGCTGCGGCCTGATCCCAACTCACAGTCTCCCTAGTCTATGCATTCTCCGAGCAGTTCATACTGCCGCTGTCGCACGACGAGGTTGTCCACGGCAAGGGCTCCCTCTACACCAAGATGCCCGGAGACCCATGGCAAAAGCTTGCTGGCGTTCGCCTGCTTTATGCCTACCAGTGGTCACATCCGGGCAAGCAGCTGCTCTTCATGGGCCAGGAGTTCGCTCAGATTGCTGAATGGAGCGAGAGCCGCGGTCTTGACTGGTGGTTGACCGACAACCCTGGCCACGACGGCGTCATGGCCTGCGTAGCGCGCCTAAATGAGATCTACCAAGAGCACCCCGCCCTCTGGTCCGACGACTTCACCAACCACGGTTTTGAGTGGATTGACGGATCGGACGGTGACAACAACGTCCTGTCGTGCATCCGTAAGTCGGCTATCGACGACGACGTTGTGGTTGCGGTGTGTAACTTCGCCGGTACCCCTCACTACGATTACCGCGTTGGCCTTCCTATGGAGGGTGAATGGACCGAACTGCTCAACACGGATGCCGTTGAATATGGTGGCTCTGGAGTGGGCAACCTCGGCTCTGTTCATACCGAGGAAGTGCCGTGGAACGGTCGGGCACAGTCCGCACTTCTGCAGCTTCCTCCCTACGGCGTCGTGTACCTGACACCGAAGAAGTAAACGGAACTTTCAAAGTCGGTAGCTTGACGGGACACCGGTAGCTTGACGGGACACCGGTAGCTTGACGGGACACCGGTAGCTTGCCGGGACAAAAGTGAACCGCCAGTCGATCTCGACTGGCGGTTCACTTTCAATTTCGGTCGATCAGCCCTTCACCGCACCTCCGGTGAGGCCGGAGACGATGTACTTCTGCAGGAAGAGGAAGAGCAGGAGGATCGGTAGGGCTGCGATGATCGAACCCGCCGCGAACCAGTCCCAGTTCTTCTCGTTGCCGCCAACCCACAGGTTCATGCCGACTGCCAACGTCCAGTTCTCCTGAGAGGTCAGGATGGTACGAGACAAGATGAAGTCGTTGAACGCCGAGATGAAGGACAGCAAGCCAACAACCGCAAGAATCGGAATGACCAGCGGCATGATGATCGTCCAGTAGATCTGCGTGTGCGATGCGCCGTCGATCTTTGCCGCCTCATCCAACTCGATCGGGATTGAGTTGAAGAAGCCATACATGAGGAAGGTGTTCGCACCGAGTGCGCCACCCCAGTAGACCGCGATCAATGCAATCTTCGAATCAATACCCAAGGCAGGGATGACATCACCCAATGTATTGAGCAAAAGGAAGATCGCCACGAAGGTCAGAAGCTGCGGGAACATCTGGATGACCATCAGCGACATCAGCGTCATCTTACGTCCCTGGAAACGGTAACGCGAGAACGCATATGCGGATGCAGCACCCATGAGCACCGTACCGATCGCAGTTGCGACACCAATGATCAGAGTGTTTCCAAGCCATGTCCAAAACATCGTGTCCGAGAGCTCGGTGAAGTTCTCCACCGACACATCGGAAAACATCGAGTTCGCACCGGTCAGAGTCGTCTTGATGTTCGGATTCAGCGCTGCCGACAGAATGTAAATGATCGGGAACGCCGAGTACAGCACCGCAATGACACCTACGATATGGCGGAATCCAAGCTCGCGGAACCATTTGCCGGCAGGCATCTTGTTCTGCTGCGCCAACGCAAGCTTGCCAGCTTCGGTCCGCGCGGTTTGCGGGGTCTTCGACGACGCCGGGTCGGCCGTCGTCGTGGTAGCCCCGTAAGCCTTCGCCTCGGGAGCGTCCTCGTAGATATCCATGTCGCGCTGGTCGCCCGGATCGATGGGTCCCATTCCTGGACCAAGGTTAGGAGTAGACATTAGTTCAATCCTTCCAGCGAGTTGGACTTCCTAAAGCTGTAGAGCGATACGGAGCCCACGATCAGGAAGATAACGAGCGACATGGCGGCGGCAAGTCCGTAGTTTGGAAGTGCCTCACCGGTCAAGCCCGCAATCTTGTAGACCATCGAAATCAAAATGTCCGTGTGTCCCACCGGCACTGACGCGTCGCTCATTCGAGGTCCGCCCTGGTTCAACATGTAGATCAAGTTGAAGTTGTTGAAGTTGAAGGCGAAGGAGGAGATGAGGAGCGGCGTCAGTGAAATCATCAGCTGCGGCAACGTAACGTTGCGCCACACTTGAAGCGTGGAGGCGCCATCGATCTTGGCGGCTTGGGTCAGCTCTCCCGGAATCGACTGCAAAGCGCCCGTCACAATGAGGAACATGTAGGGGAAGCCCATCCACAGGTTCACCAAGAGAACAGAAACCTTAGCCATCGTGGGATCGGTCAGCCACGGGATGGCCGCTCCAATAATCTCGTTGAAGAAGCCGTAGTTCCGGTTCATCATGCCCGCAAACAGGAAGGCGGTCATGAAGGAAGGGAACGCGTAAGGCAACAGCATGATCGTTCGGTAGAAACGTCGGCCCTTAAGGCGTTCATCGTTCATCACGATCGCGAGGAACATGCCCAAAAGGAACGTGGTAAGCACCGAGAATAATGCGAACAGAACGTTCCAGATGAGAACCTTCAAGAACGGCTGCGCGTAGCGATCGTCAGAGAATCCCTCGCGGAAGTTGTCGAAACCGACATTCACGCGCCATCCAACACCTAGACGATCCCCATCTTCGTTTTCAAAGAAGCCGGTCTCGTCGTTCGCCGCGTAAACTTCGCCGGTCTCGGTGTTGGTCATGGTGTCTGAGGCGTCGTCGTAAGACAGCGTCGAAACAAACTGATAACCAACCGTTCCGGACTGGGTTCCAATCGCGCCCTCTTCGGCGTCGTCGGAAAGCAAAACACGAAGATCGAAGATCTCGCTCTGGCGCTGGCCCATTTCGGACGACGACAAGATGTCCCAGCCGTCAACCTCGGTAATGCTGTTGTCAGTGATGGTGCCGTCGACCTCGGCGAAAGGCTCCTCGTCGGCGCCAACCTTGAGCGCGCCCTCCTGGTCGATAATGGCGAATCCGATGTTTCCATCACGCTCGACCACCACGAGGGGGTACTGCGGCGAGCCTTCAACACGCTTAGAGTTATTCTGCAAAAGCAGCGAGTTAATCGCGCCGCTCTTGTCGAGAGTGTGCTGATGGCCGTAGTTAGTAAAGGCGATGTAGCCCGTGTAAACAATTGTGAAGGCCTGGAAGATGAGTAGGAATACCAGACCCGGAGCCAGATACTTCAAGGCGAGGGTTCGCCGTGAGAAGTAGATCCAGTTAACCGCGATCAGCAGGAGAATCATTCCAATGCCGAGGGTCAGCGAGCCAACCCCGAACGCGGTGAAAATTATGTAGATCCCGAGCGCATTGACAGCACCCATGAGGATGAGCTTGATAATGAAGCCCGGACCCCACGCTGTGGCCTGTGAATCGCGCTTGCGACGATCTTTTCTTCTGTCTGCGCGCTCCTTTGAAGCGTCAGACTGAATCGTCATATGCGACATTGCAGTTCTCCCCGATACGATGAGGCGTGCCAGCCATGGCCTCTTGGCACATTATGACTGGCACGCCTTCAATGGATTAGTTACCCATCGTGCTTACTTGGCCATTTCGGTTTCGATATCCGAAATCATCTTCTCCCAGGTAGCAACCGGTTCGCCCTGACCAGAAATAATCTGTGCTTCGGTGTTACCCCAGAAGCCCCACACAGCGCCCATCTCAGGCAGTGCCGGCATCGGGAGTGCCTCCTCACCAGCAGCGCGGAAGCCAGCCATGAGCGGATCTTCAGCAGCAGCGTCGGCGGATACGGTCAGTGCCGGGAGGCGCTGGCCAATGCCGTAGAGCTCGGTCTGAACCTCTTCGGAACCAACGTAGTTCACGAGGAAGTCGGTGGCGAGGAGCTTGTTCTCCGAGGTTGCGGAGATGAAGCCGCCCTGAACACCGAGGAACGGAGCTGCGGGGTTGTCGCCGGTGGACGGGATTGGGTCCACTGCGATGTTCATGCCTTCGAAGTCAGCGATCATCCACGGGCCACCGAGGATGTACGGGGACTGACCGTTCTTGAAAGCGTCCACTGCGACGTCGTAGGTGATAGCGGTATCGAGAACGCCGGTGCCGTTCTGGCCGTTGTCGGCCAGCCACTGAGCGAACGCGTTGCCCTCTTCGCCGCCCATGTTGAGAACATCGGTGTAGTTGCCATCCCCATCGGTCTCAAAGACAGGACCGTGGAAGGAGGACTCGAACGGGTACATGGTGTACGGGTCGCCGCCGTCACCAATCTGGACGAGGAACGGGTACTCCGTACCAGCTTCTTCGCCCATGGCAATCATTTCGTCGAAGGTCTCCGGGGTGGAGTCTACGAGATCCGCGTTGCGGAAGATTGCGAGGTTCTCAACGGCGTATGGGACGCCGTAGTTGGTGCCTTCGTAGGTAAAGGCGGTAACAGCGAGCTCGTTGAACTCGCCTGCCTTGTCTCCAAGCTCAACCGGAGCAACAACGCCGTTGGTCACGAACTCGCCGAGCCAGTCGTGAGCACCGAAGGTGACGTCCGGACCCTCGCCCGTTGGCACCTGGGTCATGAACTCAGAACGCATCTGATCGTTTTCCTTGACGACGAGCTCGACATCGTTGCCGGTCGCGTCCTTGTACATTTCTGCAGCTGTTTCGAAAGCGGGGAGACGGTTGTCGTCAACCCACACCGTGATGGAGCCGCCGCCAGCAGGCGCTTCGCCGTCGTCGGTGGTTTCGGTACCGCCGTCGTCGGTGGTTTCGGTATCGGTGGTCTCCGTACCGGTTGTTTCTTCGGTCGTGTCGTCATCCGAACCGCAAGCTGCAAGACCAAAGGCCAAGCCGGAAGCGGCTACGAGCGCAATGCCTCGACGCATGTTTTTCTCCTCATGAGCAGGTGATAGATGGCAAGTTAACGCGAGAGTTCGCACAAAATGGAGCGACACTGCTCTTGGTCGATTGCCGTAATCACGATTATAGGGTGTTCACCGATTCTTGCAAGCGTTTTCACAGAATCGCGTAAATCGTGTCCGATTTGTGATTCATAACCGTGCCAAACCGTGAAAAACGCGCGCTAAACAGAACAAGATCAATCTAAAAACCAACAAAAAATTTTGCATGGACGTTGTATCCTGTGAGGAAAGAATGCGTGAAGTGTCCCAGAAAATCTGACAAATAAGAATTCACTCACGGCAATGCCGCCACAGTAAGCTTGATGTCTTAGTGTCAGCACGTATCGAGACAAGGGTAAGCAAAGGAGCTCCATGGCTAAGCGAATACGGCTCGCGGATCTAGCGTCTCAGGCCGGCGTCTCGACAGCCACCGTCTCGCGTGTACTCAACGGAAAGAATTCCGTTGCCCCTGAAACGCGCCAAGCCGTCTTAGCCGCACTCGACCTGCTCGGGTACGAGCGGCCCGAAAAGCTCCGCGAGCACAGCGGTGGGCTCATCGGGTTAATCGTCCCCGAACTGATCAACCCCATCTTCCCGCTCTTCGCGCAGCACATCGAAAATGCCATGACGATGCAAGGCTACACGCCACTCTTTGGCACGCAGGTAGCGGGTGGTGCCACGGAGGATACTTTCGTGGACATCATGCTCGAACGCCGGGTGTCCGGCCTCATGTTCGTATCGGGCCTGCACGCGGACTCCACCGCAAACATCGAGCGATACCATCGCATCACCGCGCTTGGTGTCCCCTACATCACTATGAACGGTGCGCATCCGGAGCTTTCGGTCCCCGATTTTTCTACCGACGACGAATCCGCCGTTCGTCAGGCCGTACGCTACCTTGTGGGTCATGGTCATCGTCGTATTGGACTTGCGACCGGCCCCCTTCGTTTTTGGCCCGCGCAGGCAAAGACGGAAGCTTTCCGACGCGTGATGGAGCAAGTCGTGCAATCCGAGCCACCTCGCTCCGCGCACACGCTGTACACGGTTGAGGGCGGACACGCAGCTGCTGCTCAGCTCGTGGCTCAAGGTTGCACCGCAATCGTGTGTGCCTCCGACATCATGGCACTCGGCGCCATCCGTTACGCTCGCTCCGCGGGGATGTCCGTGCCCGCAGATCTGTCGGTGATCGGATTCGACGACTCACCGCTTATCGGCTTCACCAACCCACCGTTGACCACGCTCAAGCAGCCGGTGAAGGCCATGTGCGAAGCGGCTGTATCCACCCTGTTGTCCATGATCAAGGGCTCCCCTACAAGTATTGGCGCGATGCGTTTCGAGTCCGAACTCATCGTGCGAGAATCTACCTGCCCGCCGCGCAGGTAGTCACAGACCCAATCCGCACTTCAACCCTCGAAAGGAAACCCGTGTCCCCCGTGTTGTTACACGCAGGAAGCGAACCCTCAGTTTGGTGGAAGGATGCGGTGATCTATCAGATTTATCCGCGCTCATTCGCCTCGAGCTCCGGCAAAATCGGCGACCTTCGCGGGATTACCTCGCGGCTCGATCACGTGCGCGACCTCGGAGTCGATGCGGTCTGGCTTTCACCGTTCTACCTGTCGCCGCAGCACGACGCCGGGTACGACGTGGCCGACTACCGTCGCGTTGACCCCATGTTCGGAACGAACGACGACGCCATCGCCCTGTTCGACCGCGCGCACGATCTCGGACTTAAGGTCATCATCGATCTCGTCCCCAACCACACCTCGCACGACCACGAATGGTTCAAGGCCGCACTCGAAGGTGGGCCGGACGCACCCGAACGCGATCTCTACATTTTCCGGGACGGCAAAGGCGTGGACGGATCCGAACCGCCAAACAACTGGATTTCGGTGTTCGGCGGGATCGCGTGGACTCGGGTGTGCGACCGCCCCGACGCCGTAGGGTCCGCTTGGGAAAATGACAAGCAGTGGTATCTCCACCTCTTCGACACCTCACAGCCCGATCTGAACTGGAATAACCCGAAGGTCCACGAGGAGGTGCGGGACATTCTGCGCTTCTGGCTCGATCGTGGTGCGGATGGCTTCCGGGTCGACGTCGCTCACGGACTCGTCAAGGACGCCGGGCTTCCCGATTGGGATTTCCACTGGGATATGGTCTCCGGTGGAAGCGACGTCCCCGACGACGTCACTCCCCCACCGATGTGGAATAGGCCCGGAGTCCACGATATTTACCGCGAGTGGCGCGAGGTTCTGGACGAGTATGGACCCGAGCGGATGCTCGTTGCCGAAGCCTGGGTTGACGACATTAACGATCTCGCCAAATACGTCCGCCCCGACGAGATGAGCCAGAGCTTTAACTTCGAATTCCTTACCGCTGAGTTCGCACCCGATAGCTACCGAAAGGTCATTGCGGAGTCGCTTGCAGCTATGGATTCTGTGGGCGCACCAACCACGTGGGTTCTTTCAAACCACGACGTCGTTCGAGCCACCTCTCGCCTTGGCCTTTCCAAGACCGGCAAGGGTCCCAACGGCATTCGGCCATTCGAGGAGCAGCCGGAGGTCGAACTCGGCAGGCGCCGGGCTCTCGCCGCTCACCTTTTGCAGTCCGCCCTGCCGGGGTCGTGCTACATCTACCAAGGCGAAGAGTTGTCTCTACCAGAACACATGGCCGTGCCGGACGAGTTGCGTGAGGATCCGGCTTTCCTCCGGACAAATAAGGAAGAGGCTGGTCGTGATGGCTGCCGGGTCCCCCTTCCGTGGGAAGCGGATAAGCCGGGCTTCGGATTCTCCCCTACCGCTGAGACATGGCTACCTCAACCATCAGAGTGGGCAAAGCTCGCGCCCGACGTTCAATCGACGGACGCCGAACAAGCTGACGATCCTGGGAGCCGTGGCGCAGTTGGAGCGGTCGGTGATCCGGGAGCGCCAGATGGAAGGCATCGCACTGGCGAAAGCCGCTGGCAAGTACGACAAGGGCGTGAGGTTGACTGCGGAGCAGATCACTGAAGCCCGCAAGAAGGTCGATAGCGGTAGTTGATCTCACCGGTGCCGGGCTCACAGCGCCCTGGAACGTCCGCCACCTGCACTTCACCAATATGAGGGAGTGCCTGCTGGCACGTATCGATCAAGCTGCCATCGCCGATCTGTGCGTGGTAAAGATCGAGATTGATCTTAATTCGCTCGGAACCAACAGCCTCAAGCAGGCTCAGAATGTCAGACGGATGAGAGAAGGGGGTGCCCGGGTGGTCCACAGCCAGGTTCAAGTTCTCCATCTCAAAGATCACGTCATGTTCCTCGGCGATCCCCGCAAGCCGGTCCAGGGTAAGCGCGGCCTTCGCCCACATCTTTCCCGTAACCGTTTCAACTGGATCGACCGGAATACCTCCCTCACCGAGGCCGGTGCCATGGAAGTTTAGCCTGGGGCTACCAAGAATCTTTGACGCTTTAGCGGATTCCGTAGCGGAGCTGAGGAAGGCTTCAATGCCATCATCCTCGGTGAGATTACCGGAGATGTACCCGGTCATTGACTCAACCGGAACTCCCGTATCAGCAAGAGCCTGGAGATCAAGGTCGGTCCAGTTCCAAAGTTCGACCGCTACCCCGTAGCTCCCGATCTTCTTGATGCGCTCGATGATGGGCAGTTCGGTGAACTGCATTTCAGCGCATACAGCGAGTGTAAATGGGGTGTTCACAGGATCTCCTCAATTCGGACAAGACGGGACTCGGAAGTAGAAAGCTGTGCGGCCTCGGCGATCGCTTGCGCCATGACACCATCCTCACCGGACGGGTGCGGAAGGCCTTCACCCATGACGCGACGGCAGAATGTATCGAACTCGGCAACATAGGACTCGTGATACCGGGAGGTATCGGTTCCCTCAGTGGGGACAACCATGCCACCATCCGTGAATGTACGAGCAACCGTGTTCGTCGGCTCCCCCATCTGTACCATTCCAGCCGAACCAAAAACTTCGCCCCGGAGGTCATAGCCGTATGCGGCACTAAACGAAGCTTCAGCTGTTGCAATCGCACCATTGTCGTACTTGATAACAACAACTGCGGAATCGAGGAAGCCATCATTCTTCGCATCGGGGCGGATCAGAGCATCCGCGCTCGCAAAGACAGAGACCGGCCTGCTGTCTCCCATGAACCAGTTGATTGTGTCAAAGTCATGAATCAGGGTCTCCTTGAAGATCGTCCCGATCGGGGTTGTGGCAGGATTGCCGCCGTAGGGCCCGGGATCACGCGTGATCGAATGGTAGCGCTGTACCTCACCAACAAGGCCTTTACTTACGTTCTCGTGGGCGACCGCCCACGACTCAGAGAACCTGCGGTTAAAACCAACCTGGAAAACAACACCTGCCTGAGCGGTAACCTCTGTGGCCTCCCGCGCCTCGGCAGTATCTTTACCAATCGGCTTCTCCGTGAAGATCGCCTTGCCAGCCGCTGCGGCAGTGCGGATAAGCGGAAGGTGGGTGACGACGGGGCTCGAAATAACTACAGCATCGGCAGCCGCCTTCTCGAAGGCCTCATCAAGGCTCGCCGCCACGCAATCAATGGAGTATGTGCGAGCAAGCTCCTCGGCACGCGCAATGTCAGTGTCAACCAGGGCCGTCACCGTCGCACCCTTAACCCTGTCGACAAGTGCGCCGATGTGATGCGTACCGATCCTGCCGGTACCGACAACAGCAATGTTTACCAATGTTCTTTCCTCTCAACGCTGAGCTGGACTAGAACGTTCTACTTGAACGATATAGTCAGAATAGCGATTGATTTTCATCCGCGCAAGAGTGAGTCTTAAATTTCCAATTTCCACTAGGCTTGATGCCATGACAGGTAAAACCAGGGGTCGGCGCCCCACGATGCGTGACGTCGCGGAGGAAGCCGGAGTATCACCAGCCCTGGTATCCATTGTCTTTCGGGACGCTCCGGGAGCATCCGAACAAACTCGGGAACGCGTACGGAAAGCCGCAAAGAAAATCGGCTACGTCCTTGACGAACGGGCCCGACTGCTACGTAGTCATAAATCTTTAGATATTGGTATTAGCTTCCATACATCTCAGCCTTTCCACCACCATCTTCTCGACGAAATCTACAGCGCAATTAATGGCTTGGACTACGGGCTGGTTCTCTCCCCCAAATCCACGGTCCGTGACGAGAAAACCGCACTGTCCTCACTTGTTTCTTACCGCTGCGGCGCCATCATCCTTTTTGGTACGAGGCTCTCCAAAGAAGAGATCAACGAGATTGTTGGCGACATCCCGGTTATCTCAGTAGCTCAAGAGCTCGACGCTCCCTACGACTGGGTTTCATCGGATGACTCCTTCGGCATTCACCGGGTAATCGATCACCTCGTCGATCTTGGCCACGAAAATATTGCGCTCGCAAACTCCCCTGGCGATGCTGGTGCCACAACCCGTGAACATGCTTTTGTTTCGGCTCTCAAAGACCGGGATATGACACCAATCGTTTACTCCGCAGATGGCTCTGAAGAAGGGGGCGCCCGCCTCGCTAAAGAACTGATCAACTCTGACAACCTCCCAACTGCGATCCTCGGCTTTAACGACCGTTGTGCATTCGGCATCATCGACTACTGCATCCGCGCCGGCCTCTCGATCCCTCGAGACCTCTCCGTCGTAGGGTTCGACAACTCCGAAGTGTCGCAACGTTTTTATGTTAATCTCACGACGGTCGCACAGGATACGAAACGATTGGCCAGGTTTGCCGCCGAGCGAGCTATTCAGCGTCTAAAGTCCATCAATCTAGAATCTCAGGAACGAGGCATCCTCGTCCCAACCGAGCTAATCGTGCGAGAAACAACAGCAGTGCCCCGCTCGGGAAACCGGCCTTGAACTCCAAACCTCGCCGGAGACGCTACACACGGCGGTAACTCCTCCGAGGCGATCACCGCGGTCTGGGAGCACGGCGCGTACGAGACTATTGAGTTTGCCGTGATTCCTCACAAGGATCTTCCCCAGGAGATCTAGATTTCAGGTAAAGGAAGAGACGGGCCCTTGCGGACCCGCCTCCCCTAGGTGTTCAGGCTACCGGATGATTCGGTTGACACCGGGGGTGCCTACACCGTCTCCGTTCCAGTCACCAACAAGGACAGCATCTCCTGCTTCACCGTAGGTGAGAACAAGGTCAGCCGCGCCTCCTGCGAGAGCGTTGTTGATAAGGAACTCGTCGCCTCGGTGAACACCGAAGGTATCGATACTGTCAGCGTCGAAGTCGCCTGCAAAGGCAACATCACTTGCTCGCCCGTAATTGAACGACAGGTCAGCGTTACCGCCAGCCAGCTCGTTCTTAACGAGGAATTCGTCCCCGCGGCGAACCGCGATCGAGTCCTTACCGTTACCATCCCAGTCACCTGCGAGGGCGGTGTCGCTTGCTCGTCCGTAGTTGAACGACAGGTCAGCATTACCGCCGGCCAGCTCGTTCTTGAGGTACACGGTCGCTCCGCGGCGTACGCCGAGCGAGTCGACGTTATCGCCATCCCAGTCACCAACGAGCAGCTGATCACCGTCGCGACCGAACGCGAAGGCAATGCCGTACTCGGAGGCCGACCAGTCATTGGACAGCAGGAATGAGTTACCGGTGGGCAGTTCTGGCTGCTCTGGCACTTCCGGCTCTTCCGCTGCCGTAACAGCGACGTTGACCGTGGCAGTATCCGAGGACTCATCGCCGTAGTTAACGGTTACTGCGATAGCAACTTCCGCCGTTTCGGCGGCCTCGGAAACGGTGACCTCGACCGTGCCGGACTCGGAGACGGTGGCCTCCCAGCCAGTAGGGCCGAGGTCGCAAATGTTAGCGCTCTTCGCACGTTGCATTCCCTTATCAATAAATGAAAGCCGAGTTAAAAGGCTCGGCTGGTGCCCTAGAAAGTTATCGACCCGGCCCTAACAGCAGGTGAACGAAATATCCGAATTAAGTGAATTCGGCATGACTGGGAGAAGCAACCAACCATCTTGATATCCGAATGAATAAAAGAGCTGTGTACACCGCACAACGTCTGAGAATACTGAGTTCCGTACGGGAACGTGCCGCCACAGTACCATGGAGACGCCTGGTATAGCACGGGACACCTTGTAGCGTTCGGCGAGTCGCGGCAACGGCCGCTATCGCATAAATAAGGTGGAGTGCACATGGTAGGGCGTGGGCCTTACGGATCAGCGACTGGCCAATGACAAAGTCGGCAATCCTGGACGGGACACCTAGCGGGTTGATACTGGGAAGGACAATCTCGGCCCTGCGCCTGCCGACCATCGAGAACGTGCACTTCCAGGCACAGCGACGGGCACCAATCAGATTCGGTCCAATCGGTGCCCGTCGGTTAGGAGACAGGGTTAGCTACCCCTCTGCGCTCCCATGAGGGAGCGCATCATTTAGTCGTCGATGCCTACGAGAACGTTCGAGGCCTTGACGACCGCGTATGCCTCGGAACCCTCGGCAAGGCCGAGCTCCGCAACGGAAGCATTGGTGATCGACGAGGTGAGGACAACTCCGGGAGCGACCTCGATCTTGACGATGGAATTAACGGCCCCCTTGTCGATCGCGACAACGGCGCCCTTGAGCTGGTTACGTGCACCGAGCTTCATAGTTCCTCCTGTGGTAGCGCAAAGTAGCAACTCAAGCCTAGGAACAATCCGCCGAGACTGTGAGAACAAACAATTTCAGGAATCTGCGAAATACGGTCATTCACCATTGTTTGGGGTGCCTTGTCGACAGGTCCGGCACAGGAGTTCGCGCAGTCGCGACTAATACGCACGCGGCGTGTTTCAACCAGGCGTGTCGGATGGTTTCTCGCGCTTTCCTCATCTGCGGAAAGTAGGGGCGTTCGGACCGGCTTTTAGCACAGCAATGTCACGGGAGAGCGGGGGAAACTGGTCTCCCAGTCGGCTTTCAATTAGCCGGGCAGGATGTAATTCGTACGAGCGGACGCTATTCTCCCATTGCCCTAGCGACTTCAGTCACCTACATGTCGAGCAGCATCGACAGGACGCTGAGGACACCGTGGGAAGAGTTCGACGGAGCCAGGTAGCGGGCTCGCTTACGGATGTCCGGGTGAGCGTTCTCCATCGCGAACGACAGTCGTGCCCGGTCGAGCATTTCAAGGTCGTTTAGGTAGTCACCGAAGACAACGGTTTGACGCTCGGTGAGACCCAGGTATTCCTGGAGGTCGGTCACCGCCTTGCCCTTGTTACCCTCGGCCGACATGACATCGATCCAGTATTCACCCGAGATAACAATCTGGCTCGTCGAGGGAAGAGCCTTGAGCTCCTGCTCGACGCGCGGTGAGACCTTATCGAAATCAAACACCGCCATCTTCAAGAACTCGTCATCAACCTCTGCCAGGTCATCGACAATTACGAGGTCACGATTGTAGGTGTGGATCTTGTCGACGAACGGAGCATCCTTTCGCTCCGCGTAGGCATGCTTTACCCCGCCAACAACAACTCCAGCATCCCGGTAGTCAATGGCTCTGATGATGTCGAGAGCCTGCAGGAAATCATCGCGAACGATTGGGGTGGTCGAGACTACCTCCCCCTCGTTAACGACAAGGGTGCCGTTCTCGGCAATGTAGGTGGTAATCATGTCGGCGTGGCCGAACATTTTCTTCAACGTGGCGTACTGCCTGCCGCTCGCAGGGGCGAAGACGATTCCCCGGTCATGCATGTGATCCAGAAGATCCCAGAACTTGTCGGGAATCTTCCCCTCTTCATCGAGTAGCGTCCCGTCCATGTCGCACACGACAAGGCGAACATCCTGTTCCACCGCATCGATCGTGTGCCACGGTTGCCCAATCATCTCTCAGCTCCAGCTCATTAGAAACGGTGTACCTCGATCAGTATCCCCCATGTCCGATTCCCGGTCACTTCTCGAGCATAGGATCACAATCACCGCCGACCTGCTCCACTTCTTAGAGATCTCGTGGCCTACTTTTTGGGTCACGTGGCCCAGTTTTTAACGATCTTTTGGCACGGGTTTGGATGCCAACAGCTAACAGCATGTGACCGCCTGCTCCTTTACTGTGGGGGTTATGGCGAACATTCTTATCACCGGCATGTCGGGCACCGGCAAGAGCACACTCCTTGCCGAGTTAGCCGGTCGCGGCTACGAGACCGTGGACACGGATCTGGATGGGTGGGCCATCAACAACGCCCTCTGGGACGAGGAACGCATGAGCAACTTGCTGGACCGGCCTGGCGATCGAATCATTTCCGGCACGGTTGAGAACCAGGGGAAGTTCTACGACAGGTTCAGCCACGTCATTCTCTTGTCCGCACCGCTCGACACAATGCTTGAGAGAATCGCGAAGAGAACTGACAACCCTTACGGAAAGAGTGAGGAGCAGCAGGCCGAGATCCGCCACTACACGGAAACTGTGGAGCCACTGCTCCGAAAGGGGACAGACCTCGAACTCAGCGGGCTACTTCCCGTTAAAGAGCTAGCTGACACGGTCGAAGAACTCCTGAATTCCGAAAACTAAACCCGCTGTTTCGATTAGTACCAAGTCGCCGTTCCACATGGGTCACCACCGACTGGCGCTCGGGTCACCAATGAGCACAGACAGTATGCTCATATTCCCCGCCTAATTCTTCGCTGAGTGTGCAACCCTTCTTTTTCTATTCACAGGCCACCCGAACATGCCAAGCACAATGAGGTCGATAAGCCAGATGGCGAGGCCGATAAGAGCGATGATTCCGTAGCCCATGGCCGCGAGTCCTGCAGCCACTGTTCCAAAGATCAGGGCTTCAAGAATGAAAGCGGGAATCCAGGACAGTGGCTTGAGGGCTTTGGGTGAGAGGAATGTTCCCCACACGGTCGCGAGAACAACCAGGGAGGCGATAACGGCAACCCACTGCCACGGCCCCTCGGTCGCGTTCCACATGACGATGGCAAGCACGACCAACATCGCTGTCTCGATAAGGAATCGGATGAGGACTGCGAACATGAGGACTGGACTCTTGCCTATGCCTAGGACTTCCATCGACATATCCCCATAAAACACTCACAGGCAGTTCAAAACAAGAGCCAGACAGCTGGGCAGTCGGCCCAATTCCACCAACTGCCGCCCTCTCTCCGAACTCCCTCTCCCGTTCATCGGGCCACTCAGGTAGGGTCAGGAATATGGCGCAGGCCATTGTTTCCCCAGGTCAGCTGGGTTCTCGGGACGATATTTCATCGCCCTTCCGCCCGACTAGGGCCTACCTCCACGCGTCCAAGGCACTTCTCGAGGAGGAGTCATGAACGACAAGCGCATACCGAAAGAGGCTGCGGGCCTCTCCCCGGAGGAGATCACCGAAGCTCCTCCTCCCCCCGTTCTGAGCGAAGACCAGCAACACGAACACGATGACGAGATCGCGGACGAGGCGGGACGCCAGTCCTTCCCGGCAAGCGATCCACCGGGCCATTACTAACCGCATGCATGTGCCATGCGTTCTTCGGGGCGTGCTCACTTAGAGTGCGCCCCGAATGCTCCCGTGGACGGTACATAGGGCTCAATAGGTCGGTAAAAGTCTTGATTTACTCGCGTGAGCAAACTTCTCGCTCACAAAGCAAACCATTGCGCTTTCAAGGGAAAGCGGCCTTTCACGTGGGCATGTAGTGTTGCTGGAGGGAACTCCTCCCGAGCCGAGGGAGGCCAGATTTCAGGGAGCAAAGAATGCTGGCGTACGAATACCAGAGTGATGGAGTGCTTCGTTTCGTCGAGAAACCAAAACCAACTGCTGGCGATGGAGAGCTTGTCGTAAGGATTGCCGCCAATGGCATCTGCGGAACCGACCTCAAGGTTGCTCGCGGTGAGCATCGTTTCTTCCCGCCAGGAACTGTTCGCGTGCCGGGACACGAAGCAATCGGCGTTGTTACTGAGAACAAGTCGGGAGACGACAGGTACGCTCCGGGAACAGCCGTTGCGATCGCACCCAATATTTCATGTGGCCACTGCCGACCATGTCAGCGCGGATTCCAGAACCTGTGCGAGAACTACGAAGCCTTTGGCCTCACCTTCGACGGAGCGTTCTCGGAACTGATGCTGGTCCCAGCACCTGCCATCAAGAACGGCAACGTTCTTGTGATCCCCGAACACCTTGATCTCGGTACTGCCGCACTGACCGAACCCATCGCAGCTGTTATCCGTGGCTTCCGACCGCTGAACATCACGGAGAACGACACCGTGCTGATATGTGGGGCGGGGCCGATGGGTCTCATTTCCCTTCTTGTTGCCAAGCAGCGCGGAGTCGGGAAAGTCATTGTTTCCCAAACATCACCGCATCGCAGGCAGATCGCCGAGGAGCTTGGTGCCGACGCAACCATCAATCCCCGCGAGGACGATCTTGCCGAGCAGGTCAAGGACATGACCGATGGTGCTGGAGCTGACGTCGTCGTTGTGGCCACACCCGTGGCTCAGGTCTTCACGGACGCTCTCCGGTCGGCCGCCGTTGGCGCCCGCATTAACTTCTTTGCGGGCCTCCCGTCCGGCAAAGGCGACATCCCACTGGATGCCAATCTTATTCACTACCGGGAATTGGTCGTTACCGGCTCAACGGCAAATAACAATGCGGACTGCCAGGAAGCTCTCGATCTCCTTGCCAGCAATCCAGATCTTTTCCCTCCCCTGATCTCCGCCTCCTATCCATTGAATGAAGCAGATAAAGCGTTCGAAGCCGCCAAGGCAGGCGACAATCTCAAGGTTATTCTTTACTCCGAGTAGACGGAATCGGTGAGACTGGCATTGGGCCCACACTCGAGAAGGTAAGCATTGACATTCTTTTGAGGGGACCACGGATAATTCCGCAGTCCCCTCAACACATCCACTTCTGAGTGATCACACATGGCGGTGGTCGACCCAGAAAGTCAAGAATTACTTGTTCTTCTTGCCGCTCCCGCGAAGGGTCAGGGCGGCACCAATAGCGAGGATCCAGCTGTCCTTGGCAAGAGCGGTGCCCTGCTCAGAGGGGCGGATACCGTCTTCCTGGGTCATACCGGGAAGCGCAAAGTAGTTGGCAACCAGGCCAGCCGAGAACACGGTGAGTGCGGCACCGGCAATACGGGTGGGTACGAAGGGCAGGAGCAGGGCGGCACCAACGGCAGTCTCGCCGTAGCTGAGGAACTTACCGAACTGCGAGGGGGTCATGTTGCCCGTTGCGGGAACACCAACCTTTGCCATGTTTTGCAGGTTCTCGGCCGTCTCGTCATCCATTCCGATTTTGTTCAGGCCCGAGTTGAGGATAAATGCCCCGGGAACGGCCCGAAGGATTGCATTGCTGAGTGACATGGTTCTGCTCCCTATGTATACGGTCATTGTTCTCGACCGAGTGTAGCCCCGGACCCTCACAACTTCCTGCATGAATTAGCCATGAGCGGAGCGACTGTAACGAGTCAACGCGTCGTTCCCATGTGTTGCTCGGTGGCTGGTGCCACACCAATGGACTCGCGTTTGCTATTCTTATGACAATCGTTCAGCCCGCCCCGTCTTGGGAGCGGGCTGAATCTCTTTCTACCTCAGAGGTGGCCCTCTGTTGAGTGGGTGGAAAAGACTGATTACCAACTGCTCAGACTCGGCCATCTACGGCCAGGTAACTCGCTAGATCCAAGAACAGCGGTACCAGCTATGAAGCAAAAGTTGGGTGTTGGGCGGTCCGGAGGTGACCGCCCAACACCCTGTCATTTCTTAAACGGTGGCTGCGAAACCGCCATCTACGTTGAGAGTCCAGCCGTTGACATAGTCGGACGCCTGGCTCGCAAGGAAGACGGCCGAGCCCATGAGGTCGTCAAGTCGACCCCAGCGACCGAGTGAGATCCGATCGGTGATCTTGTTGTAGAACTTCTCGTCTGCTCTAAGTTCCGCATTGACCTCGGTCGCGAGGAAACCTGGTGCAAGAGCGTTAGCCTGAACATTCTTAGATCCCAGCTCATTTGCTAGAACCTTGGTGAGGCCAAGAATCCCATGCTTTGCGATCGTGTAAGGCGGGCAGTGCTTGTCAGAGGTGAAGGAAAGAGCGGAGGCAATGTTAATAATCTTGCCACTGCCCTGTTCCGCCATCTTCAGCCCGACCTTGCGACCGAGGAAGTAGCAGGCGTTCAGGTTCAGCTCCATGCACGCACGGTAGTCTTCGTCCCTGTACTCTTCAAAAGCGCCAAACCGGCTCATGCCCGCGTTATTGACGAGGATGTCGATCCGACCATAGGTATCGATACAGTCTTCGACAACGCGATCGACATATTCAGAATCAGCCAGGTCACCCTGAAGGAAGGCGACCTTCCTGCCTTCTGCCTCAACGATGGCCTTGATCTCGTCCACATTCTCGGCAAAGTGCGGAATATAGAGATCAGCACCAGCTTTCGCGAACGCGGCGGCGTAGGCCATTCCAAGACCCTGGTTACCTCCGGTGACGATAGCGACCCTGCCTTCGAGTCTGAAGTAGTCCATCGAGAAACGATTAATTTCTTCATTCATTTCAAATTCCTAAGTACTAGTAAGAATTAAACAATGACATTTTCGCGGACCAGCTCAATGGCCTCGGCCGCGATCTGGCTGGAATCCGGGTAAGTTTCGCGCCAGATAGCAAGCGCATTTCCAACGGATGGGTCCAGGAGCTGACGAGTAAATGCTTCGAAGCCGTACCGACCGTCGAAGCCTGCTTCATTTGCTGCCTTCACGGCGGCCTGAATATCGACCGACCCGGTGTTGAGGGATGCTCGGGAAGACTGCCCCAGCTCGAGATAGCCGAGATTCTTGACAGCACCCTTGATCGCACCAGGCATGTCAGCCTCTTCGATTCCCATATGGAAGGTGTCGAGGTGGATGAAGAGGTTGTCGGAGCCTGAACGCTTCACGTACTCAACAGCCTGAGCCGCAGTATTGATCATTGCAGTCTCATAGCGGTTGACAACTTCGAAGGTCATTTTAATGCCGAGGGACTTCGCGTATTCAGCAGCCTGCCCAACAGTTTCAGCCGAGGCTGTGAACCGTTCATCGCTGTAGGGGCTGCTCGTATCGCCGTGCAACGCATAGGAGACACCGTTCAACTGGTCAGCTCCCAAGGCCGCAGCGAAGTCGATGGTGTCCCGGAGGTGCTGGAGGCCGTTCTTACGAACGTTCTCGTCTTCAGATGACACATCGGTTTCGGGAGAAAGCCCAGCCATGACGATCGGTCGGATTCGTGCATCGGACATCATTGTCCTCAATGCGTCAATATCGGTGCTAGCCGGATCCATAGGGCCGAATGCGATGTGGGTGTAGCCAAGGCGTCCCATATCCTTCATCGCCGCTGGCAGTCCCGGATCGTCAGCTCCCGAACAGTAGACGTTGATTCCGCACGCCATTTCAAAATTACTCATGAGTTTTTCCTTCTATGGAAGAGGGGTGAGGCAATGTCCCAGCATTGCATCACCCCTCCGCCCCATTGATCTGGGTCAGTGAGCGGCCGCGGCTTCGCGGAGCGCTACAAGGGTGTCCTGCATGCCGTAGCCATGCTTGTTACGAAGATCCTCGTCTTCACCGAATCCGGCGTAGACCTGAGGAATACCAAGCCTCTTGAAGAAGTTCAGGTGAATACCTTCATCGGCAAGGACATTCGAGATTGCCTGGGCAAGACCGCTCATCTTCAAGTGGTCTTCGAGGACAACGAACTTACCGGTTTCGGTTGCACAACGGCGGATCATTTCGACATCAATCGGCTTAATCGTGAACATGTCGACGACGCGAACCGAGATGCCTTCCTTTTCCAGCTGGCGAGCAGCCTGGATGGACTGGACGAGCATCTCACCGTGAGTGAAGAGTGTGATGTCTTCCCCTTCCCGAGCAACGATAGCCTTGCCGATCTGGATCTGGCGCTGCTCGAAGTCGTAGACAACGGTGTCCTTCTTACCAACGCCGGTACGGATGTACATGGGGCCGGGGTAGCTCATCGACTGCTTGAGCACCTCGTTCACCATATTAGGGTCGGAGATCGACACGACCGTCATGTTGACCAGCGAGGACATGAGTCCAAGGTCTTCAACAGCGTAGTGGGTCGATCCGCCGTTACCCTGCAGTCCGCCATGTGTACCGATGATACGAACGGGAAGGTTGGGGTAACAAACATCGCTTCGGACCTGCTCAAGGGCCCTCATGGAGAGGAATGGGAGCATGCCAGAAACAACCACGATGTTCCCTTCATAGGCAAGACCAGAGGCAAGGCTGACCGAGACCTGCTCGGAAAGACCTACGTCGACGAAGCGGTCGGGGAAAGCTTCCCGGAACTCAACAAGGGTTGCACCGATGTCGGGGGTGATTGCCCACAGGTTTGGGTACTGGTCGCCAAGCTCCTTGAGAGTCTGGCCGGTTACGGAACGGGACGAGATGATCTCGTCGAAATTCATTGTCTCAGTCATTTTCTTAGCTTTCCTTCCTGCTCGCGGCCAGCGAGGCAAGCGCACGCTCGAGGTCCGCCTGGCTGAGCGACCCCGCGTGCCAGCCAATGTTCTTTTCCATGAAATCAACGCCCTTACCCTTAACGGTATGACAGATAATTGCAGTCGGACGGTTGGAATCCGCCGGGGGCAGTGCGTCAATAGCACCCACGAGTTCGCTCATGTTGTGACCGTCGATCTCCATGACGTTCCAGCCAAACGCTGCCCATTTTTCAACGTATGGTTCCAGAACAACACGGTCCTCTGACATCGATGTCATGAGCTGGTGGTTACGGTCCACGAGGACAACAAGGTTACCGAGCTCATTGCTTCGAGCAGCGAGAGCAGCTTCCCAGATGCTTCCCTCACCCGTTTCGCCGTCACCAACAATGGTGAAGACGCGGTGGTCGGCTCCGGCCTGCTTGCCGTGCAGTGCCATGCCGGTAGCGATCGGCATGCCGTGACCGAGCGAGCCGGTCGAGGCCTCTACGCCGGGGAGCTGCACCTTACAGGGGTGCATGCCGTAGGCGCTGTCGAGCTGACCGTAGGTGCGGACGATCTCGTCATAGTCAAAGAACCCGCGGATCGACATGGCAATGTACATTGCCACTGCTGCATGCCCCTTGCTGAGGACGAAGCGGTCACGCTCCGGGTTTGCAATATCGCTAGGATCGACTCTCATTCCGTACTGGAACAGCGCGGTAAACATGTCGGCGACAGAGAGGTCGCCACCAATGTGAACCGAACCGGAGTAGCTACCACAGAGCTTGAGAAGTTTGACCTTGAGTTCGTAGGACAGGTCTTCGAGCTCCTCCACCGATACGTCAGGACGCCGAATAGTTGTAGTTGTCATTCTTATCTCCTTAATTCCTGGGCTTTAGCCAGTCACTCGCCCTCGAACTCATTGCCGCGAATGAGAACCTTGGGATACTTTCCGGACATGTGGGCGTCGAATGCTTCAACAGCATCGTCGATGTCGTACACCGCTCCGGTGAATGCGTCGAGGTTCAGAGTCGGGAGGATCTGAGCCGCTCGCGGGTAGGTGTAGGGGGCAACGAACAGACCGGTAATGGTCAGCTCGTTGGCGTAGCAGTACTGGTAGATGTTGAGCGGAAACTCGTAATCCCCGGGGTACATCGCAGCGAAGATGAGCTTGCCACCCTTCGCCGTGATCTCCGGCAGTGGCTCAATTGCCTTAACCGAACCCGAGCAGTCAATGACGATGTCGTAGCCGAGACCGTTCGTCAGCTCCATCGCGACCTCGTTAAGGCTCTGAGCAATGGGATCGATCGTGTGGTCGGCTCCGTACTCTTCAGCCAGAGCCCGCCTGTCAGCAATGGGCTCCACCATAGTGAGGGTCGTGGCACCCATCTTCTTGATGAGCTGAAGCGTGAGGAGACCGATCGGTCCAGCACCGATAATGGCAACGCGCTGGCCAATCTTCGGCTCCGCCTTATCCATAACTCGAACAGCAACGCTGACCGGTTCCAGGAGGCAACCTTCCTTCAGTGAAACACTATCGGGAAGCTTGTAGACCTGGGCCTCGTTCCACACGATTGTCTCGGCCATACCCGGACGGTTGTATTCATCGAGGTTGGTACAGAACTGCTGCTGCTTGTTCTGGCAGTAGTAGCAAGTGCCGCAGAAGTGAACAAAGTTGCCGGCAACTCGGTCACCAACCTTCAGGCCCTTGGTGGTGGCCTTTTCTCCCAGCTCCACAATGACGCCGGAAACTTCGTGACCCAGGGGAATCGGCACATCGGTTCCGAAGATGCCTTCGGCAAGATGAGGATCAGATCCGCAGATCGAGCAGTAGGCAACCTTGATCTTCACATCGTGGGGGCCAACGGGATGCTCTTCAACTTCTAGGACACCGACTGCACCACGAGCCTCGAGATCTGGATCTTTCAGACTGCCGATTTTCGTAACGTGTACACACTTCATAAGTGCTCAATCCTCCTTTGGATCGTCTAATCTGGTTGGGTCAACAATTGATGGCGCTGCCGAGGTCGTTCCGAGCACAGGCGGCGTTGCTTTCTTGGCTCGCTCTGCATCTCGCAACGACTTCCTCTCCGCCGCTTCAGCAACGAGCACGTGCTCTTCGTCAGTTACCGGTTCGACAAGGCCGTCACGGACAGCAATCTTGTGCTGAATGTCAGCAACCTTTTCCTCCGACAGGTCGTAAAAGAGGACAAAGATGAGAAGAGTGATGATGAGGATAATGGCGGGCAGCCAGGTCGACATGAAGTGGATGCCGTTCAGAGCTTCCTGCGACTGAGCGACGTCGGGAACATAATTAACGGCTTCCAGAATCCAGGCCGGAACAACTCCACCAAGGAGCATGGAAGCCTTGAGGCCAAGACCGATAAGGGTCATGACAATCGCGGTCAGGCGGCGGCCCGTATTGAGGTCGCCGTATTCAACCGGGTCAATAATGATCGCCCAGAGGCTACCCATAAGGATGCCGTAACCAAACGAGCTGATACCGCGGAAGACAAGCATGAGAGCAAGTGCCGAAGGCGGCAGCATCGCAAGAAGGATTGCGCCTAGTGCGCCCACGACCAGTCCAATGATGACCGCGCCCTTCTTCTTGAAGCGACGGATCAGCCACGGCACGATCGGAACACCGAACACGGACGGCAGGACGACCATGAGCGAGAACCAGGCCATCATGTCCGGGCGGTCAGCGTAGTAAGAAATGTAGTAGACGCTCGAGGAACCAACGATAGTGTTGAATCCGTAGACGCCGAAGAAGAGCAGGAACATCAGAACGACGTACTTGTTGTTCGTTGCCTGACGGATAATCTCCTTGAAACCGGGCGGGTCCTCATGCGACGTAACCTTGATGCGCTCAGTCACCTGGGTGTAGGCGTAGAGCAGGATCGCAAGCATGACCACCGACATAAGCGCAACGGTGAACATGTAGGACTGCTGAAGCGAGAAGTACTGGTTGAGGAAGTCACTCAGAAGAGGAATGGTCAGCGCGACGATAACGCCACCGGCCTGAGCAAACATCATGCGCATCGACTGAAGACGAGTACGCTCGCTCGGATCCGCCGTCATCACCGAAGCGAGGGAGATGTACGGCTGGATGATCAGGGTGTAACCCATGTTGAGAATGTTGTAGGTAGCGTATGCCCAAACCAGCTTCGCCCCGTAGGTCATCTCAGGCGTCGTATAAGTCAAAACAGCCGCAATCGCGAACGGTAGCGAGCCGTAGAGAATCCACGACTTGTACTTGCCGTGGCGCGGGTTGAGTCGCTCGACGACCCAGCCCATGATCGGATCATTAATGGTGTCCCACAGCCTTGCGACAAGGAACATCACCGCCACGTGACCCGGACGAAGTCCAAACACGTCCGTGTAGAAGAACGTGATGTACATCATGATCGCCTGGAACGCGAGGTTCATTGCTAGATCGACGAGAGAGTATCCAAAGACCTCTTTACGCGGCAACTTGTAGTAGCCCGGCTGAGGACCGGACTTTTCCCACGCGCCGGTAGCACTACCGATCGTGATCTCATCTTTTTGGTCAGTATTCACAAACCTTGACCTCCCTGGACGGAATGTCCGTTTCAAGCCGGAAGCTCCCTCGCTTGGCCAGCCCTTAAACCTAGGACGAAAGCCTCATTGCCAACGTCGTGCTCACCATAATACGACACGTGTCACCTTTTAGCCAGCAATTTGGAGAAATTAGACGACACGTGTCATCTTGGAATGTTCCAGTCTGGGTCTTTCGGCGAGATATCGAAGAAAATCCGCGATAAAATGGAAACGAGTCAACCGAGGAGGTCGGATGTGAGCACGTCGAAAAATGCGACACCAACGCGTGCAGACGTTGCAAAGCTTGCGCGAACATCACTGGCGACGGTCAGCTATGTTGTCAATGACGGCCCCAAGTTCGTGGCCGAAAAGACACGTAAGAGAGTTCTCGACGCCATCGAGACTCTCGGTTATCGTCCCGACCCAATTGCACTCTCTCTCCGAGGCGCCAGTTCAAATTCAATTGGGATGATGGTGCCGAACTTCAGAGGCCCATTCTTCGCGGACCTTGTCGCGGAAGTGGAACAGCGAGCGGCAGCGCAGGGCAAGGTTGTTATCTTCGGTTCAACCCGATACATCCACAGCACCGAACAAGAGCTGATCAGAACATTTGCCGATCACAGAGTCGAAGCGGTTCTTTCGATTGGTCCCACAAAGGAACTACAGCCCGCCGATCGATTCAACGGCGCCATCAACATCTTCAGAATCAGTGATGACGACCGCGCTATGTCCACGGTAGAAATTGCGCAGCGGGCCGCCATACGAGAAGCCGCGCAACATCTCCTTGGACACGGTCGCAAGCGGATTGCCGCGATCTTTGGTCCTACGGCACACGGAGTTTTCAAGGTCAGATATCGGGGATGGCGGGATGCCATGTCCTACACCACCGAGCAGAGCAAGGAGCTAGTCCGCCGGGCAGATTACTCATACCGGGGCGGGCATGATGCAGCTCTTGAGCTTTTCTCCCAGAAACACCGTCCGGACGGGCTACTCGTTTCCAACGACACGCAAGCAATCGGAGCCCTGAGCGCCCTCAACACGATGGGCCTCCGCATCCCCGAAGACGTTGCCGTGATTTCAATTGACTCAACTGAGATAAGCCCCTTCCTTTCGCCTCCGCTCAGCTCGGTAGCCCAGCCAGCAGATCTCCTGGCGGAAGCCGCACTTGAGTTAATCAATACACCCGATGCGGATCCCGGCACACATATCACTGTCCCGCACCGGCTGAACACTCGAGAATCTTGCGGTTGCACCAGTGAACCTCCTGATGAGGTGACTGAGGAAGAGCCGCTCGAAAGAGCAAAGTAGTCGATCATCTCCACAGACAGCGTGGGGCGGCAGACCCAAAGATCTGCCGCCCCACGCGTTAGTTGAGCTAGTTGCTCAGCAGTTGATTGATTTAGGCACCGGCGATACCGTCAGCGATTGTTGTGAGCAGGATCGAAACCGAGATTGATCCCGGGTCCTTGTGGCCGAGGCTCCGTTCGCCCAGGGACTTGGCCTTGCCGACCTTGGCGATCATGTCCTTGGTAGCTTCGGACCCCTGCTCTGCAGCGTTCGCTGCGGCACAGGATGAGGCAGCGAGACCCTCCGAGACAGAAGCACGGGCCGCTTCGGCTGCAGGAATAAGAGCATCAAGCATGGTCTTCTGACCGGGCTCTGCCTTGCCTCGGGCCATGACTTTCTCAACCGCGGCTTCAAGACCTGCCGCATATCCCTCAGCATCCATCTCTTCACCACCGAGCGCCTTGGCTGGGGCACGGAACATGGTGCCAAAGACGGCTCCGGAGGCTCCGCCCGAGGTGCTCAGAACCGCCATTCCGACTGCCTTGAAGGCATCACCGACAGTTGAAAGCTCGGCATCCTTGAGCGCCTCAAGGCCTGCTCCGAAGCCTCTGGACATGCCGGTGCCGTGGTCACCGTCGCCGGTGGCACGGTCTGCTTCACCAAGAAGTTCCTTTGCGTCGACAATGGCCTGGCAGGCCTGGGTCAGGATTGTGCGGAGTTGTTCTGCGTTTACTGTATCTGCCATGTATCAGCCCTGCGTGTAGGGGACGGACTCACAGGGAGCTTCGAGGAGCTCTTCGATTTCGTCGGTGAGCTTGAGGAGCGTGAGCGAGAAGCCTGCCATGTCCTGCGAGGTGAAGTGCGCACCGATATCGGTACGGCCAACGGTGATGCCCTTCTCCTCGAGAAGTTCTGCCACCTTGCGGTAGACAACAAGCAACTCCATCTGAGTTGTCGCACCCAGGTTGTTGATCATCACGGCAACCTTGTCGCCTGACTCAAACGGGAGGTCCTCGGTGATCATGTTGACCATCTTGACTGCGAGGTCATCGGCCGACATCATCGCCGAGCGCTCAACACCCACCTCGCCGTGCATGCCAAGACCGATCTCGATCTCGTCATCACCGAGTTCGAAGGTGCGCTTACCGGTGTCGGGGAGAACGCCTGCGCGAACGGCAACGCCGATCGTGCGGGTGTTGTACTGAACCCGCTCGGTCACTGCAGCGGCCTCTTCGAGGGAGAGTCCCTTGGCGCAGGCTGCGCCAGCAGCCTTCACAACGTAGAAGGCACCACCGATTCCGCGGCGGCCCTCGTAGTCATCGGTTGCGACATCGTCGCGTACGAGGACGGTCTTCGACTCAATGTCGGAGTCGTCTTCAGCGAGCTCGGCTCCCATGTCAAAGTTCATGACGTCGCCAGCATAGTTGCCGTAGACAATCAGAACACCTTCGCCAGCATCGGCGGCCTCGATGGCTTCCTGAACGTGCTGGGGTGCGGGGGCTGCGAAGATATCACCAGAAACGGAGGCGTTTGCGAGGCCGGGACCAACGAAGGCACCGTACATGGGCTCGTGTCCGGAGCCACCGCCAACGACCAGGCCGACCTTGCCCTGTTCGACCTTGGTGCTGCGGATAACCCGAGATCCAGGGTCGCGAGCAAGCAGACCGTTGGAGATCGCGACGAGACCGTCAAGAGTCTCATCCACGATGTTGTCGGGACTATTCATAATCTTTTTTGCCTTGGGCATGACTACCTCATTGTTGTCAGGTTTCCGAGTAGCCAGGGCACGGCCACCCGACACGTTAACGACGTGCTGTCCTTCACACTACAACGGGTTACACGTCTAGGCGAGCGCCCGCACACTCGTCCACTTCAGGTCTCAATTCCGCGAAATATCACCCTTTACCAAGCATCACGAAACGGCTAGATCAGCCGACTTTTGAGCACTCTTGATGCTCATGTCTTGACCGCAGAGAATAAAAACACTGGAGATGCGGAGCCGCCAAGGTGCCAATCCAGAGCAACTGCACATTCTCGAACGTGCGCGCCAGTAGTCCAGTTAGTCTGCTTAAACAGTCCGACCGTCAGTCAGCCGGCTCTGCCCCAACGGTCCGACCGTCAATCGGCCTAGTCTGCCTCAATAGTCCGACCGGCATTTCGTGACGATTCTGTCGACACCTGAGCCTGGAAAGTCATTTCATCCGCACCCGACTAGGGCCCCGCACCAAACATAGTTGGGCCTCCCCTGACTGCAAGGGGAGGCCCAACTAGGTGGAAGGAGTAATGGTCAGATTACGAAGCTGGTAGTTGCGGGAGGGGAACTAGGGAACGAGGATGCCTCGTCCGATAAGCCTGCCCTGGTCAAGATCGTTGATGGCATCGTCGAATGCATCAAGCGGATAGACGGCGGTGGTCAGGGAGATCTTGCCTTCTGCCGTGAGTGTCATGAGTTCAACGAGGTCCTGGTAGGTTCCCACCAGGTTGCCAATAACGTTAATCTCCTGGGAGATGATGTCGATAGTTAGCAGGTCGACGTTACCGCCGTAGCCGATGACGTAGTAGTCTCCCCTGCCCTTAAGCATTCTGGGGCCAACCTTCTCCATTCCTTGTTCACCAACAAAGTCGAAGACAACGTCGGCTCCGCCGCCGGTGATCTCCTTAACCTTATCCAGTGTGGCTTCATCGTCACCCGAGAGAACGGTTTCATGGGCACCGAGGCTCTTGGCAAGCTCAAGGGCCTTCTCGGAACGATCAACAACGATGATGTGTGCCGAGGTGAGTGCAACGAGGGACTGAATACCAATATGGCCGAGTCCGCCCGAACCAATGACAACGGCATGGCTTCCAGGGAAGAGCCACTTCGCGGCCTTCCTTACCGCGTGGTACGCGGTAAGGCCAGCATCTGCGAGCGCAGCGATGTCCTTGGGCTGGAGAGAAGCATCGAGCTTAACGACTGCTCGGGCATTGGTTTTGAGGAACTCTGCCATCCCACCGTCTGCGTTGAGGCCAGGGAAGCTTGAGTTCGAGCAGTGCGAGTCTTGTCCCGCACGGCAGGCTGGGCACAGCCCGCACGTGACGAGGGGATGCATGATAACGGTGTCGCCAACGCTGACATTGGAGACGGCGCTACCGACTTCTTCTACCCAGCCAGCATTTTCGTGGCCGAGGATGTAGGGGAGGTCGGGGTTCTGGATCGGGGCCCACTGGCCTTCGATGACGTGGAGGTCTGTACGACAGAGACCGGCTGCGCCGACTTTGACGATGACATCCCAAGGCCCTGTGACCTTTGGATTGTCGACTTCATCAAGGGACGGCATTTTCTCGTATTCGTGAATTCTTACGGCTTTCATTGCACGCTCCAGTTTTCTGTGTCTGCATTGACACGCGGTACGTGCAAGTGTGGTAGCGGTCCCTACTCAAGTCAATAGTTCAACTAATTCGTGCAGGACACTTTCAATATGGGAGAGCAAACATGAAGGCAAGAGTCACTTCCCGCGGAATCAAGCCAACCAACGGAGGAATACAGACTCCAACGAGGGCAATTGCTCAGCCGACCACAATCCCAAAACGGTCAGTGAACTGCATGAAATGAACGACGGACCAGGAAGGCCCAGCCTCGAAGGACCCTTCGCAAGGAAGCAATGTCGGAACTACCGAGAGAGCCGAGATTGTCAGCCTTCCCGCACGAGCAGGTAAGGGTTATTGCTTGGCCGTTGCGCTCGGCCAGTAGTACGCATCAGTTGTTGGGCGCGCGCCGAAGATCGCCTGACCAACGCGAACAACGTTCGCGCCTTCTTCGATAGCGATCTCGTAATCGCTCGACATTCCCATGGACAGTTCACCTGGACCAATAAGGGCCGGATCTCGATCCCGCGCCTCGTCTCGCAATCTGCGGAGTAGCTGGAAGCACGTTCGCACCGCTTCCTTGTCGTCGGAGAAGATCGCGAGTGTCATCAGCCCCTTGACGTTCACGGTTTCAAAACCCCTGAGCGCCTCCAGCATTCCCGGAACAGCACCGGGCTCGAGTCCGTACTTTGACTCCTCACCCGAGGTGTTGACCTGGACGTATACGTCGAGGCTCCGCCCTTCCATTTCCAACCTACGGTCAAGAGCTTCGGCAACACGGAGGGAATCGAGTGCATGAAACTCGCTAGCGAAAGCCGCAACTTCCTTGGCCTTGTTGGTTTGAAGGTGGCCAATGATTGACCACTTCACATCCTCATCGATCAGGTTGGCGTGCTTACGCTTTGCCTCCTGGACCTTGTTCTCCCCCAGCTGGTGAGCACCAGCAGCAATAGCCAGGCGAATGCGCTCCTCAGGAACCGTTTTAGAAACTGGGAGGAGCCTAACTTCCGAAGCATTGCGACCTGCTCGCTCCGCCGCCCGTTCAATCTTTGCCCGCACCGCGGCAAGATTTTCGCGGAACGCTTCGACCGTGTTTGCTGTCGGAAACTCCATGACACCACTCTCCCGTTGGAATACTGACCCCATCTATTGTGCCACTCCGGGATTTCCACGGTTCTTGGCAGTTCGACTACGGACTTTTTCATTCTTGTCCATCACCGCCCAACCAAAGCAGGAGCGCTACCTCTTCACCGTGTGTAAAATCTGCAAGAGAGTCTTTCACCCGTTAGCGATCAGATAGAAGCATATCGGTTTAGTTATTCCGGGCCCGCAACACCAAGATTTCTCCACCGGGAGAAACTAGCTAATTGACAGCGTTTACCAAAGCTAAGACATTGCGGTGACGCACTGTACAAACTTTCACATTGTGCATTCTTGCAGTCAGTGCAATTATGAATCTCGTGCAAAAGTCAGAGCCCGGACTCCGGGAAAGAAAACGCGAGGCGACAACTGCGGCGATTGAACATGGCGCAGTGGATGCTGTTGAGGAACTCGGATACGACGACACCACGGTGGATGAGATCTGTCGGCGCGCTGACATCTCCCCGAGGACGTTCTTTAACTACTTCCCCTCCAAGGACGCCGCTATTGCCGGCCTGCCGCTAACCGTTGCTGGAACGGACGGTGTCGACGAGATTCTCGCCGATACGTCGCAGCCGATCGTTATTCGCCTTGCAAGCATTGTCGAACTCGCACTCACACCAGAACTTCTTCACGATGACCTGACTCGCCGCAGAGGCCAGCTTCTTAAGAAATACCCGCAGTTGCACGAATTCCATCTGGCCGGGATCAGCGCATACATCTCTGAACTATCGGCCCTCCTGACCGATCGGCTTACCAGTCACCCGGAGGAAAGAAGCATCAACAGCGGGCTTGCTGTTGAGAACGAAGCCCACCTGACCGTGGAGCTCGTTGGCACTGCCCTCCGATACACCATTCGTTGCTGGGTCGACCAGCCTCCCACTGCTCCTCATGCCTGGTCGGATGACCTGAAGCAGGCTCTCGACTTTATGTCTCTCATTCTTCGAAGGAACTCATGAACACCACACCTGAAACAGATAAGCGGGCTGTCCACCTCGTTTTCTTGGGACTTTTGACGGCAATGTTTGCCTCATCGCTCGATCAGACGATTCTTGGCACGGCCCTGCCCACGATCGTTGGCGAACTCAACGGAGTTAACCACATGCTGTGGGTGACCACCGCCTACATTCTTGCCGCGACTATTATGATGCCGATCTACGGCAAGCTCGGCGACCTCATTGGCCGCAAGTCGCTCTTCATCTTTGCCCTGGACCTCTTTCTTGTCGGCTCGATCATTGGCGGGCTTTCCCCCGCCATGAACTGGCTGATTGCTGGCCGCGCCGTTCAGGGCCTTGGTGGCGGCGGGCTCATGATCCTGTCGCAGGCAATCATCGCCGACGTAATCCCGGCCCGCGACCGCGGTCGCTACATGGGGATCATGGGTGGCGTTTTCGCCATCTCTTCCGTTCTCGGACCGATCCTCGGCGGCTGGTTCACCGAAGGTATTGGATGGCGTTGGGCCTTCTGGATCAACATCCCGCTCGCCATCATCTCCATCGCCGCAGCCTGGGCGTTCCTCAGGATCCCCAAGAGGGAGATGCCGGAAGGTACAAAGCTTGACGTTGCTGGCATGGTCACCATGGCCATTGCCGTCACCTCGATTGTTCTCGTCACCTCGTGGGGTGGCACCGAGTACGACTGGAGCTCCCCGACGATCCTCGGTCTTATCGCTCTCGCAATCGTTGCCTCACTAGCTTTCATCGAGGTCGAGCGCCGCGCGGTAGAGCCGATCATCCCCCTCCACCTGTTCAAGAACAAGAACTTCAACCTGGCAACCGCCGCCGGTCTGTTCATTGCGATCGCCATGTTCGGTGCCGTCGCCTACCTACCGACCTACCTTCAGATGGTTAACGGCCTATCGGCAACGAATGCTGGTCTTCTCATGCTGCCGATGATGGCGGGGGTTCTCCTCACCTCGATCGCCACAGGCTTCCTCGCATCGAAGACCGGTCGCTATAAGTGGATGCCGATCGCTTCGACTCTCGTTGTTGCCGGAGCCATGGTTCTCCTGTCCACCATGCAGCCCGACACCTCAACTCTCGTGTTCAGTATCTACCTGTTCATCTTTGGTTTCGGCCTGGGACTTGGCGCGCAGATCCTTGTCCTGATCGTCCAGAACACGTTCCCGAACGCCATCGTTGGTACAGCAACAGCCGCAAACAACTTCTTCCGTGAGATCGGTGCTTCTCTCGGTGCCGCAATCGTCGGCGCCCTGTTCACCTCAAGGCTCACCGCCCTCCTCACGGAGCGTATGCCGGTGGAGGCCATGCAGGGTGGCTTCAGCCAGAACTCGCTGACCCCGGCGGCAGTCGCGGAGCTTCCCGCTCCGATCAAGGATGTCATTGTCTCGTCCTACAACGACTCCCTGGCACCCGTTTTCCTGTACCTCCTCCCCCTCATGCTGTTCGCCACGATCATCCTGTTCTTCATCAAGGAAGAGCCGCTGGCTACCAGCATCGACGGTCAGGTCGCCCATGCCCTCGCAGACAACGCAGACCAGGAAGCCGCGCAACTCTCCCGGGAAGCGGGAAGCGCAACCCCGATCGGATTCTCCGGCACCTCAGCAATGGACAGTGGAACGCCCACCGAGCTCGGCCAGGCCGACACCCCCACCAGCAACTGATTGGAAACAATCAACGCCTGATTAGGCACTTTCAATCATTGGTTGAGCAGAATTTACTAGGCAGCACTGAATAACGGGTGCCACCACGACAGGGCACCCCAAACGAAACAGTGGGGGGCGTTAATCCCGAATGTTCAATTTGGGACATTGCCCCGCGAAGAATGAGTAACCGGTGGGCTCACGTCGAAAGACCTGGACCCACCGGTTATCTCTATCCACCCTTCAGCGATAACCAGCACCTGCTACGGAACGCACCCACGACGGCACGCACCTTCTACGAGCACACCCGCCAAGCTCTAGCGATCCTCAACTCTTAGATTCTGCCCGAGGTGCGGAGCCTCAGGAGGGTCGGAGTTTCAGGAGGGGCACAAGCTCAGGAGGATCATCTAGGCCCTATCTGCTTCCTTCGCCTCGGTTGCGAAGAAGGAGATTTTCCCGTCCTGCTCGAGTACGGCAAGTCGAATATCGCTCATCTTCTCAAACCCTGATTGCCGGCCAGCACTGAGCAGTTCGGCAGCCGATACTCGCTGGTGTCTCATCGCCCGAGTATGTGCCACACCGTCGGAAACGAGAACGACGGGCGGCCCTTCTAGTGCCTTGCTGGCCTTTGGCCAGTGGGATACAACGAAGTTGAATCCCACTGCGAGAAGAGCAAAAGTACCGACGGCAACAAGGCCGCCCGTGAGTGTGCGGTCCTCACCAGTGATTGCCTGCTGGATCAAATCCCCCATGCAAATAAACAGCAGTAGGTCAAAGGATGACAGTTCGCCAAGGGTCGCTCTGCCGGTTGCTTTTGTGAGGAGCCAGAGAACAAAGAAGGCAATAACTGCTTTAATGATGATTTCCATTAGGGGAACCTCCACGTATCAAGCGGAACTTCGAGCCGATCATCACCAACGACAACATCGAGAGTGCCGGAAGTTCGCAGCTCCCACTGGTCGCCGGCCCTGCCCTCGATAACGAGCCTCATACCCCTACTACCATCAGGCACCTGATATTCGAGTCTCATGCGTCCGTTCGCGTGAGCCGTCTGCGACTCTGCTTCGGGAATGAAAAGAATATCCTCGATCATTCCTACGTAGTCCTGATCAATGTCGAGATAGACCGTTTCGGGTAGCTCGTTAGCGCTCTCGATCCGGGCAATGACGCGAACATCCTGGGCCGCCCTCGTTGTCTTCGGATAGTCGACATCGACTGAGACCGGCCCAGACTCTGCTCGTGCAGTCCCGTTCAGGTCATAGACCCCTACGAGCCCGACCAGGATAAACACTGCAAAGACTAAGAGAACACCGTTGCGCGCTAGCCGTCTGAGCGGACCACTCCCCGCATACGCCACATCGTCAAACAATGATTCGGGCGGCTCGAGATCAGGGTCCTTTGCCTGTTGCGCCACACTCCCACCTCCGTCCACCCACATAGCCGGAATGGTTCGTCCCACCCCTGGTACGTTGGGAATTCAACGTACCACCAAGCCAAATGACGCGCACCACGTTATTGCGACTATAGTCACCGCGACGCTAAGAGTTGCAACTGAGGAAACCCTAGGTTGTGACGGCCCTCAACTCGTTTTCTTCCGACCTCAATAGGTCCCCGAGAAGCCCCAATTTGGGAGCAAGGAACCAGGGTAGGAGAAACAATGCCGTTGTTGTTACTGGTGAGACTGCCGTGAAGCTCCTACGAAATGCGATATAGCCAGGGACGCGACCACCACGCCCCTGGATACATCGCCTACGTCCCGGCGGCAACCACCCTACCCCCACCAAGGCACGCGAGGATCTCGCCAAGAATAGGCAACGATAGATGCATTTGCTCATGGCGGCTCTCCTGAGCACCAACCAAACAATTGAGAGCCACTCATGGCGCCTATCGAAGCCTGGTAGTCGCGGTTCACCGGAGCCGCCCTGTTACGTCCCTCAGATCCAGGTAATCAGATCATTAGGCGCCACACACAGGGCGCCAGAAAGCCCGATCGCTCCCAAGTTGGTTTGGGGCAGTTGCACCAACAAGTCGAGTTGAACCGTCAAGGGTTTCTTACCGCCTTCCAACTAGGCTTGCCCATCAGGCCTTCGTTCCGGGCATCAACCGATGCCGCAGGCTTTCTCGCCGCTTTCGGCCAACGAGAACAGGTAGCCCAGCCCTCCTGCTCCGACTTTGAGCAGATAGTACTCCTCATACCACTCCATCTCAGCATCAGACCGGAGAGCCGTCGTCTCGGCGATTCTTCGTAGCCGCGCCACGCCATGGTTCCACCGGCGCCACGTTCCTGATTCCGCCACGAACACTATGTAGTTACCGTCAACAGCGACGACCCGTGCCGGGCCCCGGTCCCGGCTCTGCGCACCGAACCGAGCGTGGATGACATGAATGCTGTGACCGGGCCAGTAGGCTTTGCACCGCGTGTCCAGAGGTGCGATACCGATATTCGTACCGTCGGGGCGGTAACTATGAACGCTGTCCGGTCTTCGCTGTTCACCGAACGGGGCTGAGCACCGCGCCCAAAAGGGGGATTGTTATCCACATGGAAATATCCTTAAATCGCTTGATTCCACCCGGGCTTCTGCTCGGGGCAGATCTTCCCTCAAGAAGCGTGCGATACGCGGTTGCCAGTCGACAAGCTGAGAGGCTTAACGTCGAGCTTCTTGATCCGACTCGATCGCAACAGCGGTTCGCGCACTGTGCAAATATCAATCCAATTCACATGTTATTGAATTGGTATCCTCGCCTCCAAACGCGTTTTTTCGGTCGTCGCGACCGAGCAGTCTGGCGAACGGTTAGTTTTGCGGCAGCATCTGTAGTTGCGCACGCAAGTCAGCCCATAAGCACATACTTCAACTCCAGAAACCCAGGCCTCCATGCGAGCCCCTTCGCCCCATGCCGGACTCGTTAAGGCAAACACATGACAAAAACTTATATGTTAATGCCAACATTTCCACGCCCAAGCCGTTTACACCCGCCACAGCCTTGAAAAGTTCCCCAGAAAACGGTACTACAGAACCGCACATGAGCATGGAACGCTCCACGTAAGTTGGTTGAATGTCAATTTATCGGCGATATCTCGTTTCCCCAGCATCTTTAGCCTGCTAGGTGTAGCGATAAAAAGGATTGGAGTCGCATGGTCGTGGATCGTTCCACCCCTGTCCACCACTACTCACATAATCGACCACCATCTTCTGAAGGGAAGACAATGACTACGCGATCACGATTCACCACCCGCATGAGTGCAGCCGTCCTGGTCGCCTCTTTTCTCACCCTTGTAGCCTGCTCCGACGACGAAGAAACCGACGATAACGGAGCTGGCAATGGCGACGCCAACGCCGCTGTTAACACTTCGCAGGTCGATGAGGATTTCGACCTGGATGCTCTTATTGAGGCCGCCGAGGCCGAAGGCCCCATCACGATCTACGACAACACCTCCAAGGTCGAGACCATGGCCGAGAACTTCACAGCCAAGTATGGCATTGAAGCAACCGGCGTAAAGGTCGATGCTTCAGAGGCGTTCGAGATGGTCACGAGGGAAGCCGAGTCCGGCGACGTTCAGGGCGATGTCATTGCCCTGCCCGACATGGCGGCACTCCAAGCACAGCTCCTCCCGGACGAGATTGTTTACTCCTGGATCCCGGGCGATCTCGTTGACAACATTGACGAGTCGCAACGCGACCCGCTCGTTCTTATCCACGACCCGTCCCTGTGGGCCTACAACTCCGAGGTGTACGACACCTGCCCCGTGACGAACATGTGGGAGCTGACCGAAGAGGAGTGGACCGGCAAGGTTGCTCTCGAAGACCCGGTTGCTGCCAACAAGCAGCTCGACTGGTTCAGCCAGATGGAGCAGTTCAACGAAGCTGATCTCCGTGCAGAATACGAGGATCACTTCGGTGAAGACCTCGACGCCGATTCGGCTGTAGAGGAGTGGGTTGCTCGTATGGCGGCCAATGACCCGATCCTGACGAACTCCCACGAGGATGTTTCGGCAGCTGTTGGCGCACCCGGCCAGGAGGACCCGCCCATGGGCCTCATGTCGTCCGCCCTGTTCCGCAACATTGAGGAACAGGGCTACGTCCACGACGTCTGTGCAGACATGGCTCCCTGGGCTGGCGACGCCGCACCCAAGGCCATGGTGATTGCTTCCGAGTCGGAGAACCAGAACGCAGCCAAGCTGTTCATTCACTTCGCACTGACCGAGGAAGGTATTGAGCCGCAGATCAACGACGGCAAGATCTCTTCGAACACCACCATCGAACAGCCGGAGGACCCGGCCGACGTTCGCGGCAACATGGAGAGCATCTACTTCTTCAACAACGAGGGCCTCACCACCGACTGGCAGACCCGCCAGGACTGGCAGGATCTGTGGCGCACCTCCGCTAACTAACCCAAATGCCGGGCCCTTTGCCTACGATGAGTAAAGGACCCGGCACCACCGGGAATGCCGAGACCGGCCCAGCTGGGCCGGTCAAAGCACAACGCGGGACACCGGGCCCGGATAACGGCGTGGTTTGAACCGGACGGCAAGAACTACGTAGAAGACTGTAAGCACCGCTTTCAAACAGCCCCGCTGTCCCAAGAACTATCTACTCAACCTACGAAAGAATGCACCGATGAGCTTATCTGGCCTAATCCTCGACTTTGGAGGCGTGATTGTTCAATCCACCAAGGGAGACGGATGGGAGGAGCAAGTCGCCGATCTCATCGAGGGCATTCTGCACGGCACAGACACCGATACTGTTTCACCGACTGACGCGGACGTGAATGCGACCAGGTCACCGCTCGTTACTCGCGAAACAATTGTTGCCGATGTCGTTGCTGGCGAAACGGCAGTGAAGCTTCTGCGCAACGCGATGTCCCGCCCTCGCTTCCCCGAAGAAGTCAGCCACGAATCATACGTTCTCGACTTCATTGCAGCCGACTGGCCTGATGAAGCGCGGGAACTCCTTCAGCCGCACGCCTCAGAGATTTGCTACTCCGTTGGTATCAATCAGGAGATCCGCACCCTCCGCACCGGCATCCTTGAACTCCTTGCCTGGTGCAAGAAAACCGGCATTCCCGTTTCGATCGCATCGAACGCCCTCTCCGGGCAGGTGCACCGCGATTTCCTCGCCGAGCACGGCCTATCCGATTACTTTTTTGCCGAAATCTACTCCGATGAGGCGGGAGTAAGGAAACCCAATCCACAGCTGATCTTGCAGGCGGCAGAAGCCATTGGCATTCCCGTGGATCAGTGCTGGTACGTTGGCGATCGAATCGACAGGGATGTTCTGTGTGGCGTTCGCGCCGGGGTTGGTGCCACGGTTCTCACTCCAGTGCCCGGCGCCTCCACGAGACCCTTCACCGTTCTGGCTGAACCCACCTATACCTTTGACAATCCCGCTGGCCTCCTCAAACACCTCCAAGGACTCTCCTCATGACAACAGCCATTAACTCCGTTGAACTCCGGTCCATTGCCGAAGGCGCCGCACACTCGGTTGGCGACTACCTTCGCAAAGCCTTCCGCGGCGTCATGAACGTTGATCAAAAGCGGGACCAGCACGACCTCGTTACCGAACACGACCGCGCCTGCGAAGAGATGATTTCCACCTATATCCGCGAGCACAATCCCGGTGCCATTCTCTTCGGAGAAGAAGCCGGTCGCATTGACGCTGAAGGTCCGGCCACCTGGTACATCGACCCGATCGACGGCACCTCCAACTTTGTTCAAGGCCTCGCGTTCTTCTGCTGCTCCATCGGGGTCGAGGTTGAGGGTGAGATTGTTGCCGGGGCCGTCTACGATCCCATGGCAGACAACATGTTCTCGGCGGATGCAAATGGTGCCTACCTCAATGGTGAGACCCTCAAAACCAATCCCGCTCTCCCAGCGGGCGCAGCCACAGTTATCACCGGATACCCCACGGCCAAAGATCTAGAAATTGATGGCGACGAGTTCGCACTCGGAGTGTTCAATTCCTTGGTCACCGACTTCTCTTCAGTTCGCAGGACCGGTTCCGGAGCACTCAGCCTCTGCCACGTAGCGGCAGGATGGACAGACTCAGCTTTTGGCGCCTCGGTCAACGCCTGGGATGTTTCCGCCGCTATGTTCGTGATCCGCCAAGCCGGCGGAACCTACCAGGACATTCGCTACTCCGAGGAGCAGGGACACGACCACCTCGCCCCCGGCTACATTGCCTACGGTCCCGGCGGTGACTTCCCCACCCTCATTAAGGCGCGTGAGGATCTGATCAAGAACAGGCAGCGATAGTTGCATTTGCTCAAGGTGGATCTCGTAGGCGCCAACTATACATTTGAGGGCCACTCTGGATGACCACCGGAGACCGGTAGTCGCAACTAGCGGAGGCGCCCTGTTGCATCCCTCGAAACACCGGGTAATCCAGCCTTTGATAGCTGCATAAAGGACCTAAGAAGGCCAGGGAGATCCCACGTTGGTTTTGGAATAGCAACACCAACAGGCCGCAGTGAACCGTCATGGGTTTTTTGCCGCCTTCCAATAAGGAAGAGTCTGCATGGGTGAGGGTTTAGGGCCAGAGCGGACGGTCGGGAGCGCTATGCCCTTGGGATAGCTCGCGTTCCGCATACTGGCCCTAAACCCGCTACATTACGAGTTGACGTTTCCACCAACGAAGGGCCTGGGCGCAGGTTTGCCGATCAGCCCTTCGTTCCGGTCGTCACCAGGTCATGCAGGCTTTCTCATCACTTTCGGCAAGCGAGAGCAGGTAGCCCACCCCATCCACTTCAACTTTGAGCAGATAATAGCGCTCGGACCATTCCGCCTTAACTCCAGGCAGGAGTTCCGGCACCTCGGCAATTCTTCGTAGCAGCGAGGCGTTGTGGTTCCATCGGCGCCACGTGCCTGTCTCCGTGACAAACTCAATGTAGTTACCCTCGACAATGAGGACCCGCGCCTGCACCCAGTCCCGGCTCTGGCCACCCAACCGGGCGTGGATGGAGTGAATGCTGTGGCCCGGGGAATAGTTCCGGCACCCAGTACCTAGAGGCGCGATACCGACCTTCGCGCCATTGGGGGACGTGACGATCATCGCTGTCTTTTCTTCGCTGTTCTCCGAACGGCGCTGAGCATCTTGCTCAGAAGGGGGATTTTCATCCAACATGGGAATATCCTTAAATCGCTAGTTCCACCCGTGCTTATGCTCGGGGGCAGATCTTCCCTCAGGAGCACCGTGTGCGATACGCGGTTGCCAGTCGACAAGCTGAGAGGCTTAACGTCGAGCTTCTTGATCCGATGCGATCCTAACAGCGGTCCACAAACTTTACAACTGTCAACCCAATTTACGCGTTGATGAGTTGGTTTGCTCGTCTGCAGGTACATGTCGTCGACCATCGCAACACTTCTCAATCGTGGAGGCGTTGAAGGATTGTAACGGTGGACTGGAGCAGGAAGGCGCGCAGTATTTCGGAGGGGGACACTGCCGCGGTAGCGTGCCAATAGGGCGTAGTGCCTGTGGATGTGCTCGCCTGTACGGCCTCATTCAGACTACTTCAACGTTATCGCATCAGCGCTTAGTTCCACCCCGCCAGCCCATGCAGGAAGCCTTCTTGGTTCGATGGAATTCCGCTGATGGCCACACGGATCCTCATGCCCGTAACCTGTAACGCAACTCTGCCCGAAGGTAGTGGCCTCTTTTGCTTCACTATCACGTTCACAAGTCGTTCACTTGAATCTGTCACTATTAATGGAGAGCGGTTAACATAACGCATCGCTCCTTTGACAGAAGTCTCTGATCAATGATCAGCCCGCCCCGCGACTTCACTCCTACCCCTACGAATTGTTACGTGAAAGGCACACCAATGAGAGCTCGCCCAACTATTCTCTCGGTTGCGGAACGAGCGCAGGTATCAAAGTGGCTCGCTTCTCGCGCGATCCGAGGAGAGCCCGGGGTCTCGGAAGAAAATCGTACGAAGATCTTTCAGGCAATGAAGGAGCTAAACTATCATCCAAACTTCGGGGCGAGATCACTACGTTCCTCTACGCACACAATCGGAATTGTTCTTAACGACATTGGGAATCCGCATGATACTCAGACAGTCGAAGGTGCTGAGGTTGAAGCAAACACTCACGATCTGAATGTGATCGTTTCCCATGGAGCCAACTCCCCGACCAAGCTCGTGACGGCTGTTCATTCCATGCTTGAGCTTAAGGTTGAGGGCATTATTGTTCTCTCGTCGTGGCTCCCGTCCAAGGAATTTACCCGGGTCTCAAAAATAGTCCCACCGTCGTTATTTCTCGCTACGACAATCCCCCAGCAAACCTAGACACGGTCGTATCCGACGATGTTATGGGGGCACGCACCGGATGTGAACACCTATTTTCTGTTGGCGCTGAACGGATTGCTTACGTCACCAAGTCGACCAGTGCTACCAGCAGGGCTCGCGAGCAGGGAATGAACGAAGCTCTTACGGCAGTCGGCAAGAAACTCTCGGTTCGTTACGTCGAGTCTTGGGACACGAGTCAATTCCGGAGCATTGTTGCTGATCGAGAGTTCGATGGAATTCTTGCCAATAACGACATGACGGCAGCCCAGTTGCTACGCGTTGCCCATGAAGAAGGCGTATCCGTTCCCAAGCAACTGAAGATCGTCAGTTACGACAACACCTCCACGGCGAGGGTGCTGTACCCATCGCTCACCAGCATTGATCAGCCACAGGAGGCCATGGGAAAGAAGGCGATTAGCCTTCTCCGCGAGCGCATCGCCGACCGAGAAGAGGCAATCCATGCGCTCTTCCCGCCAGAACTGATCGTCCGCCGTTCAACGACAGCGACCGGCTAAGCACATCCCCTGGCCCCGGCAGGCAGAATCATTCATCTCCTACTCGCTATCGGATCCGCCGAGATTGTAGACCTTGAAGGAAACAGCATATTCGGTACCACTTGCTTCGCCACCTTCAGCCAGTACTGCCGGAATGAATTCTGATGGGACCGGATGACCGGTTACATGTCGGAGATAGGACTCGTGAGACTGCAACGATTTCACGGCCGCATCAACATCGACCTGTGAGACAGTCACAGAGTGGGTGGGTTCTGGATGACCAGCGACAAGAATAGCTTTTGTCTTCCATGCCCTCAGCCCCTCATCTCCCAGCTCTCTGAAGACCCACGGATTGCTCGCGTCCCGGACACCATCAATAACGCCTAAGCCAGCAGCTCGGTGATCAGCCTGGTTTAATCCTCCGTAAGCCTCGAAATCGAAGTTCGCAGTGAGAACGGCATCCGGCCTGATCTCTCGAACTAGTTTGGCAATATCTTTGCGTAGCTTCAGATCAGCCACGAGCATTCCATCCGGGTGGCCCAGAATGCGGAGATCACTAACACCTACAGAAGCACATGCAGCTTCCTGTTCTCTCTTACGGAGTGGAGCAATGACTTCCGGCGGTTCTGCCATCCCAGCCTCACCAGCTGTAAGTAGCACATAGATGACTTCAATGCCGCGCGAAGTCCAGTGACTGACTGCAGCAGATGCCCCATATTCCATGTCGTCCGGGTGGGCAACGATACAGAGAACACGCGACCAGTCACGATCGGGAAGAGCAGATAACAGTTCGGACATCGACAACCTCCTGTTTGCCCCACCCTACCGCTACACCCAGATCAGTCGTTCCCCTCAGCCCTAACCGATTCAATCCGAGTGCTCTATTCAGGCAGTGATCCCACGCTTTGTTCAGGCTGGCGCAAATGAGCCAGGACAACACACCTACTATTGACGAGTTCCGCCCCAGGTACGTCAGGATCTGGCTCGAGTTGAGTAGTGCCCCTTAGAGCGGTGTAGCCCCCGGGGTGGTCGTGAGCGTCGTTGCTGACATGAGCGCGGTCACAGTGGGATCCTTCGAGAAAGCTCTCTACTTCCCACTCGAAAGGACATCACCACGATGACCGCCCCTCATATTATCGACCCTGCAGGCCTGCTCCGCGAAGCCCTCGCTGAAGCATCCCCGGATCTGATGCGAGACCTGCTCCAGACCATGATCAACGCCCTGCTCTCAGCCGACGCGGACGCGGTGGTCGGCGCCGAATGGGGCAAGCCCAGCCCCGACCGCCTCACCCAGCGCAACGGCTACCGCCACCGCCCCTTAGACACCCGGGTCGGCACCGTCAACGTCGCTATCCCGAAGCTCAGGTCGGGCACGTATTTCCCTGCTTGGCTGATCGAGCGCAGGAAACGGGCCGAGACCGCACTGATCACGGTCGTTGCTGACAGCTACCTCGCCGGAGTGTCCACGCGGCGGATGGTTAAACTCGTCAAGACCTTGGGCATCCATTCTTTATCGAAGTCGCAGGTCTCGCGCATGGCCACCGAGCTCGACGAGCACGTGGACCAGTTCCGTCACCGCCCCTCGATGAGGCGGTCCCCTTCACCTTCGTCGCTGCTGACGCACTGACCATGAAGGTCCGTGAGGGCGGACGGGTGATCAACACGGTCGTCCTCATCGCCACCGGTGTCAATGCCGACGGGCACCGAGAAGTCCTCGGCCTGCGGGTTACGACCAGTGAGACCGGGGCCGCGTGGAACTCCTTCTTCGCCGACCTCGTCGCATGATGCGCCCTGAGCGGGGTCCGACTGGTGACCTCCGATGCTCACCCGGGCCTGGTCGAGGCGGTCGCCGCGAACCTGCCCGGAGCTGCCTGGCAGCGGTGCCGGACCCATTATGCGACGAACCTGATGAGCGTGTGCCCCAAGAGCTACTGGCCGGCAGTCAAAGCGATGCTGCACTCGGTCTACGACCAGCCCGACGCTCCCAGTGTCCACGCCCGATTCGATCGGCTTTTGGACTACGTCGGCGATAAGCTCCCTGAAGCTCACGATCATCTGGACGGCGCACGTGCCGATATCCTTGCCTTCACTGCCTTTCCGAGCCCGGTGTGGGCCCAGATCTGGTCCAACAACCCGGGCGAGCGCCTCAACCGCAAGATCCGTCGCCGCACCGATTCGGTGGGGATCTTCCCCAACCGAGAAGAGATCATCCGCCTCGTCGGCGCCGTCCTGGCCGAACAGACCGATGAATGGGCCGAAGGCCGACGCTACCTCGGACTCGACATCCTCGCCACAAGCCGCTTCCACACCGTTGCCGACAATGCAGGAAACGTAAGCGACGACCCACTCGAACTGACCGCCTAACCCCCAAACCGACAACGAAGGAACACCAGCTACACCACCCAAAAGGACTTGACCCACCCTTAGAGACATGGAGTAAAGAGAGCGGTGGCCCCGAAAGACGTACTTTCGAGGCCACCTACCTATCAACCTACTCACTATTCGCAGGGAGAGTGAGGCCCTGCAAATAGTGCCCGCGTTTTAGACGCGAGGGAGGGTATCGGCGAATGCCTTCGCCTGTTCGTAGGATTCGAGAACCGCATCGGAGCCCAGCCCCTGGGCGACGAGTGAACCGCAGGCCATGCCCAGGCGAGCAGCTTCTTCGACCGGCTCACCGTCGAGGAGGCCGAGGATGAGTCCGGAGGCGAATGCGTCGCCACAGCCCGTCGTGTCAACGACATCGACCTTCGTGGTGGGGTAGCGACGATCGATGTCGCCCTTCGTGCTGATGCTGACGCCCTCGGCACCAAGGGTGATGATCGCGGTCTTGACGCCGCGGTCAAGGAACCAGCGAGCAGCATCCGCGTAGTTGTCCGCACCCGACAGGAGCAGGGAGTCATCGTCGGAGGGGAGGATGTAGTCCACGTAGGGCAGGCAGTCATCGAGTGCCTCGTGGTCGGAAGCGGAGCCCGTGGGCAGCAGGTCAAGGGTCACAATAATGCCCTTTTCCTTCGCACGGCGAAGGAAATCGACCGTTGCGGGACCGTCGATGCCGGGCATGAGACCCACTCCACCGAGGTGGAGAATCTCGATGCCCTCCAGAATGTCATCGGTCAGGTCTTCCGGGGAGATCTTGCCGTTAGCACCAACAACGTGGAGTGCGGGACGGCTACCGTCGCGGCGGATGTTGAGCATCGAGGCAGAGGTCGGAGCTGATGCATCTACGCGGAGGTTCGTGACGTCAACGCCCTCCCCTTCCATCGTGGACCGAACAAACTGGCCCAGAGCATCGTCGCCAACAACACCGGACGTTGCGATGGGAACTCCGAGGCGAGCAAGGTTGACTGCGGGTGCAGCAGCGGTGCCTGCCACGGTCAGCTTGATCTCATCAAGCAGGGTCAGTCCCTGGCCATCGGGAATCTTGTCGACGTACCGTCCGAGAACATCGGCGATGTGGAGTCCGAGTGTCCGGACGCGGGGTGCTTGGGCGTTCAAAAGAAACCTCCTCGTTTCGCTTTATTCAATAACTCCACTATATCTACCCAACTTACGATCGCCAATTCCACATATGTTGCCTCCTTTCGCTCACAGAAGCACTAATTTCGCGCTTGAACTTCCGACACCCCTGTCGAGATTGACTAATAGCTTGTCGTGCAAAGGTCTGCATGCCATGCTCACGGCAACGCGTAAGTGATTGTGCAACGGAGCACAAGACGCATTCAATGGAGGTGTAACGCGCATGAATATCCTCGACTGGTTTGTCATAGGTGCCAGTAGTGCCCCGTAGAGTGGTGTAGCGCCCGGGTAACTATTTCTATGGCCATAATTATGGAGACGGTCACCGCGGGTGTCCTTCGAAGAAACTCTCACATCCCACTCGAAAGGACATCACCACGATGACCGCTCCTCACATTGTCGACCCTGAAGGCCTGCTCAGCCAAGCCCTGACCGAGGCATCTCCTGAACTGATGCGTGACCTCCTACAGACCATGATAAACGCGCTCCTGTCAGCTGATGCGGATAACGTCTGCGGAGCCGAATACGGTGCTCCCTCAGCTGACCGTCTCGCCCAGCGCAACGGCTACCGCACCCGCCCCTTAGATACCCGGGTCGGGACTTTGGATGTGAAGATCCCCAAGCTCCGGCAGGGCACCTACTTCCCGGACTGGCTCTTAGAACGCCGTAAACGTGCTGAGTCAGCCCTGATCACCGTGGTCGCGGACTGCTACCTCGCCGACGTCTCGACCCGGCGGATGGACAAGCTCGTCAAAACCCTCGGTATTCACTCCCTGTCTAAATCACAGGTCTCACGGATGGCTAGTGACCTGGATGAACAAGTCGCCCAGTTCCGCCACCGGCCCCTCGATGAGGCAGGCCCTTTCACGTTTGTGGCGGCTGATGCGCTGACCATGAAAGTCCGTGAGGGCGGACGCGTCTTCAATGCCGTGGTCATGATCGCCACCGGTGTCAACGCTGATGGTCGCCGTGAAGTACTCGGCCTTCAGGTCGCAACCTCAGAGACCGGGCCAGCATGGAACACGTTCTTCGCTGACCTGGTGGCACGCGGCCTGTCCGGGGTCCTTTTGGTGACTTCGGATGCTCACCGGGGACTGATCGAAGCAATAGCCGCGAACCTGCCTGGTGCTTCCTGGCAGCGGTGCCGGACCCACTACGCGGCGAACCTGATGACAGTCACACCGAAGAACCTATGGCCGGCCGTGAAAGCCATGCTGCACTCCGTCTATGACCAGCCCGACCAGGACGCGGTCAACGCCCAGTTCGAGCGGCTGCTGGACTATGTTGATGCCAAGCTCCCCGACGTCCATGATCACCTGGACACCGCTCGCGTAGACATTCTGGCTTTCGCTAAGTTCCCTAAAGATGTGTGGCAACAGATCTGGTCGAACAACCCCAACGAACGACTCAACCAGGAGATCCGGCGGCGTACCGATAGCGTGGGGATCTTCCCCAACCGGGAGGCGATCATCCGGCTCGTGGGCGCTGTCCTTGCTGAGCAGACCGATGAATGGGCAGAAGGACGGCGCTACCTCGGATTCGATGTCCTCACCCGGTCCAGACTCTCCCTAGTCCCCGACACGGACAAAACGATCACCACCGATTCCCTGCCCGCTCTCAGCGCCTAACCAACAGCTTCGAAGGAAAACCCGCTAAACCACCCAACGGGACTTGACCAAGTGACGGGCTTTGTCGCTGGGATCTGCCCGACTCTATGACTCATCAGTTCCCTACCTCCTCAGGCAGCGCGATATCCTCGACGCTAATCGGGCGGGCATACCTGCCATTTGAGTAGCCGATTTGGAAGCTCCGCCCGTCGCGTAGCTGAAACTCGACCTCACCTGGTGATGTCATGACCACGCGATTAACGCGTGCGCTAAAGAGCTCATCAGTGAAGGTCGTTGTGCCGGTGAGTAGACAAGTAATCTCCTTGATTCGGCCTTCGCGCACGATGTGCCCTTCGCACTGGTTGGGCTTACCTTTGATTCGGCGTGGCCACCTCCGTCCTCGGAATTCGTGTCCTTCTTTGTCCCGGTAGGCCAGGCACCGGTGCGCCTTTGCAGAACAAGGACCACACCACACGTTTCCAGAGAACACGGTGATGGTCTGGTTGTGAGCAGCGCGACGGTTTCGTGCGGTTCGGGCCTCCAACAAGGGCTGGACTTTGTCGAAGGTGGTTCGGTCGATGATGACTGGATTGGTGCCCTCGGCGAAGTACATCGGTGCTTGCCCGGTGTTCTTCATGCCGTGGTGTCCGGGGTACGGGTTGAATGACTTTCAAAGAAGCGTATTGCCGGTGTAGCGTTCCTGGCGCAGAATCAACTTCAACGTTGCATTGGTAAAACGACCGCCCCAGTAGGCTTCATAGCCGAGGGCTTCGCATTCGCGGATGATGTCAGCGTTAGTGGCGTCTTCGAGGAAGCGGCGGTAGATGTACCGCACAACTTCGGTTCCCTATACCTCAACCGGTGAATTAGCAGAGGGTGCCGACTCCTGTGGCTCGGAATTTTTCTTACGGAAGAACGATATGGGACTCACCCCTTTTACCGTACGTAGTGAAGGGCTCCGAGTCTGCTAGGCAGGGCCGCTTTCAGCAAGCTGGTCGATCATCCACTCCACCATCTGATCCTGCAGGTCATCACGCTCGAGCTCCTGCAGAAGCTCATGGTAGGCACCCGGGATTGTCACGAGCCGGGCTGGTGCTCCCGCCAGTCTGGCAGAGGCCACAAACTCCCTCGAACCATCAACGTTTGCCAGCCCGTCATCCTCCCCGTGCATGACAAGGAGAGGCAGCTTGTTATCCCAAAGGCGAGCATGATCCAAAACCCTGCGGCCCTGGACCGCCATGGAAGCCCCTGTCAGCAGGGGTACCCTGCCGTGGTAGTTCAGCGGATCACGCTCGTATTTGCGTACAGCGAGCGGATCGCGGCTGACCAGCCCAGCATCGAGCTTCACCGTCGGCACACCCGGCAGGAGCCTGGCGAGGCGATAGCCCATGCGGGAGACCACGTGTGCGGTCTCCGGGAATTGGCGGAAGGCCGGTCCCGAGAGCACAACAGCATCCACCCCACTAGGATCAATCAGTGCGGAGGCCGCGGTTACCAGGCCTCCCATGGAGTGACCGAAGAGCATGAGATTCTCTGTACGCTTTCGCTCCCCCACCATCATCCTCGCTACCCGGTGATCGGCGATCAGGTCTGCTACATCAACCCTGGCCCGCTTCCCTTCGGATTTACCGTGCCCTTGCTGGTCGTACGAGAACACATCGAATCCAGCCGCAGCGAAACGCTCGATGACGTGCGAGTAGCGACCGGAGTGTTCGGCGTAGCCATGCAGGAGCAGGATCGTGCTCCGGGGCTGGCCGTTAGCGATGATGTGGCGTAGTCCCATACCACTCACTTTCGCACAAAACCGCCACTGGTTCACCCCGGTTGTTAAGCACCAGCTGAACGATTGGTGAATAACAAGATCCCGACAAACTTGCATATGGCACAATTGGACCCCTACCAGGAGATATAGCATCCGCGGCGAAGAGGATCAGACGTTGCCTAAATGAGAAGGCGTTTTCCCTGCACTAAACACAGGAGGTACTTGCTCTCTTGAAGTTGCGCCTACTCCCCCGCCACTATGCCCATCCAAGATCGTGGAGACGATCATCATCGATCCCGAAGCGATGAGCAATTTCGTAAGTAACTGTGACGGCAATTTCCTCGGTCAATTCTTCTCTGCTCTCGCACAGCCTCGACATGGTGCCACGGAAAATGAAGATCGTATCGGGCAGGGCTCCAGACCAGCCATCGTCTCGATCGGTCAGTGCCGTCCCCTCGTGGAGTCCCAGTAGGCCCGGCTGACCATCAACCAGCTCGGTGCCGACCATCTGCTCCTCGGTCGGTTCCTCCTCAATGAGGAACACGACGTTGTCGACCGCATTCATTAGCTCAGGCGGTACCAGGTCGAGAGCGTCACCGACGGCTTCCTCGAACTCTTCTTCAGAAATCTCTACCACGTGGCTATCTTGTCATGCCTGTGGTGTGACTAGTCTTCAGGTGGAATAACCCAGCCGTCACGGACCCGAAACCAGACTCGTTCTCCAATCTGGCGTGGAGCCTTTTGCGTGGAGTCGTGGGCGACAAGCGTCCCGAAATCGGTCTCAATGTCGTAAACCATATGGGTTCGGGCGAATCCTGCTTCGATAACTTGTCCAAGCATGAATCCCTCCCTCTGGGGAGCATCGGAAAGGTCCACAGATTCGGGAGGAACAAACACCGTGACAGGACCATTTACCACGCTGTCTTGGCACGGCAATGACAATGTCGCCTTGCCAAGTCTCACATGCGCTAGATCGCCTGTCCTATTGATCGCCCTCGCAGCAAACCCGTTGACCACTCCCATGAGCTCCGCAACGAAAGCACTGTTTGGATGCTGGTACACCCACCGCGGTGTGCCTTCTTGAACAATCTGACCGTTGTTCATGATCGCGATCCGATCACCCAGCGCACAGGCCTCGCTAATGTCATGGGTGACGTAGATTGCGCTCATCCCCATCCTGCGCACTTGAGTGGTGATGTCCTTGTGAATTGCGTGTTTTAGGGCCACCTCCACATGAGCGACAGGCTCATCAAGTAAAAGTACGCGCGGCCTACGGACAATAGTGCGAGCAAACGAAACTCGCTGACCCTGCCCTCCGGAGAGGACATCCGGTCGTAAATCAGCAAGCTGCGCGATATTCATCATGGTCATGCCAATCTCGACCAGATCATCACGGCGGCTGTCACTCATCATCGCGTCATCTAATCCGAAAGCGATATTTTCTCGGACTGTTAAGTCGGGAAACAGTGCCGGCGTTTGAAACACTGAGCCGGTTTTGCGATGCTGTGGTTGTTCGTCACTGATATCGCGTCCGTTGATCAAGATCCTCCCACCTGCATGAGCATGTAGGCCAGCAATGGTTCGTAACAGAGTTGTTTTTCCCGATCCCGAAGGGCCCACCAGACTCAGTATTTCGCCTTCATCAACGCGAAGGTTGACGCCCCGAATTACTGGCTTGTCAAAGGAGACCCTCAGGTTTTGCACCACCAGTCCCGTTTCGGTATTGCCGTGCTCACGGTGATTCTGCCATTCCAGTTCGGTCACGCGTTCTTACGTCCCTTTCCTCGAAATTCATGAGTTGCAGCGTAGGCAAAAGCTAGCACCGGGATAATCGCTGATACGACCCCAAGAGCAAAAACATGCTCATCCCACCCTGCCGATGCCATTGTCAGAAGATTCGTGGACGGGGCGGCATAGCCGGGAGGTTGCACAAACAGGATCGGTGAAAGCCTCGTCAAAATAATCCCTGACAGGATCGCCATCATGACAACCAGACGGGGCGCCACAGCGGGAAGTACTGTAAATACGGCACGAAACCGGTCGGCCCCGTTATCGAGTGCAGCACCGTAAAGATCTGTGGTGCTCCGCAAGATCCCACTCATTGTCAGGTGTGCTATTGGGGTTGCGATGGAAAGATAGGCAATTCCGACCGCAATGTATCCTCCCGCGAATGCTCCACCACCAACGAGTGACGGAAGCACAGGAGTTTGCCCGATGATGACGGCATTGCGAAGCAGGGAAGAGAGAACCATGCCCATGACAGTTTGAGAAACAAGAAAGCTCAGGATCAGGACAAAGGAAACGACGAACGCCGAGCTTGATCCCCGCTTCGAGAGTCGCGCTGTCCACAGCCCAACCAAAGAAGCACCGACAACTATGGCGATAACCGTCACCAGTGTTGTCTGTACCGTACTGGCGTTGAGAACTTCCCCAATATTTACGCCAAGTGCCCCTGCAATAATCACCACCAGGACAAGTCCAATCAGAGCCAGCAGAGCAAAACTCATGAATTGGTATAACCTCTGCCTCCCAAAGTAAGTACTGACATCAGCTTGACCGAATGCGAGCAGGCCACCGGCAGACCATGAGGACATGATCGTCCTGGTGAGGTAAATTGCCAGAAAAACGGCAGGCAATAGAAGTGCGAGAGTCGCACCGATAGCGGCACCAGGCTGCATCCCTGCATTCAGTCCCCGATAAATATGAGATGCGAGATAGCTCCGAGTTCCACCATAAACCAGGGTTACCGAAGGATCCGATGCCGCAAAGAGCGATGCAACCATTCCACTAACAACAAAAGACCATCTCCTGCGGTTTCCAAAGAGGCGCCTAGCAGTGCTACGAGGCTCGAGTCCCAATGTCGCACTCGCAAAAATAAGATTGTCATGAACCAGTACGAGTGTTCCCACCTGTAGCAGGAATGCAATCGGCAGGTTGGCTAGCGCCTGCGACAGCACAATAACTGCCGAGCCGTACGGGTCAAGGTTAAAAGGTTCTTGGACCAGTGCGGTCGCTAGTGTCAGTGGAGCGAAGGCAATGGGAGTACAGGCACCAAATCCGATTAGGAACCTAGCTGTCCGGGGCGCAGTGCGATAGTAGAACGCTAACGGTACTGCCACCAAGGCAGCCAAGTAGCCTGAGGCGAGTCCCATAACCCACGTTCTTCGCACCACCGGCAGAAGATGGGTCCCCTGCTCTCCAACAGCAATCCAATATGCAGAGAACGAAGCGAAAGCGAGGACCGCAATGAGACCAGTCCGAACACTGACTCGGTTTCTCTTGACCTGCACCGACGGCGGGCTAGTACGCACCGTTGCGAACCTCGTTCAACCAAAGATTAATCAGGCCGGCTCGGCTTGCTCCAATTTCCTGAATATTCCAGCCATAAATTGCGGTCTCCAGTTCCTCCAACTGCCCGATCAAGTTCGGTTCGAGCGACTCACTTACCGGTAGCTGATTCTCAACCTGGGCGCCAATTTGCTGCCCTTCATCCGAGACTACGTAGTTAAGAAATTGGATTGCGGCGTCCTGTCTCCTACTTTCCTCCAAGACTGCAATTGCCCCAACTTCGAAACCCGTACCGTCGGAAGGATAGATTGCAGAAATGTCCGCTCCAAGGAGCTTCTCAGTTTCACAGTAAGGGGCGAAGGAAACGCCAATATCGGCTCGACCCGATGCTACGAGATGGGCGGGGACCGTTCCCGAATCCGTGTATGAGAGCACCGCTTCATCGAGGCTTTTCATATAGTCCACCATCGCACTCTCACCTCCCAGCCGTTGTACCTGGACAGAGAGGATCGTGGCGGCAGTTCCAGAACTCACCGGGTTGGGGAGTACAATTCGGTAAGAAGAGTCGCTGTTGAGTTCCGCCCAGGTGGTTGGTGGCTCAATCGAGTTGGCAACGCAAAAAGCAAGAATACCTCCGTAGATTCCGTACCATCGCCCTTCTGGGTCCTGCAATCTGTCCGGTACCGATTGAGCATCAAGTTCAATACTTGCAAGATGATCCTCACGGGCAGCAATGGCATACGCATCTGCCGGTCCACCCATCCAAACATCGAACTCTCCAGATTCCTTGGGAACGCGCACTCGAGTCAAGGCTTGAGATGTGGGCATACGAACGACGGTGACCTGTTGCCCACTCTGCTCTTCATAAGCTGCACTGACGGCCTCACAAGCTGAGACATTGTTCGAGCACAGAACCACAAGTTCGGAAGCACCAATCCGGGGCACAACGATCAATCCGAGCGCGACGGTGGAGAGGATAACGAGTGTGGCAATTTCAGGCAGCTTTGCCCGCCACCAGCGAGACCGTACGAGCATAATTGTCAGTGTATCCGCCAGCATCTGGTGCTGGCGGATACACGTCATGATTGAGCGTCTACTTGGTGTCTTCCTCCATGTCGCGGAGTTTCTCTTCCCGCTCGATCATCATCTTCCGCTCATCTCGTCCCAGCACCCACATAAAGACGAGAGCCAGAAGAACAATTCCTACCAGGCAGGCGAAAGTTACGTCCCAGCCAAAGTGCTTGACCAGCAGGCCAACACCTGTGGAGGCGAGCGAAGCTCCGAGCAGGTATCCAAACATTCCGGTGAAACCAGCTGCTGTTCCAGCAATATTTGTCGGAGACATGTCAATTGCCATCAGGCCAATGAGCATGACTGGGCCGTAAATCAGGCCACCAATGATTGCAATCAGAACGTAGAAGATCCACAGCGGAGCTGAGGCAGGAATCTGCCAGTAGAAAACTAGCGCGATTCCAACTCCCAGGATGAAGACTAGTCCCGCACCGGAACGCCATCCCTTGAACACCTTGTCAGACATCCAGCCGCACAGCAGGGTGCCGACAATTCCAGCAAGCTCGTAGATAGCGAAGCCGATGATGCCATCCGTAATGTTTGCGGCGTGGATTTGATTCGTCAAGTAGATCGGAATCCAGTTCAAGACACCGTAACGGAGGGTGTAAACAAACACGTTGGTCAGTGCCAGCAGTACGATCACTCGGTTGGTGAGGACATGCTTAAACAGCTTATCCTTCCACGGCATTTCCAGCTCTTCGGCGGTCTCGTCAACCTTCGCCGGGTCTTCTCGCCATTCTTCAATCGGGGGAAGACCGACGGCCTCCGGCCTGTCACGAACAAGAATAAAGGCAATGACTGCGACAACGAGAGCGACAATTGCAGGAACCCAGAACGCCGGAGTCCAGTCAGCTTCAGTGCTCGCAAATTCAGACAGGGCCCAAGCTGACAGAATACCGACGCCGGCGCCGCCAACGTTGTGGGCACAATTCCAAATCGAGGTCATCCAGCCACGTTCATTGGTCGAGAACCAGTGCACGAGCACACGCCCTGAAGGCGGCCAACCCATTCCTTGGAACCAACCGTTGATGAACATCATGGTGGCAAAGATGCCGACCGACGCCGTCAGAATCGGAACGAAGGCAAGGAGCAGGTTAACGATCGCGGACAATGCGAGTCCGAGCGGGAGGAAGTAGCGAGCGTTCGCACGGTCGGACAGCATCGCCATGAAGAACTTGGAGAGACCGTAGGAGAAGAGAACAGCATTCGCAACAATGCCCAATCCCAGTGCGTCAAGCACGTCGTGTTCTTCAAGTACTGCAGAAACAATCGATACGTTGTTTCGAATCAGATAGTAGCCTGCGTAGCCTAGGAAAATTCCCAGGAATGCTTGCGCTCGGAGGCGCTTGTAGAGAGGCGCTTGCTCTTCTTCCGGGAGACGCGGTGCGACGCGCGGGGCCGCTAGCACACCCAAGTTTCCTCTAGATTTTTCAGCCATGAAATATCCCTTACTCAGTGGGGCGCCATCACTCCAATGTCAACGGCACCGTTCACTGAATATCCTGGCTATACCCGGGTAACACCACCACAGCCCCAGGTAACACTCGGTAACAACGCTGTCACCAAGAACGAGGTCAGCCAAAGAAATAGCTATTCCTCAACGTTCAGGGAATAGCCTAGACCCCTGTGAGATTCGATTTCGAGGCCCTCAACCTCCAGATTGGCCAGCTGCCGCCTCAACCTATAGATGGTCGTCTTGACCATTTCACGCCCACCAACGATCTCGGTCGTTGCCCACGCCCTATTGAGGATTTCCCTTTGGCTCACGATGTAACCTCCGGACAAAGCCAGTAACAAACGGACTTCCGTGTCCGACAGATCCAGGTGGCGGCCCTTCCAAGAAGCCGCCAATCTCGTGCGGTCAATTAGAAGTGAACCGTACTCCACAAAGTCGTGATCAGATCGCGAATTGGACCGACGCACAATGGCTTGTGCTCTCAACGCAAGTTCTCGCGGACTGAATGGTTTTGTCACGTAGTCATCCGCCCCCGCCTCCAGGCCAGCAATCCTGTCCTTCTCCGCGCCAAGGGCGGTCAGCAGGATGATGGGGATGCTGGACGACAACGTTCGGATCCGATGCGTAAGGTCGATACCTGAGCCGGAAGGCATCATGACATCCAGGACAACAATATCGATCGAATAGGTATTGAGAATTCGCCAGGCATCGGCCACATTGTGGGCGGTATGAAAATCAAAACCCTGCACTTCCAGTGCAAAGGAGACAATTGATGTCATCTGCTTTTCGTCATCGACGATGAGGGCAACCGGCTTAGTCACAGGCGCCCACCACCTGCCGGCAACGCGACGAGAACAGCGGTTCCATACCCTTTCTCAGAGTCGATCATTATTTTCCCTCCATGTGCTTCAACAATCTGCTTCGTTACCATCATGCCAATGCCACTACCTGACCTTCGGGAAGAACCCGTAGCAAACGGCGTAAACAGCTTCTTGAGATCCTCCTCCCCCATACCCGAGCCCGAATCGTTCACCGACAGGAGTACTCCACCGCTCTCAGATGGGGAGATGCGGACCGATACTGGCACTCCCTCACCCGCGTGCCTTGCCGCATTATTCACGAGATTCCAAACGAGCTGTCGGATGAGTTTCGGATCCGAAGCGATTGGCATTGGGCCACCACGGGCATCCACATGTATCGGTACGCTGGTCACCTTCCGCAAGTTCCGCGCAGTCTCGTATACGACATCCCGCACATTTACGGTTTCCCAATTCTGGATTTCAGGGTTCTCCGCCAAGTGCACCTGCGAAATGAAATTCTCCGAGATGTCGATGACCTGCGATAAGTTTTCGGTAATTGTTTCGACAAATTCGAGCTGTCGATCGTTTAGCGGTCCGGGAGTTTGTTCTGCAAGAAGTTCCGCAGCACCACGAACGAGTGCCAACGGAGTTCTAATTTCATGAGCGATGATGGCTGGTCTTCGTTCTCGCTCTTCAGCCTCATCCCGAAGTTCCTCAACCTCGTATTCCAGTTTCTTGATCTTGCGAATCAACACCACGCAGGTACCCAAACTGATTACGAGGAGCAACAGAAGCGCAATGGGGAGAAGTGGCATTTTCGAATCCTCTCACATGGCGCACAAACTCGCCGCAATGTGAACTACCTCGAGTCTAAAACCGCAGCGACTCCCAGCCCGATGAACGATCTACGCATTGCAACAGCCTCCTGATTACCCACCAAGATGCGGGCAACCTAGTCAAGCCCGTTCTCTCACCGGAGTAAATGGCAACGTCTTCCTTACTGCCCCAGCACCCCTAACGGGATGACATGAACACCGCTCGGAAGCGTGTATGCATACTCAGTACCGGTAATGACGGCAAGGAAGGATGGCTCTCCGAGCTTGTCCAAGTCAACCCGTTCATTCCTCAATTTCAGGAGATTGCGTTCAACATCGGGGATCTTGGAGGATCCAAGCTTGACCTCACAGGCACCCCATTTGCCGTCTTCTGGGTATTCAATGATGGCGTCGATTTCCAGGCCAGTATTGTCACGGTAGTGATAGACCCGACCGAACTCGACACTGGCAAGGGCACGAAGGTCTCTCACAACCATTGATTCAAAAACTTGGCCGAAGTACTCGGGATCACGAGCCAACCGATCGACTCCAATGCCTAGGGCGGCGCATGCTAGAGCGGGATCAGCAAGGTGTAGTTTCGGAGAGGTCCGCAGACGTGAACGAGAGCGTAGGGAAACACTCCAGGCTGGTAGCTCATCAAGCCCAAAGACCTGCCTGAGGCCGTCCATGTAATTCGAGACCGTCTTTCGATCAAGGTGGTCGCTATTACCTGAAATATCAGCAGAAAGGCTCTTCAACGTTGCTTCTGCCGAAATATTTCGAGAGACCGATTCGATAAGGCGACGCAAATGCTCCGGATTATGCCGTATGCCGGTCGCGCCCATGATCTCGGTTTCACACAGATCGTCCACATAGGAACGATTGAATACGATTGCTTGTCTGGTTGCAGCATCCAGCAGCCCGGGCCACCCACCTCGCACTGCCTGCTCGGCGAGATCTCGGTACGTAAGTGGAGACGTGGCCTGTACTCTCGCGCCTGATGCCAATCCGGACAGCGACACTTCAGCTGACGAAGCCCTACTTTCGGCCAGGGACATTGTGCGCATTCGCAGTCTTCCAAACCGTCCCGCACCGGAATGCCTGGTTACGTCGTCGTATGGCATCGCAGAACCCGACAAGATGAACTGTCCGCGTTTCTGACGCTCATCAATTTCCTGGCGCATGGCATTCCACAGGGTCGGAGCAAGCTGCCATTCATCAACTAAATGAGGCGTATATCCACGCAAGAGCTCATCAGGGCTGAGCTCAGCAAGTTGCACTAGCTCAGGCGACCGGTCCAGTCGGATTGAGCTGGCAGATTGCTGGAGTGCAGTAGAGGTCTTTCCAGATGCTCTCGGCCCCTCAATGAGGACGGCACCCATCCCACCCAGAAGCTCACTGAGCACACTGTCCGCAACTCGAGGATAATAGGCCATGACGCCACCACACCCCACTCCGCAACGGTTTTACTCCCCATTCTGCAATGGATTCACTCCCCGTAAAGCAAGACTTTTACTCCCCATTTCGCAATTCTTAAATGTCGAAACCTCAGCGTTTATCTGTGATTAGTAACCAGAATTCTCACTTACTCAGAGCAACAATTTTCGTGAGGGCCGTGCCCCTCAGCGTGAGCTAGATTCCTACAGTACTGCCGGGCCTGATATGAGCTGGGTAATCATCATGGGAGCCTCTATCGAATCGACCTAGAAGCAACAAAGCGGTCTCCCATTCATTCCACAGCCCTTACGTGTTGCCATACATCCATTCGTTTGTGCAGCACTCTAACCACGATAACGGCGTCGCTTCGCTCCCGGTAGAAAACAATATGACTCCGCACCGGATAACGACGGTATCCTTCTCGAATGTCGTCGCATCGGCGCCCTCGGGACGGGTCTGCCGCAATTTTCTTAATCCCATCCCGCAAGTCATCTATATATAGCTCGGCTTGAGCCGCGCCCCACACCTCAAGCGTGTAGTCCCAGATCGCAGAGAGATCCCGTTGTGCAGCGGGAACAAGGAGATAAGGTTTCACGGCCGCCTTGCTGCAAGAAATTCATCGAAATCAAACTCCTCCGGCGCGCCACTTTCCTCTCCTTCAACAAGAGCTGATCGCAGGGCCGCCAAATGAAGCTCTTGATCCTCGAGCAGACGAAGGCCTGCTCGGACAACCTCACTCACGGATCCGTAACGACCGGAGGCGACTTCCTTCGCAAGAAAGTCAGCAAAATGATCATCAAGACTGATCGATGTATTACGAGCCATGCACCTACAATACCAATTTTTGGTATTGCGGTCACCGCTGGGTGGGCTCCAACCCCATCTGGACAAAAACCGCGCACGTTTTCACTATCAGTTCCACATTCCTATCAGCTCACTTCCTTTCATCTCGGCGTAGTGTTGGAGGTGGCCATACTGTTCTGCGTGAGCCATGTCTATCGATGTAGAGCTGACATGTTGGCATACGAGTATCAGAGCGACGGAAGCCTGAAGATTGTCGAGAAAGACACCCCTACTGCGGGCGAGGGCGAGCTCGTAGTTGAGGTCGCTGCCGCCGGTATCTGCGGCACCGATCCGAAGATTGCGCGTGGCGAGCATCGCATGTACTCACCCGGTACGGTGCGAGTACGAGGCCACGAGAATGTTTGCATTGTTGTCGAGAACCGTAGTGGACAAGACCGGTTCGATGTTGGTACCCCCTGTGCTTCGCTCAGCCCCACCAAACATCCTGGGCTTTGGATTCTAACCACTATCATTCCGAGTAGCCTCCAGACACAGCCACTTACAACACCGAGAGCTCCTTTACCCAGCACTAACGGCATTCCCCACATAGCAGCACCGTTTGACTCCCGTTAGTGCGACAATGCTGGTGTGGGCAACAACGATCAGAATTCCAGTAGCGCGGAAGATGTTTACCGGTTCCGTGGAGCGATCCCCGATATTCCTAAACGTACTTGGTGGGTGCGGATGTGGAGCCCGTTCTGGTCGGTGCCAGCAGCATGTGTTCTTATCTCTCTGCTACTTGGACTCTTCCTTCCCTCTTTGGAGAAGAACCTGTCGGAGTCGACGCTTGATTTCGTGTTTGCTGGCGGCCCGGATGCTGCCCGTGAGGTTCTTGGAACGATTGCCTCAGCTACTATTTCGGTTGCTGGCTTGACGTTCTCGATCACTCTTGTTGTGCTCCAGCTGGTGGCCAGCCAGTTCAGTCCCCGCATGCTGTCCGGTTTCCTCCGGAACCGGGTTGTTCAAGCCACCATGGGTATTTTCCTCGGCACTTTCATTTACTCGCTGACGGTGATCCGAAACGTGTGGACCAACGATGAGGAGCTCACGGGGTTCGTTCCCCGAGCATCAGTCTCCCTTGCCTTCATACTTGTTCTTGGCTGTCTCGGATTCTTCCTCGCCTTTATTCGCATCATCATGGGTTCCATGCGAGTGGCCAATGCCATTTCTGAGATAGGCGATGAGACAGTCGCACTGGCTAAGCGTCTCTACCCAATCGAAGACGCAGAGGTTGATCCGAGCATGGGGCCGGGCTGGTCCCCCAGTCCTGGCGATCCACGAGAGAGCGTGGAAGCAAATGGTCACGGTGCTCTCGTGTGGATTAACTATCGCAGGCTCATGACGTGGGCTGAACGCAATGATGCCATCATTACGATCGACCGATCGGTTGGCGAGTTCGTTCTTACCGGCCAGCCGCTACTACGAGTGTGGTGGGATGGCGAGCTCAGCGACGCTGACATCAGGCTCATCCATTCGTCCTTCGAAGTGCATACCGAGCGGGAACTCCACCAGGATGTTGCCTTTGGACTACGTCAGCTAGTTGACATCATCGACCGGGCACTCTCCGCCAGCGTCAATGACCCCGCCACGGCAGCACAGTCGATTCACGAGATCCACCGGATCTTCCGCCACCTTGTCACAGTTATTGAGCCGAGTCCTTACATGGCTGACGATGATGGGAACGTACGGGTAGTTCACAAACCCCAATCAATCTCTGAGATGCTCCACGAAGTGGTGGCAGAGATCCACTACTACGGAACAGACTCTGCCCTTGTTCCGAAGCTCGTGGAGAACATGCTCGATGACCTCGAGGCAGCTGCCGCTGACCACTTTCAGTCCGCCGTTAAGCACGCGCAGGAGATCTGGGAAGGCAAGACAGAAGGCCCCGACACCATTCGGCCCGAAAATTCGGAAGCCTAAAGAGACGCGCTCAGATCTAACCAAGCTTTCTCAGGTGCAACGAGGCTCTCTCAGGCGTCATGAGATTCTCTCAAGTTTAATGAGAGAATCTCGCCAGAGAACGATATCCTCGAGCCGTTTCACGCGTGCGCCACTGACTCCTCTGCGGCACTGACTCTTTTCCGCAACTGAATCAGTGGTTGCGTTTGAGGGTTTCCCGCCCAGTTCGGTAGCCGAGATTTCTTGGCCGCGCTGAATCGCCACGGACTGGTCGGGTCAATGGGCCGGGTCGGGGCTGCTGGCGATAATGCAGCCATGGAGAGCTTCTTCGCTCTGCTACAGAACAACGTTCTCAATCGTCGGCGCTGGGCCACTCGTGACCAGCTGCGCGGTGCGATCATGGCCTGGATCGAAGGGACCTATCATCGTCGGCGCCGACAAGCAGGCTTGGGACGTTTGACTCCGATCAAATTCGAAACCATGATGAACACACCCGCCGCAACAGCGGCATGAAAACAAGCTGTCACCTAAACCTTCAGCAGACCCCGGGCCTAACCGCAAGGCTAGTGTCGTTTCCACAGCCTTGGCTAGCTACTCACATTCGAGAGCCACACATTCCGTGGCCTCTCCTTCTTCAAGGCCGATCATGACAGTCAACTCTTCGAATGTCACTGCGATCATCTGCGCCTCTTCAGACCACCACACCTCGTCACCCTCGTCGATTCGGATGCGGAGGGCTTCAACCTTGTTAGGCTCATGCGCCCACATCCGCATCAGGCCCTCACTCGTCACAAAATTGACATAGGGAGCATCAACGCCAGCAACGATAACCTCATCCCACCTGCCGTGAAGCGCCGCCCTAGCATCTTCAACCTTGGTGACATGCGGGCGGCCATGCTGACAGAAGGCCTTCTCGACACTGTCAAAAACAAGGATTTCGCTCCATTCAAAAGTCTTCTTGGAAAAGCGCATGGCCTGGTGTTCGTGCTCGAACATATCTGTCCTATCCGTATCTAGCCCCGCCAGGGCAATCGAGTGGGGCCCGACCTGAGCCAGGCAGTGCCCCACGATGGGTGATTGAATTTCGGTCAAATCCTGTGGCACTGAGTGCGAAGAAGCGGCGCAGCCTCGTGGCTGCACCGCTGAGAAGACACCGCTGTCGCGGTGAAAGAGATGAATCAGTGCGGGGAGCTAAATGCTTCCCGCACTGATTCGAGGTTGATGAAGGTTAGATGCTTCGGGGTAGAGGTTTTGGCAGCTCAGGCCTCGAGTACTCGCATGGAGTGACCTCCGCTGCCACTCTGGTGATCGCTCTTATCAGGCCATTCGTCGCTCGTAGGATTCCCTTCGATTCGTGCAGTTCAACGGTTCCACCTTCAGAGTGCAGAAGGCGGATCGCGGTCACCAGGAAACGGGAGTGAGTCCATACCCGCCCCGAGCCTTCGCCCGAGATGATGTGAATGAACTTCCCATGGGTACCGGTGAGGATAACGGTTTCCCAGGTATCCTGGTCCGCTGCTTCGTAGTCTTCAGCTGAAAGATAGTGGCCGCTCTTGCTGGACCGGCATGAGCTACCGGAGTAGACCTCGGTGAATCTGTGCTTCTTGTCCGCCGGAGGATGCGCCTCACGGCGCTTGTTGTCGTTCATGATGTCCTTTGTCGCTAGCTTCCGCCTGGGCTTTTACCCAGGGGCCGATCTTCCCTTGGAGGCACCGTGTGCGATACGCGGTTGCCAGTCGACAAGCCAAGGGGCTTCACGTCGAACTTCTCGATCGATACTTCTATTATGGGCCCACGGGTCGGACAGAAATATTCTGCTTTTCTACCCGACCCGTGTTTCGACCTCGAGAGCTCAGCTGAAACAGCTGATTTCAATGGTCAGAACACACTGCGATTCGGCTGCCCTCGGCAGCGGCTTACAGGCTGTAGCCGCAGTCCGTTGGGCTCGGCGCAAGCGTGACTGGAGTTCCGACAACAGACCCGCTGGGCTCTTCCGAGTACACGGTCAGGAGGTGGTATCTTTCCGACCAGACAGTCCTCGCCTCGGGGTCCCGGGCAGCTATCTCCTGCACTTTGAGCAGGCGCTGGGGGTCGTGGTTCCAGCGGCGCTGGGTGCCTGCTTCTGTTCTGAAGTCGATGTAATGACCATCTACCGCGGTCACTTCGGCCGCGACTCTCCGCTCCTCAGAGGCAAGCCGGACCTGGATGAAATGGACACCGTGACCAGACTTGTATTTACTGCAGTCTTCCACAGTGACGTCTGGGCCTTCGATGAAAATGTATTCGTGCGCATCCGGCGCATCGTCCATGGGGTTCATAAGAATTTTCCTATATCGCATACTTCCTCCCGAGCTTTTGCTCGGGGGCCGATCTTCCTTCGGGAGCACCGTGCACGAAACGCGGTTGCTAGTCGACTAGCCGAGGGGCTTAGCGTCGAACTTCTCGATCTAGCTCTAAGTTACACACCCCGAGCACCCTGTCAAGCGTTAATCGAATTAACAACTTCAAAGATTCATTCAACCCACGAAAAATGCCCACCAACAGGGACCAGAGGGGGCGCTCCCGCCTTCCCATCAATGGGGAGACCAGCGGGTCAAAATAGAACTCATTATCGGCAAAGCTCAACGCTCCAGCGGGTTTCATAGGAACACGCGAGGCTTTTGACATCACTTACTGGTAGGACACAAACTCCGGCATCGGCTCCACCGCATAGGTCTCTTCCGGGGTGAGCATGGGAAGATCTTCATCAATGAAGTTCTTCCACCCCCACGCAATTCCTTCTGGAGCATCCTGGTGGAGGGCCCGCCAGGTAGCAGCTTTTGCCCCCTGGCTCCCCTGACCATCTGCATGGATCAGCAGAGCAACTTCAGATCGAGATAGATCGAGCTGGTCCCGATCGCGGATCATCTGAAGCTGGAACTGGTGAAGGATGACCACCTTCTGGGGAAGATCATTCGCCCGGACGTAGTCACTGAGGTAAGCAATAACCTCATTCACTTCATCGATCTCAACATGGCCGATCCGTGTAAGGGGCTCTTCATCAGGACCAAGCCGCCACTCCGGGTCGAGAGCTATTCCCACGTGCGGGTAGGCGAGAAGTTCCTCGTACTGTTGGACCTGTGTGAGGAAGTCAGTTCTGCCGGGCTGGAAGTCGAGGATGACATATTGGCCCGCGTCCCCCGCAGCTTCGATGAGGGGAATGAACCACTCAATAGGCCCTTCGTTCGAGTAGTCTCCATCATCGCCCGGCTCCCCGGCCGCAACGGTCACGATGATCTCCTGAGCCGGCACAACCGTGTCATCGGTCAGAGCTCGGTATGGCTCCGTCATCTCTTCTGCACGAGCAACAGTGGAGGGAACATCCTGTTCGCCGAGCAGCCCAAGTGCTGGTGTGATGGGAGAGCCGTACAGGGCAATATAGCGCTTCCCTCCGAACACATGCTGGGTCCCACCCGGCAGTTCAACACCGGTTGATGCGGCAGCCAGCTGCCACTCAAAGTCCTCAAGCTCTTCTTCGAACAGCCCAACAACAATGTCGGCAGATCCTACAGCCTGAATCGCTTCGCTCGACCCTCGGGGTCAGCCGGGGACAGGACAATGTCCGCACCAGCCGCATGGGCCGTACCGACCGCCGCAATCGAGCTGCCATCGGTCAGCACGACAACCCCATCGAGCAGATCAATGTCATGCTCCAGCTCAACATCAGTCAGCTGCGGAGCAGTAAAAGCTTCCCCTTCAGCCAAAGAAAGCAGAGTATCAAGGCCTTCTCCCTCGGGCGCCACGACCGTAAGAGAAGGATCGACCTCAATCTCCTCCCCTTCATCCGGCACGCGTGGCTCCCCACCAGCCACATCGGATTCAGCCTCGTCCTCGGCGCTCACCCCGGTGCTCTCCTCGGCGCTGTCCTCAGAGCCAGACTCCTCTTCCGCTTCTGCAGGAAGGACTGCGGGGATGGCGTCTACGTCTTCCATGTCCTCGAGCTCAACGCCGACGGCGATTACCCAGGTTGCGTCAAGCCTCTCCAGCTCGTCAGCGATCGCGTCTCCTTCGACAAGGACGGGTACAGAATAGGCCATGCCGAGCGAAGCCGCCTCCAACTGAAGCTCTTCATCAGTCACAACAGCTCCGGGTGAGGACTCAAAGAACTGCTCACTCATCGCAATAGATATTTCACTCGCATCAGCACCGGTAACGAGAAGGGTCGTGGGCTCGAGAACTACGGCAGCTGCCTCTTCTGCAGGCTCCACTTCTTCACCGGCCTCGTCACCCAGCTCCCCCACATCAACAGACTCTTGAAGATCGTCATCAGAAGAGCGCTCGCTACCATCAACAGTGCTGTTATCTGCAGATGAGCAGGCAGCAAGGACCGCTGACCCGGCAACAATCACAGCGACCAGTTTCTTCACCTTCATGCCTCGACCCTCTCACGCACCTATCAGTGCACCCACCCTACAGAAGAGCAATCCACCGGTCGCTCTCACCGAGGCCCCAAGGCGCTGCGGCACGTTTCCAGCGAACTATTCATGAATTGTTTCGCTCAGGAGATGGACAATTCTCCCCTCTACGCCTTCAGGGGTGATTCAAGCATCTACGTACTTCGCATAGGCAGAGCAAGGTCTCAACCGCGCCGACGAAGTCCGGCCAGTCGCTCCGAGTGCAGCTCATGAGCTGTTGGTGCATCCACCTTGTGGAGATCAAAGTAGGCTAGGAGAAGAAACCTGAAATCCTAATGCGAGTGGAGATGTCATGCCTGCTGAAATGGGGCTTTGGCGAGTAGATGGCGAGAAGCTAACACGAGTCGTCCCGACGGCTGTCAGCCTCGAATCTCAGCTCGAATCCTACATAGAGTCGGACGCTTCAATGCTCGGCGAGGCCCTCCTTATTATTGGCCGCCAGGTGCCTACCGCGCACGGCGGTTTTATTGACCTCCTTGCTCTTGATGAAACCGCTGCTGTCTATGTCATCGAATTAAAGAGAGATAAGACTCCGCGGGAGACCACAGCCCAGGTCATTGACTATGGCTCGTGGGTGGCGACTCTTGGCCGAGCCGATATTCAAGCAATCTTCGAAAATTACCAACCGGGCATTGCACTTGAAGAAGCCTTTGCGGAGATGTTCAACGAAACGCTGCCACTCGAGGTGAACTCCTCTCAGGTCCTCACTATCGTCGCGTCGAGCGTGGATCCCGCAACTGAACGTATTGTTCGCTTCCTCCATGAGGAGTATGCCCTTCCTATTAACGTGGTGTTCTTCCGACACTTTGTCGATGGGGGAAACTCATACTTCGCACGCTCTTGGCTTGTTGAGCCGACAAGCCAAGCCGCGCCTACATCAGCATCTTCACGCCGATCAAAGACCCGTGAGCGGTGGAACGGTACCGACTGGTATGTGTCCTTCGGCGAGTATGAAGGCGGTCGACAGTGGTCTGATGGACGGAAGTACGGATTCGTGTCCGCAGGCGGTGGCGAGTGGTTCAGCAGAACTCTGAAGAACCTTAAGCCAGGCGCACGTGTCTTCGCCTGTATTCCTAAAGATGGATATGTGGGAGTCGGCACCGTCCTTGGCGAAGCTGAACGCTTCGATGAGCTCAAAGTTGAATACCAAGGAGCCGAGACTCTCTTGGCGTCACTCGCTCTTGATGGCAACTACAGACGCGACGGAGATGAAAACGACAACGTTGCTGAATGGGCCGTCCCTGTCCAGTGGAGCCACACAGTCCCCAGCGGTCAGGGTTTCTGGAGAACCGGAATGTTCGCCAACCAGAACAGCGCTACCCGACTCCGTCAGCAATTCACCATCGAACAGGTGTCAACTGCATTTGGGCTTAATGAGGAGTAAATCTGTCCAGTGATGAATGTCCGACCTGGGGGAAGACCTCAATAGTCTCAATTACCCCCAGGCCTCGCCCGCGCGGTACTGAGTGAGAGCGTCGAAGTATCGTCCGGTTTCCCTGAGCAATCCCGCTGACAGAGGAACAGTCGTATGCCGAACGAGCCCGCTTTCATGCATGAGCGCATGAACACGAGCTCGTCCGGTGCGCCCGTTTCCTTCGACGAACGGATGAATAGTCTCGAATTGAGAAGAGGCGGCGCGCGTCGCCGAACGGATCGAGTGGATGCACAAGGACGTCGAAGCATGGTCCCCGTCGGTCGCGGCCTACGACCACGTCACCGTCCACTTCCTCCGCCTACCCAGCAAACGGCGCGAAAAGGTCTTTCACAGCTTCGGCGAGGCCGTCGCGCCGGGCGGCACGCTCCTCATCGTCGGTCACCACCCGCCGGATCTGAACGGGGTCAAACGACCCTCCGGAGAAGGCCTGCTGTTCACTCCAGAGAGCCTCACGGAGCTGGTCGCCTCCTCGGATAGGGAGCTGGTCGCCTGCGAGGCGCGTCCACGGGACACGAAAACCTCGGACGGCCGTCTGACGACGGTGCACGACAGCCTGTTCCGCGCACGCCAGCAGGCTGAACGCAGGTCGAGCGGCCGGCCTGACGACACCCCGCAAGACAATGCCCCACGCGCCTACCGCGGTCCGCGCCTGAATTCCAACATCTGTTCCGGGGTGAGGACTCCACCGTTATCGGCCGCGGCTTCGAAGGCCGGCAGGTGAACGTCGGCAGAGGCGCTACGCAAGTTCGTCAGCACGCGCGTGAGCCGAGCATCGTCTGTCTGTGTGAGCAGTCGGTCATACATCTCGATATTGGCGACCTCGCCTTCAGCCCCCGCCGACGCGGCCCCTTCCAGATCCTCCGGCGGCTCGATCTCGCCGATGTACGGATTCTCCGGCGCGTCGACCCCAACCATCGAGAGCTGTCTGATGAGGGCCTCGCTGTGGCGCTCTTCAGCAGCCTGGATCGAGACGTAAGGCTCCACGTCACCGAACTCGTCGATGATGGCCAGATACATGGCCGATGCGGCGTATTCGCCGTCCGGACCCATGAGAGCCTCCCAGGCAACAGCCGCAGGAGTGCCCACCGGGGGCGCTTCAGGCTCATCGACAACAGTGTCATCCTCCGATGGGCTTTCCGATGGATCGGACGCTGTCGTTGTCGCAGAAGGCGGAGATATCGTTGCAGTATCGTCCGTGACTGAAGTACAGGCTGATGGGCCGATTACGAGCACGACCAGCATCGCAGTCAGCGTGAGTAGCCTCGACATTTTCATGATCCACAGCCTCATTCCTAGATCACCTCAACCTACTCCCCCATGAGCGGTTGACAAGGGACCGCGGTCCCAACCTTGCCTTAATGGTCGTCCTTGAGCCAGCACCCACCATTGACCTCTTCGATCAGTCCACCAAACACGCGCCTTCACGCGAGCGACTGGGGTTCATCACCGCCGCCCGACCGAACGGATCCGTCTCACTCGCGGCAGTCGGTGCAGAGGCTACCGCCCAAGCCGGCCGAGAACGCTCCCGCTGACAGAGGGCACATTCCCCCGCGAGCAGTCGCTAACTCAGTGAGCACAACTCCATAGTCAGGCTCCCGCCCACCCTGACAGGCGGCGCACAATTAAACCATGCCCAAAATCACCTCCCCGACGGGGGAAGAGGTGCTCGCCTCCGCCGGCCTCGCGGGCTTCACGCCGACAAAAGTGAGTGAGCGCGCCGGCATCACCCGCTCCAGCTTCTATGATTACTTCGCTTCGAAGGACGATCTCCTCGTGGCCATTTCAATCGCTGCGATGGAGCGCTGGGAAGCGGAAATGGAGATCTCCCTCCATGACGTCGCCCCAGGCCCCGACCAACTCCGAGCCTTTGCGGACGAGGCGATGCGAGTTTCGGTTCGGTCTTGATCACCCGCCGCCAACGCTTTGAATCCTCCTCGAAGCACGTGGAACGTGCCTGCTCAGCGTCGGTCTCGACACGCCGACGGGCTGCAACCTCCGCTGACGGTTCTACAGGTTCGGCGAGACCTTCGAGCGTATCAACGCGAGCCACGTGCGTGCATCCGTCTTGGTTGCGAACATCAGGGCCTTGTCGTCCTTGGTTCGCGCCGGGTCACCATCGGGCGCGGGATAGCGTGCCTACCAGCGACCCGACAAAAACGTTCGCAGGCAACCCGAGGCTTCGCGTTTCACCGTGCTCATGCTGACCTCCCGTGGACTCGAACACCCGCTCGTGGACCGTCGTACCCCTGCGTGCCCGTTACCTTGTTGTCAGGTCCTGATTGGCGAGTGTTGATCGGGATTGCCGGCCAGCCGCCCGGACATTGTGCTTTGCCCCTGCCTATCCAATGATCCGGGGCGTTGCCACCACGGTCGGTTGCCAGCATGTATCGCTGATTAGGGGCTCGACGCCAAGGAAGGATGCCTGTCGTGACGTGGATGTGAGTGGTGCCCCTTAGGGTGGTGTAACCGCATGGTGGTCGTGAACGTTGTTGCTGATATGAGCGTGGTCACCGTGGGATCCTTCGCGAAAGCCTTCTACTTCTCACTCGAAAGGACATCACCACGATGACCGCTCCTCAAATTGTCGACCCTGCAGGCCTGCTCGCGGAAGCCCTGGCCGACACATCACCAGATCTCATGCGCAACCTGCTACAGACTATGATCAACGCCCTGCTCTCAGCCGACGCCGACGCGGTCGTCGGCGCCGAATACGATAAACACTCAGCCCCGACCGGCTCACCCAGCGCAACGACGCGGAGAGGGGTGCGATGCGGGCTCCGCCCGTCACAACTCGACAGCACCCTCACGCCATGACCGACAGCCTCACCACAGGTCAGCTCTGCTGGAAGCTGCACCACTCTGGACGAGATCGCCAGGCCCAAGCTTTCAAGCTCGGCGAGCCGCTGGATCAGCGCCACGAATCCACTGACTCATGTTGTGGCAAACGGTCAGCCAACTGGAGGCGGCCGAACCGAGGCGCCTCGCTCAGCCGACCCTCACATACTTCAGCTCCAGATACTCGTTGAGTCCCTCGTGGGAGCCTTCGCGGCCGATGCCGGACTCCTTCACTCCCCCGAATGGTGCGGAGGGATCCGAGGCGACACCGACGTTGACGGCGACCATGCCGGATTCGATTCTGCCGACGACATCACGGACCTGGTCGATGTCCTGTCCGCAGACGTACGACATGAGCCCGAACTCGGTATCGTTCGCTACTTCCACCATTTCGTCGACCGTGTCGCAGACGATGATCGGTGCAACGGGGCCGAAGATCTCTTCCTGATTGACCCGTGCGGTTCTAGGAACGTTAGTGAGCACGGTAGCGGGATAGAAGTGGCCGGCCCCCTCTGCTGCGTCGCCGCCGAGGACCGCCTGGGCTCCCTTGGATACCGCATCATCCACAAGCTCCTGGCACTTTTCGACTGCATTGCGGTCGATGAGCGGGCCGAGAGTAGTTCCCTCGTCCAGCCCGTTGCCGAGAACGAGTGCTTCCACCTTGGCGGTGAATGCCGTCGTAAACTCTTCCGCGACCTTCCTGTGGACGTAGATCCGGTTGGCGGCTGTGCAGGCTTCTCCGTTGTTGCGGAACTTGCCTGCCATCGCAGCAGCGACAGTCTTGTCAATGTCGGCAGACTCAAGAACGAGAAAAGGAGCGTTGCCTCCCAGCTCCATAGAGGTTCGGAGCACGTGCTGGCTGGCCTGAGAAAGCAGCGTGCGACCAACCGGGGTGGAGCCGGTGAAGGAGATTTTCCGCAAGCGCGGATCCTCCATGAGGGTGCTGGAGAGAGTAGAGGAATCTTTAGTGACGACACAGTTGACGACGCCGGCCGGCACCCCAGCATCGCGCAGGATCTCCATAAGGAGGAGGGAGCTGAGCGGGGTGAGGTTCGCAGGCTTCAGCACCACAGTGCACCCTGCCGCGAGTGCTGGCCCGATTTTGCGTGTTCCCATGGAAAACGGGAAGTTCCAGGGGGTGATGAGGAGAGTGGGTCCAACGGGCTGGGAATAGACAAGGATGTCCTGGTCCGCCACTGCAGGGGCCGGTCTGAACCGCCCGCTCATCCGCACAGCCTCTTCGGAGAACCAGCGGAGGAACTCTGCTCCGTAGTTCACCTCGCCATAAGCTTCGGCCAAAGGCTTGCCCATTTCCATGGTCATTGTCAGCGCGAGATCGTCGGCTCGTTCGAGGCAGAGCTCATAGGCTCTGCGCAGGATCTCGGAACGGTGACGAGGGGTTGTGGCTGCCCAGTCGGCAGCGGATTCACATGCTGCGTCGAGCGCCTCCATACCAATCTTCGCCGCGTCTGCGCTGGCAACTTTGATGATCTCCTCACCCGTGGCCGGGTTCTCAACGGAGAGGTCCGTTTCTCCGCCGATAAAGTCTCCGTTGATGAACGAGCTGGTCGGTATTCTGCCGATCAGGTTCTCGATGATGTCGGGGGCGATGGGAGGGGTGAGCGGCATGATCTATTCTCCTTGCTCGTCGAAGACGATGACTTGGCGGATGGCGTTGCCATCGGCCAGCTCGTCCATGGCGACGTTGATGTCCTCGAAACGGATGATCGATGAGATCAGCTCAGCGACCGGCAGTTTTCCTTCAAGGTAGAGCCGAGCGTATTCGGGATATCTCTCGACGGCACTGCTGAGCCGAGATAGCTGCCGACCACTGTGCGGGCAGCTGCCGTGAGGTTGAGAGGGGCGATCTCCGACTTTGCGTGCGCCGGGGGCAGGCCCACTGTGACCATCGTTCCGCCGAAGCCTATGGCGTTGTATGCAGTCTCGAATGCTCTCGCATTGCCAGCGGCTTCGATGACACGGTCTGCAGTGATTCCCTGTTCTGCTGCTTCCTGGGGTGTGTAGGTCCGCTGGGCACCGAGTTCTTTCGCCTTCTCCAGCTTCGAGGGCATGGCGTCGACCGCGATGACTTCCTTGACGTCCTGGGCGAGGGCAGTGATGAGGGCCGCCATGCCCACCCCGCCAAGACCCACCACCATGATGGTATCCTCCGGACCTGGTTGGGCGGCGTTGAGAACGGCGCCGCCGCCTGTCAGCACTGCACACCCGAGGACTGCGGCTATTTCGGGCGGGACTTCTCGATCGACGACTACTGCGCTGCGATGGTCGACCACGGCGTGCGTGGCGAAGGCGCTGACTCCGAGGTGGTGATAGACCTTCTCACCGTTACGCTCGATGTGGATCTCTCCCGACATCATGACGCCGTCGTTGTTGACTTGGGAGCCAACCGAGCACGGCAGCTTGCCATCGGTCTGGCACGCTTTACATTCCCCGCATCGCGGGAGGAAGCTCATGACGACCTGATCGCCAATCTGGAAGCCGTCTACCTCTGAGCCGATCTCCATAACCGTTCCGCAGGCTTCGTGGCCGAGAAGCATGGGCATAGGACGGGGCCTATTGCCCTCCACTACTGAGAGGTCCGAGTGGCAGACTCCTGCCGCAGTCATCTTCACCAGGAGCTCTGTCGGACCGGGCCCCTCGAGGTCGAGTTCCACAATTTTAAGGGGTTCAGAGTTCTTGTATGGGCGTTCTTTGCCCATCTCTTCGAGGACTGCGCCACGGATCTTCATCGGTCTGCCTTTCTGAAGACTGTTTTAGTTTTTGGGTTGCTTAATACACCCCGGGTCGAGGTGTGTGAGGAGGACAGTTGCGGCTAGGGCTTCTTTGGCTTCTTTGTTTCCGCTTTTGCTGTGCTGCCAAATGTTTCTTTGGCCATCTGAGTTGCCAGAGCATCACCCGCACGGACGGGAGCGGCTTCGAAAGCTCCCTCGTGAGCGAGGACGGGCCGGCGGTCCCCTGCCAGCTCTGGATATTTCTCTTCCAGCTTTTCTCGCTTGACCATCTTCTTGTGCCAGGACCGGACGAAATCCTTGTCCCCGCTGTGGGTTCCCCGCCAGGTGTTGGGCATCTCGTCTCGAGAAGGACCTGCTGAGGCCATTCCCGATGTATTCACCCTGCTGGGTATACGTGAGGTTCCAGCCCCACATGCGCAATCCGGGTTGTCAGAGAACATCGATGGGAGCACTGCCTCAAACCGATGGCCCTCTTTGCACTTCAAGTCGTAGCTGATCATGGTGATCTCCTTGCAGGGTGCGTGCCGCATCAGCGGCACGCACCCGTGCTCTCCTTAGCTGTAGTAACCGTGCGGTGCGATCCTCATCGACTTCCGCTGCTCGGAGTCGTGGCCGAAGATCACGTCGGCTCCGGTTTCTTCCTGGATCTTGCGGAGCTTCTCGACTGATTCGAGCCAGCCCACAGAGTCCCAGACAATGCCGGCGCCGATGGCGGGCGGGCCCCAGGATGCACCCATGTACACAGCATCTGAGGTGAAGATCTTCGTGCCGTCGTTCGGGAGGTCAACTCGGAGGCTCATCGTTCCCCACGTATGCCCCGGGGTGTGGATCACTGAGACACCGGGAACGATCTCGGTATCACCGTGGACTGCCTCCATCGAGAGTCCGTCAAAGTCGGAGACGAGGTGGGCTCCGGCAAAATCTCCCTTAATGGTCTTTACGCCTTCAATTTCATCAGACTGCACAAGGATGCGCGTCTTTCCGTTGTCGAACATCTTCGCGTTTGCCGCGTGGTCGAAGTGGAGGTGGGACAGAACAAGGATGTCGATATCCTCTGGGGTGAGCTCGAGATCCGCCAGGGCAGTGTCGATATAGCCCGGGCCCGAGGGGTCTTCCTGGACGGGAAAAAACTCCTGGAAGCCGGTGGGCGCCCACCTCTGTTCCCAGTCGCGCGGGACGCCGGTGTCCCACAGGATCCTGCCTTCTTCCGTTTCAATGAGAATGGCATGGGTAGGGCATTCACCCCACGCTGCCGGGGCGTCCTTGTTGTTACGGTCTTTAATCGTATTTCCGGCCTGGAGCAACAGCCACGTGTGGTCGCACTCCATGATCCCCGTTGATAGGAAATGCAGCTTCATGGTGATCCTCTCTGATCGAGGGCCGGCGTTCACGGCCCTTTCCCACGAGCCTAAACGTGGCATTCACCACTCGCCATGTCGAGAGGTACACTCTTTGACCATGGTCAATAGAGATTATTCCACTCGCCTTGGCTGGCTTGAGCATCGTAACCGGGTGCTCGACGCTGTCACTGCGATCGCTTCCCTCATGGCCGCGAACCATGACATCGATATGGTGCTCGATCGCATCACGGCTCTCACACGTGACCTCACTCGGGCGGACATGGCCTATATTTCCATCAACGATGCCAAAGAGACCTTCATTCAATACTCCACGGGGGTCCACACCCAGGAATACAGACAGATTCGTATGCCGCTGGGGACGGGGGTGCTGGGCAAAGCAGCCGTCGGCCACGGCACAGTCCAGACAGCCGACTATCTCGTCGACCCCGAGCTCATCCATCTCGAAAACATCGATGAGATAGTCAGAGCCGAAGGGGTTCGCGCCATCCTTGGCGTTCCCATCATGGTTCACGGCGCTCTGCACGGAGCTTTGCTGCTTGCCAACCGCAGACCTGGCGTCTTCTCTCCGACCATTGTCGGGACCGTGACAACGATCGCCCACCACACCGCTATCGCCCTCGATCAGTCGCGCCGCTTCCGAGAGGTGAGCGCTACGCTCGCTGGTTTGCGGGAGAGCTACGATGACAGTTCCGAACGCCTCATGGCACTCGAGACGGTCGTTAACCTTGATGCTCTTCTATCTGAGAGTCTTGCTCAGCAAAGAGGACTCGACCACTTTGCTCGGACGGCGGCAAAGACTCTCGGATCTGATCTAGCGATCCTCGACTCCCAAGGCTCTCTACTGGCGCGCGGCAGCATCCACAGGAAACCCGAACTTCCGGCCTTCGCCGCGGAGCTGGGCCAACAGTCGTACAGTGCGGGCCGTCCGGTCATTCGGCAGGACCTTACAGCAGCAGCCGCGACCTCAGACTCTGAACATCTGGGAACCGTCATCGTCTATGACGCGGTCGCCGAGCCGCTTCTGCCTCGTGTCACCAGGACCGCGGTCTTCCTCGGTATTCTCCTCCTTTTCGAGCGGACTCAGAGAGGAGAGGAAAGACAGCGCGATCAAGGCCTGATCGGTGACCTCATTCAAGGTCGAAGAGTCGCAGCATCGGGAGTAGAGAGGCTTGAATCTCTGCTCCTCGGCGGGCCAGCCTCAGTCGCGATCGTGAGGACACACGATGAGTCCAGTACCCAACTCGACCGCGTCCTGCGGGAAGCTCTCGCCCTCAGTGCCAAAGATCATGGCCTGAGCGGACACCAATTCCTTGCTGTCGAGCACCACGATCACATCTGCCTGCTCCTCCCCAAGCATTGGCAGAAATGTTCCTACAGAGCCTCGTGTCCCATGCTCAGAAAAAGGGGCGAGAAGTGCATTGCGCTCTCGGCGGTGAAGTTGCCCGCGGGAGCGACTACGCCGGCGCACACGCACTGGCGCTCACCACCATGGCCGCTCTCCAAGCACTCGGGTTCCCCCAACGCGTCTACAAGGCTGATGACCTGGGATCACTCGGCGTCATCCTCGCCGCACAGAGAGATAACCCCCATGCCTATTCTCCGATTACAGAGATTCGCCCGCTCATCACCTACGATGCTCAGCACGGCACAGAACTCACGCGTACTGCATGGGCCTATTCTGAATATCGGGAGAATGTGAAAGCGACAGCGACCAGATTAAAGGTCCATGAGAACACAGTCCGTCAACGGCTCGCCCGCGTTGCCGAACTCATCGGCTCTGACTGGCAAGAGGCACGCTTCCTCGATGTTCAGCTCGGCCTGCGAATCTGGTCGCTGAGCCAGCCGACAGACCGATCCTGAAACGCGGTGCAGATACCGGACCGCCGCACTCGATGGACACTTTCGGGCTGCAGCGGCAAGCACGGGTCACCGCATACATCGGCGATAGTCCCCGTGAGGTCCAACTCGTGCAGTTTGCACAACGATGTGAATCTGCGAGCCGTTAAGACAGCCTAAATGGTAGAACCATCTCCTTAGCGCACCATCAACGGGACCCAGTACCTCACTGCAGCGTAGTGAACTGTTCTACAATCTGATCATGGGGTGGCTCTCGCGATTTGAACCGGTGCGCCATGGACTCAATGAGACGAAGAGTTCGCCATCGGGTAGTCGAGATGAGCCTAAGCGCTCCTCGTACCTGCCTCATGAGGAGACTCTCGCGGCAGTGAGCACACCTGCAGAGACCACGGCGACGGGGACCAACAGTTCATGGCGCGAAAGCCGTGTCCCAGAATTCCCAGCCACTCCAATTAGCGGCATCCAGTCTCTGATGCGCTCATTAAATGATCAACAGAGACGCGCATCCACCACCGATAGCAGGATTGCCCTTGTCCGAGCTGGAGCCGGAACGGGTAAGACAGCGACGATCATTGCACGGTGCGCGCATTTGATCAGCGAAGGGGTAAGCCCCAACAGCATTCAAGTCCTGACTTTCACTCGACGCTCGGCGGCCGAGATTCGTGAGCGAGTCGAAGAAATCTTAGGGCCTCGCGCCTATGGATTAAATGCGTCGACATTCCATTCATGGGCGATAGGTCTACTCAGGAATAGTGAAGAGCTCTGGGGGTATGCGGGCTGGACGGTCATCGATGCTGACGATCAGGTATCGCTGTTCAGAGAAGCTCGCGGCCGACGACCTCGTGGATTCCCCACGGCCGGCCAGATCATGGGCGTGTACTCCCTCGCTCGGAACGTCGGATGCAGGCTCAGCGAAGCAGTCAAGATAAGGCTGGATATCTCAGAAGAAATCAGCGCGGAGCTCGGCCCTATCGCGCGCGAGTACGAGCGCCAGAAGTCTCTAGGTAAGTATCTCGACTACGACGACATCTTGGATATCGTGGGACAGCACCTCGGTGGTAGCGAACCCCTCGCGGCCTGGGTCGCACAAAGCTTCAACCATTTGCTGATCGACGAAGTCCAGGACACCAATCCGCTTCAATGGAAAATTATCCATGCCCTCGCCCCTCATGTTTCCCTCTACTGTGTCGGCGATGACGCTCAGTCGATCTACGGGTTCAGAGGCGCTGATTTTGAGAGCATCCATAATTTCAAGGATGCCTTGCCAGAAGCCGATGAGTTCAGCCTTACCGTCAACTACCGTTCCACCCAAGGAATCCTCGACCTTTCGAACTGGGTGCTTGAACAAAGCCCGCTTGATTACAACAAGAAACTCGTGGCTGCACGCACAGAGTCCAGCACTCCACGGATCGCTGAGTTCATATCGGACAACAGCTCAGCCGATTGGATAGCTGGGCAGATCCAACAATCACGAGATCAAGGTGAAGCGCTGCGCGACAATCTGATCCTCGCTCGCAGCGGCTGGTCGGCACGCTCTATGGAGCGCGCCCTATTGGAGCGCGGCCTGCCCTACCGGTTCTATGGCGGACAGAAACTTTTAGAATCTGCGCACATACGCGATCTACTGGCAACCTTGCGGATTACAGTAAATCCGTTCGACAAACTCGCCTGGCGCAGATTCCTCACCCTGTATCCAGGGATTGGCCCAGTAAAGGCAGCGCGTATCACCGAGGAGCAGACCGGCATCTATATCGATACCGGGGGCTTTGACTTTTATCTGCTCCGACCACCAGTCGCTATTCTCCTCCAAGAACTTTTGGAAGCGCGGCAGGATCCCAGCAGATCCGTACAGCGCGCAGCCTACCATCTCATTCCAATCTTGAAGGATAAATACGCCTCAGACTGGACCCACAGAAGGCACGACTTCGATCTCCTGCTCGAACTCTCAACTGACCACACATCGGTCGCCGAGTTCCTTGAGCAGCATGTTATCGACCCTCTTTCTTCGACTGAACGCACAGGCGGGCCCGACAGCGATTACGTCGTTCTGTCGACCATTCACTCATCCAAGGGCATGGAAGCGAACAACGTCTATTTGTTCAAAGCTGGGCCTGGAAATTTTCCTTCAGAACAGGCTAAGACAGAGCAAGAAATCGAAGAGGACCGCCGAGTTTTATACGTTGCGCTCACTCGTGCGAAAAACAGCCTAACGGTGACGAGAACAGCTCACCATTACCCGCCTCCCTACACTCGATTTCGTACAGACTTCACCAGCCTTCCCTATTTCCTCAGGAAGGTCCCTCATTCCCTGTGGGATGTCGTTCACGTGCCTGAGCCGAGAAACACCTTTAACCCGCCCTCCAGAAAGCGGGTACCCGCTCCCCCAAGCGAGCAGAACGAAGTCATCCCAGAAGACACTTACGACGAGGTCCCTTTCGACGACCTCCCCCACCATGACATCGTCCCCGACGACATACCCCACGAGGACATCTCCTTCGACATCGCACCTTACGTCGATGTCCCCTTCGACGATCTCCCCCACCACGACACCGTCCCCGATAACATTCCCCACGAGGGCATCTCCTTCGACATCGCACCTCACAACACCGTCGCCGACGACATCCCGTACGACGATGTCCCGTACAACGATGTCCCTAAGCGATCACCTCAAAATCAGCATCCTGAAGTATCCTCCGGCGCTCTCCCCTTCTCTGCGGAACAGCTTCGCGCCTTCGGCATCACCGACCAATGACCAAAGCTGTACCCGCGCCGCTTTTTGCAAACTTATTGTCGAGAGATGCGATGAAAATAGCCCTCGGACTGCGACCGCAGTCAACGGCGAAATAGCAAAGGAAGCGATCTCTCTCGGCTAGCAATCATCAAACCTGCTCAGGAAAGAGAGATAGGACATACCATTGACATATGCAGGAACGGTCAAAGGCGACAGACAAATATCGGACCACAGCTTCGCTGGGCGGTGCCGACAAGTCGAAGCCTGTCAGCGCTACGGTCTCTCTCCTTAATTCTCTCAACGAACAGCAGCGCGTTGCCGCCACCACCGAGTCGCGACAGACTCTCGTCCGCGCTGGTGCGGGCACCGGCAAGACGCTCACGATTGTCGCCCGCTGTGCACATCTCATTGAATCTGGGGTTCAGCCCCAGCAGATCCAAGCGCTCACATTCACTCGTAAGTCTGCGGCAGAAATCAAGAGCAGGGTCGAGAACCTCCTCGGTGTCCAAGCAGCCGGGCTGAACGCGTCGACATTCCACTCGTGGTGCATGACCCTTATCCGCGGAAACGAGGATACGTGGGGATACAAAGGGTGGACAGTCATCGACCCTGAAGATCAGTTGACGATATTCAAGATCGCACGGGGTCGGTGCGAGCCGGGCCTTCCACCTGCAGCCAGCATCATGAACTGCTACTCGTTCGCACGGAATGCTCAGCAGCGTTTCATACAGGTCGCTGTAGACCGACTCGGTCTCACTCGGGATCAGATAGAGGAATTTATCGTCCCCGTTATTCGCGACTACGAGGAAGTGAAGAGACTCAATCGCTACATCGACTACGACGATGTGCTCGCCATCGTCGGCATGCAGCTCCAGGCCAGCGATAAGTTAGCCGAGTGGATCGGGAAGATGTACTCACATCTCCTCATCGATGAAATGCAGGATACAAACCCGCTCCAGTGGCAGATACTCAGACCCCTAGTCAGCAGGCTCTCCCTCTACTGCGTCGGTGATGATGCACAATCGATCTACGGATTCCGCGGGGCCGACTTTGCCAGCATTTACAACTTTCAGGACATCATCCCCGGATCAAAGATCTATAAGCTCACCGACAATTACAGGTCGACTCAGGGAATTCTTGACATCTCAAATTGGCTGCTGAGGCAGAGTCCACTCTCGTACGACAAAGATCTCGTCGCCCAGAGAAGCGAAGAATCAACTCCTGCCTTAGAAACTTTTGGAGCGGAGCAGACAGCAGCCAACAGGGTCATCGATCTCGTTGAAGAGACTGTTAATGAGGGAGAGAAGCTGAAAGACAACCTCATCCTTGTCCGGGCGAGCTATATCGCTAGAGCAGTCGAACAAGTCTGTCTACAGAGAGAAATACCCTACAGATTTTATGGCGGCTATAAGCTCCTGGAGTCCGCGCATATCCGAGATCTCTTGTCCGCTCTTCGTATCGTCGCCAACCCTCTTGACCAGCTTGCCTGGCTGCGATATCTCATGCTCTTCCCGAAGATTGGCGAAGTTAGTGCGAAGCGCCTGATGGACGAGCAGATAGCGCACCTCCGCGCACACTCAGATATCGATTACAGCGCGCTCCCCTCTCCAGTCGCTGACACCCTCTCGGACATACGACAGCATCAAAATGTTGTTCCAGAAGCGATCACCGTCGCCGCTGAACATCTGGATCCTGTATTGGAGAAGAATTACAGGAACCAGAACTGGGACAGGCGCTGGCCTGACTTCCTCCACCTCAAAAGTCTCGCCCACGGCCACACATCCGTCGCAGGGTTTGTTGAGCAGTACATCATCGACCCAGTCTTCTCAACGGAACTCACGGGAGAACCGTCAGAAGATGCCGTTATCATCTCTACAATTCATTCCTCGAAAGGAATGGAAGCGAACCACGTCTATCTCCTGCACGCCTCCCCGGCCAGTTTCCAACGCCACGAGCCGTTGACCGCGACACGATCGAAGAAGATCGCCGGCTACTCTATGTTGCGCTGACAAGGGCTCGAGACACATTGACGATCACCCGACTTAATCTGAGCAACTCACCCGTAAACTTCACTTCTAACCGCAATCCCGATCTGGACCTCTACTTCTTTGCAGATCTGCCCGATCAACTGGCAAAGAGGATAAACAACGTGGAGCTTTCAAGGCCCGCTCCCCCGAGCGGAATCGAACTTCCGCGGATCGATCTCTCAGTCGAGCTGTGAAGCTTCCATAGCGCACCGCAACGAGTGTCCGACCGCGCAGACCAATAGGATCAGTGGTCCGGCCAGACCTGGACCACGCCGTCCCTCGGCCAATTTGACGCGGCAAAGCCGCACGACCTTGGCGAAGCACGCCTCGTCCTCGTCGGAAGCGACTGGGCTGCCGGCTGGCACTCATTCGTTGACGGCGCTATCGAAACCGGTTACCGCACTGCGAACAAGATCAACAATCTAGCCCACAAAGCCTAGTAGCCCGCCCCGCCCCACCCCCACGTAGCACCACTGCGCGGTATCTTCGTTAGCAGTACCGCATACCAAAGGGGGTGGAGCGGTGGACCTGAGTGAATTTCGAATAGCGATCAATGAATCTTTCGTACCGCTGGACGTCACCACCGACGTGTCAGATTTTCATGCCGAAATGCGTGAGCACCGCATGATCGATCAGCATGCGACCGCATTTGTCTCTATCCGCGCTGATCGCCACGTAGTTCGGCGCACTGAGCAGCTGATCGAAGATTCACCACGCTCCTTTTTTAAGATCTCTCTGCAGCTCGAAGGCCATTCATTCATGGAGCAGGAGGGCAGCGAAGTTTACCTCACCCCCGGCGACCTGGTCATCTACGACACCTCAAAGCCGTACGTCCTCTCCTTTGACTCTCCGTTTGTTCTCATGGTTATCCAGATCCCTCACGACAGACTACGGATCCCCACAGAGCTTGTGGCTAGCGCCGTCGCAACACGCATCGGTGCCGATGATGGTCTTGGCCGCGTGGTCTCGCCCTTCTTCATGTCGATCGCCACAAACATGGAGCATCTCAAAGGCCCGGCTGGGGCGATGCTTGCGAAGAACGCTCTCGAACTGCTCGAGTCACTCATCAGTAATCAGCTCGACGTGGTGAAGACAGCTCAAGCCCCGCCCCACTGGGACCTGTTACGCAAGATCCAAGACTATGTGGATGACAATCTGGCGGACCCGGAGCTTGGGCCGCCACTGTGGCTGCCGCCGTTCATATCTCTACACGGCACCTGCATTCCCTGTTCGCACGACAGGGCACGACTGTCTCTACTTACATCCGGTCTCGGCGCCTTGAGAAGTGCTATCTCGACCTGACTAACCCAGCACTCGCCGATACTCCTATCTCCGGCATCGGCGCTGCATGGGGTTTCACTGACGCCGCCCACTTCTCCCGTACCTTCAAAGCCGAGTACGGCAGGGCGCCGCGCGAAGCTCGCACCCGGGCACTGAAGGCCGCTTAGCACCCAAAGTCATGTGCTCTGCGCCCGCAGTCAAGAAGTGGCGCAGGCAACATGACCATACTTACCTCAAGTCCTTGAAGCACTGGCGCTCGCGACGGAAAGGTAAGCAATGTCTAAGAATCCCGATTACCTCATTGTGGGAGCAGGTTCCGCTGGCTGTGTCCTTGCACGCCGACTTATCGATGCTGGCAAAAAGGTAACAATTCTTGAAGCGGGCCCCTGGGATACGAACCCGATCATCCCCAACGTGTGGGAAGCCGGCTTGCTGTGGGGCGGCCCCGAAGACTGGGGCTGCTGAAGGTTTAGGTGACAGCTTGTTTTCATGCCGCTGTTGCGGCGGGTGTGTTCATCATGGTTTCGAATTCGATCGGAGTCAAACGTCCCAAGCCTGCTTGTCGGCGCCGACGATGATAGGTCCCTTCGATCCAGGCCATGATCGCACCGCGCAGCTGGTCACGAGTGGCCCAGCGCCGACGATCAAGAACGTTGTTCTGTAGCAGAGCGAAGAAGCTCTCCATGGCTGCATTATCGCCAGCAGCCCCGACCCGGCCCATTGACCCGACCAGTCCGTGGCGATTCAGCACGGCCAAGAAATCTCGGCTACGGAACTGCGAGTCTCTGTCGCTGTGGACGACACAACCGGCAACTGGTCCGCGCATGCTTACTGCGTTTTCCAGTGCGGCCACGGCAAGATCAGATGTCATACGAGAGTCCATGGAATAGCCGACGATCTTGCCAGAGAAAGCATCCTTGACCGCGCACAGGTAGAGCCGGCCTTCATCGGTCCAGTGCTCAGTAATATCGGTCAGCCACAGCCGATTGGGCCCATCAGCAGTGAATTCATGCCGGACCCGGCCGTGTTCATCGATCCGGGCGCACAGGTCGTCATGGACCGCAGGTCCGGGCAACTTCGCGTTCTTGGCCCGCTTTTTGCCAAACACTGACCACCAGCCGTTATCGGAAGCAATTTTCCATGCGGTGCGATCACTTATGTCTTGACCTGCTTCGCGTGCCACATCGGCTAACAGACGATGCCCGAACCCAAGATCAGCCCGGTAGGCATCGAATAGAATGTTGGCACGGTAGGCTTCCACGAGCTCGGTATCGGTGATTGGATTGGCCAGCCACCGGTAGTAGGGCTGACGGGCAAGCTTGAAGACCCGGCACGTGACCGTAACGGGGATCCCGTCCTCGGCGAGCTCGCTCACGAGCGGGTAGAGCCTTTTCCCGGCAGATGTGCCTGCGATAAATACGCGGTTGCTCGCAGCAGCACTTCCACTTCCTGCTCAAGTAGCCGGTTACGTTTACGCAGCTCGCGCAGCTCATCACTATCGGCACGTGTCGGTCCCAGTTGAGCGCCTTCATCGATCTTTGCTTGGCGCATCCATTTATCCAAGGTGCCTACGTGAATGCCGAAATCTTTGGCAATCTGGTCGCGTGTCACTCCCGGGCCGCGGCTATTGGCAACGCGTACGACGTCGTCGCGGAACTCTTGGGAAACGGTCTTGGCATAACTGTCATCCTTCCAGACCAGCACACCGGCTAGCCAGATCAGATGTCACCTAAACCTTCAGCACTCCCCTCTAGTCGAGCCTTGGCTTTCAGCAGTGCTAGCTCCTCATCGGTGTGGGCTGAGCCAACCTGTTTGAGCTCCCGGTGACCCTGGCGGTGGGAGTAGACAATCTGCACCGCAGTAGCTCCCGACGCGGTCTTCACCGTCCGAATGAAAAGGCTCACAAACACTCATCATAAACACACCCCAAAACCAGTCCGATTTAGTGTCCAAAAACCCGTCTCCCAACCCGCATCACCACAGGTCACAGGCTCGCAGTGACCCACACCACTCCAAATTGAGCCAAGTCGGGTTATGCGTAGCAATAACCTCGATCTTAATGCGTGGGAGGGCACGGGAGGAAACACGTGAAATCACCGAAACGATGCCGATGCAAACTCTTCAATGCACTCGGTCACGGTACTCACGCCGGAATAATCCTTAACCCAGACGTGCAAGAATCACCCGCGCAATTACCGCCAAGGGCTCCAATGCCCTTAGCCTACGCGCCATCGCCTTGCCTCTCGATCACTTACCAATCCGCCGGGCTTGCAGACGGACACTGAGGATGCTTACGAAGAACAGATGTCTTCCTCTAAGAGAAATGCTCTCCATTCCAGAGGCGCGCCTCGCTAGAGAAAGAGTCTGAGCCCAAGGACAGTGAGTGCAGAAAGTGCTGAGACGATCGGAAGGGTGACAACCCAGGTGATACCAATATTCTTCATGAGCTTCCAGTTCGCAGCCCTGTTGGCAACACCAATACCAAGGACCGCGCCAATAAGAATATGGGTGGAGGATACAGGAAGGCCAAGCACGGAAGCTCCCATGACGACCATCGCGGCGGCGAGCTCGGCTGCGAACCCGGATGATGGGTGCATCTTCGTCAGGCTCGTACCCACGGTACGGATAACGTTGCGTCCCGTGAACCAGAGGCCCGCAACCAAAGCAATACCGAAGGCGACCATGGCGGCGGTAGGAACGGGTGCCATGGACTCTAAGCTCCCGGTGCGGAGCACGTCGAGGATGGCCACGAAGGGGCCAATCGCGTTAGCAATGTCGTTAGAGCCATGAGAGAAGGCGAATGCTGATGCAGTAAATACCTGCATCCACGAGAAAATGAGGAACGTAGAGCGCTGAAGTGACTTGCGCTTGAGCAAACGTACGAGGATCGAGGTCGCCATCCAAACCACTGCACTGATCATCGCCAACATAACAATTTTGCCTTCGGTGCTCAGATCAAGGTCCAAGTTCGACAGTCCCTTGAAGAGAAGCATGGACGCAATAACAAGAGCTCCGAAGGAAGCAAGGACAGGAATCCACTTCTCAAGAGCCCTGAAGGCACCCACATCGTCGGCCTTCTTATCAAGTCTCTTAAGTTCCTTGTAATAGTCGGATTCGAGCTCATCGATCTCGAAGTTGCCCGACTTGATTCGCTTCTCATCGCGGTCGAGCGCCCCAGTGTAGGCAACCTGCTGGAGTTCCGAGAGAGTTTCAAAGGCCTTCTTGTGCTTAACCGTGGCCTTCTTCCGTTCATCAGCCAAAGCCTCCAAGGCAGCATCGGCCCGGTCGTTGAACTGGAGAATGTTCGTCTTAATCCAGCGGTACATGAGGTAGGCGACGATACCACCAAGAAGCGGTGAGAGGACCCAGGAGATAGCGATCTGACCGATCTCTCCCCACTGCACCATGGCAAGCGGATTACTCTGCTCGGTCACGAATCCGATCATGAGGGATGCGCCAACAATGCCACCAACAATGGAGTGCGTTGTGGAAACGGGGTAGCCCATTCTCGAGGCGAATAGTAGCCACAGCGCTGCAGCCAGTAACGAGCTCATCATGATGAGCATAAAGTCGTTCGACTCCAGGTTGATGGCATCGAGATCGACGATGCCGGAGCGAACGGTATCGGTCACTTCACCGCCGGCAATGACTGCACCACTAACCTCAAAGACCGCCGCAATTAATAGCGCCTGTTTGATCGTGAGAGTGCCAGCACCCACCGATGTTCCAAACGAGTTGGCGACATCGTTGCCACCAATGTTGAAGGCCATGAACAGACCAAAGATCGTGGCCAGGAAGAAGATCGGGATGTTGGCGTCCGAGCCAATGTAGTCGAGTCCCCACCTGGCAAACAGGAAGAAGGACATCGCCATGAGAAGACCGAAGGCGATATTCCAGCCCGTGTTTCTCCCTGTTGCATCCTTGAAGGCCAACAATTCAGCGGAATTCGGCTTTGGCGCCCGACTCTCCATGCCACTCCAATTTCGATTAAAAGGTCGGCCCGACATCACATCAGGCCTGTTAGGCCATGAAAATTATGGCATGACAAGACACTCGTTTGTTGCCCTTTGGTCATATGTTGTTCACGTAACATACACATCTACAGAGCCGATTAAGGCGCTGGACTTTCCCTTGCCAAGTCATCGACGTCACAGCACCAATATTCGCCTGCAACGTGCCTGCTTTGCTCACTGAGAAGCATTCATTCCCGACCTTTGTCCGGGGTCAATCAACACCCTCCAATCAGAACCTGTCAACAAGGTAACGGGTCAGCTTTCCCCCGTTGCCGACTGATACGACTTCAGTCGGCATTACCGACAGCTACGCCACTCCAGTAGAAGGGCGACCCCATCAAGAGACCGCCCTTGTACAGTTGGGCAATCACCACTTGTTACGTACATCCTCGGCAAAGCCAAGCATGTTGTCGATGGTGATCTTTTGTCCATCAACTGTCACGGTTCCGCTGAAGTAGCCGAACACCTGGTTCGCTTTCATGGCAATGACTCCGAGATCGGTGATGGCATCGTGGTTCCAGAACGGCTCCAGCCAGAGGTCCACTGATTCAGAATGCAGATGCCAGGGCTTATCCCACTGCCCAAACTCATAGTCCCATGTGATGTCTTCGTGAATTGGGTAGAGCCTGCCGTCAACTGTAATGGCATTCTCTCGAGCACCCGTGCCATCAGTCCACTTCGCCCCGGACTGGAATCCTACGGCGACAGTTCCTGAAGGCGATTGCCCGTATCCACTGGCAGCACCCCAGTTCCAATCCATCTTGTACGGCCACCGGCCACGCCCATGGTCAAGGATCGCCCAGGCCTCCCCTGCTGGCAGTTCAATAACTTCACCATCTAGTTCAAGGTATCCGGTTGCCGGCAGTGCTGTTTCCTTTACGGTGTACTGGAAGCGTTTCTCCGACCAAGGCACGACCACGCCAAGCGCTTCGTGTTCGGGAGAGCGATGTGCTGTCACATCAAACCGTACGGATGAAATACCGGAAGGATTCACTCGAGGTGCCTGACCTTCTGCACGGAGCCGTGTTCCCTCGGTCACCGGGTCAATAAATGCTCTCATCCGGCCCGGTCCCGTTGGCAGCAACTTGCCACCCAAGCTCATTGAACCACCGCGCGCCACGCCATCACCGAGAGATGGTTCGAGTACCGCTCCGCGAGCAAACGGAACGATGGCGGCGACATCGAGGCGCTTGCCCGTGAGGATCTCATAAACCCAGATACTGTGGGAAGAGGCGTAATCCACGTCGCTGATCGTGAGCGAGAAAAGATGGGTGGGAGTCATCACGAGCCAGTATTCCCAGCGCTTGTTGCGTCCCCACGCCCTAGGTAGTCCACCATGACCAATCCCAATGCCCGAGGTGTCATGAATCGGCCTACGTGACCAACCCACAGCATCCGGGTTAAGCAACCCATCGGGCCCGACAAGAGAAACTGGTTCGGTCAGTTCACGTTCGCCATTCCACATGTCCCAAGCTTACTGACTCCTTGCCCACAACTTGCCGGATTGCAAGGAAGCAACAACACAACGGCAGAAGGCCCGGCTCATGGAGCCGGACCTTCCTTAGGTTGAGAATTCTCTTACTGGGATTCCTCAACCGTTTCTCTGATCGCTCTGCCTATCGTCATAAGACTTTGAAGTCTGTTCGTCCCATGCCCGAGGCGCAGTGTGCCAGTGTGGTTCGGCTGATCAGAGAAGTATTCCTACGCCTTTTCTACCTGGACGAGGTTGGTGTGCTGTCCGTTGCCCTTGGCGAGCGGTGTCGGGTGGAGGCTGGTCAGCATGTTGACCGCACCGCCCTGGTCGACTCCGTTCTCGTCAATCTGGATCCATGCACCCTGCGGGACGGAGATTGCGCCGGGGACGATACGCGGGGTGACCATGGCTGGCAGGGAGATCCTGCCGCGGTCGTTGTAGACCACAACCTTGTCATCGGATTCGATACCGCGTTCCTTGGCGTCAGCTTCGTTGATCCATACGCGCTGGTGGTGTGCTGCGCGGAGCGCTTCGAGGTTGCCATAGGTGGAGTGGGTGCGGCCCTTGAAGTGGTGACCGATGCACTGCAGCGGGTACTTGTGGTTGGTTCGCGCCTCTTCCGGACCTTCGCGGGTGACCACGTAGGCGGGGATAGGCGTGATTTCATCACCGGGGATCGGGTCGGGGAACTCCCATTCCTTAGCCATGTCAGCCAGCTGGCTCGAGTAGATCTCAATCTTGCCCGAAGGTGTACCCAAGGGATTTGCTTCGGGATCGTCACGGAAGGACTTGAGCGCAACTGTGGGACCATCCGGGCTCGTGTACCGGACAACACCCTGTTCCTTGAGTTCATCGAAGGTCGGGAAGATGTCCGGGTGGTTCTCCCGGGCCTGCTCGTGAAGCTCGCGGGCCCAGTCCTCGGTGGTTTCCTTGCCCTGCGAGAACTCCTCACCCACACCCATGCGGTTAGCGATCTCGGCGGTGATCTCAATCGAGGAACGTGATTCGTAGAGCGGTTCGATGGCCTGGTGGATCATGATCTCGTAAGCCATGTCGCCCGTGTATTCGGACGGGACAAGATCCCACCGCTCCGCGGTGGTCGTATCCGGCAGAACCAGGTCGCAGAGTTCCATCGAAGCATTCATCTGGTTGTCGATACCAAGAATGAACTCACACTTCGAATCATCATCAAGAATCTCTCGTGTCCGGTTGATGTCACCGTGCTGGCTTGCAAGCATGTTCGATCCGTAAACGAGCATGAACTTGATACCCACATCGAGCTTGTCCTTGCCTCGCACACCATCCCGAACGGCGGTGAGCTCGGGACCACGGTCAATGGCATCCGTCCACTTGTAGCAGGAGATACTAGCCTCGACCGGGTTCACACCATCATCCAGCCACGGCGTGTAGGGCCACAGGTAACCTTCCCGACCACCGGTGCCGCCGCCGGGAATACCGACGTTTCCGGTAAGGGCTGCAAGCAGGTAGATAGCGTTCGCGTTGTTCTCGCCATTGGCGTGACGCTGAGGGCCCCAACCCTGAGCAATGTTGGCTGGCTTTGCCAGTGCAACCTCGCGAGCAAAAGTACGGATCTTATTCGCGGGAACACCGGTAATCTCCGCAGCCCACTCGGGAGTCTTTTCAATACCGTCTTCGCCCTTGCCCTCAATGTAGGAGCGGTAGGAGGCGTTCTTCGGAGCACCCTCCGGCATGTGCTCCTCATCGAAGCCCACGCAGTACTTGTCCAGGAACTCCTGGTCGTGCAGGTCCTCGGTGATCATCACGTGCGCCATGCCCGCAACGAGAGCAGCGTCGGTGCCCGGACGAAGAGCAATCCAGTCATCGGCAAGAACCGAGGCCGAGTCAGAATAGCGCGGGTCCACAACAATGATCTTGAGACCGGCCTTTTTGGCCAGGGTGGCGGTGTACGTGTTGCCACCGCCGGACATACGGGTCTCGAGCGGGTTGTTGCCCCACAGGACGAGAAGGTTTGAGTTCTCGATCGCATCTTCGATCGAGTTCGAAATCTGCTCGTCCGGGCTACCGTAGAAGTACCGGGTGCACTGGGAGATCTGAAGGTATGAGTAGTTGCCGTAGTAGCCGAGGTGACCGCCGAGCAGGTTGAAGAGCCTATGCCAGCCACCCGAGTTTGCAACATGTGCGTTCCACACACCGGAACCGTACTGCTTGTACACGGATTCCGGACCGTACTTGTCGTACGTGTACTCAAGCTTCTCGGTGATGATGTCGAAAGCCTCATCCCACGAGATCTCTTCAAACTCAGCATCGGACCGCTTGGCCCCAACTCGCTTGAGGGGCTTCTTGATGCGATCCGGGTTGTAGATCCTCTCCCTCATGTTGCGCCCGCGCACGCAGGCGCGAATCTGACGGTTCCAGAGAGTGTCATCACCGGTGTTATCGGGGAGAACCCGGGTGACTACGCCATCCTTTACCTGCAACCGCAGCGGGCATCGCGAACCACAGTTCACCACGCAGGCAGACCAGATCGTCGCGTCAACATCAGCAGCACCGTCGCCGCTTTCGCTTCGCGCGCCCGGCATGCCCAGCTGAGTGGTAGTGGCAACGAGTGCAGCGGTTCCGCCAGCTACACCAGACCACTTCATAAACGACCGGCGGCTCAAGCCCTCCGTGACCGTCATCGACATAGTCATCCTCTTTCCTCTTGAGTTCTAAGCTTTAATTACGTCGCTGACGCCAGGCTACGAACCAACTTCCAGAAAATAGGGTGAAGAAAGTCCCGATTCGGCACCAAAGTCCCAACGGGTTTAACGAATATAGAGAACAAGGATGATTCGTAATTAAACGGACAAAGCATCGATCGGTTGACCGATTTGCATGACTCAAGAGAGGCCGTCCGCACCTGCGAAACAGCGCGTGCAAATCCCGCGCATTTGCGCATCCTCACTTACATCGGACTTAGCCGGTCAAGTGACGTGCACTCACCCAAAGCAGTCTGTAGCCGAAGAAGGCATTTGCACGGATAGCTTGACTTCAGGGATACAGCCTCTGTCGACCAACGGCGCGCTGGATCCCACGGTGGTCTCGTTCGCCACTTCTCTCACGTCTTGACCAGGTCAAGCCGATCACGGAGAGCACGGTTCGCACACGCCGGTCAATAGAGAACTAAGGAATAGGCCAGCGCACCCCATCACCTTCGCAGTCCCCGCCTATTCCACCACCGGGAACATGGCACACACCATCGACCAGAGAGCGTTCCCCAATTGGCTCATTGAGCTCAATCGTCAGTGGAACAACATTATTCGCCAGGCAGTTGTTGGCACCATCCGCCAATGTTTCGACGCGGGCTTCGATCAGGATCCTGTCATCCTCATAGTCGATAACTGGGTCGAGCACGGTACCGGTCTCTCCGCTGGCGCATTCGATCCTCATGACGCCGATATCAAAAGTGGTTGACTCTGCCGTGACGTCGTCGCTGATTAAGCTCCAGGTTGCCGTGGTTCCACCCGAGGAGTTTGTCGTAGTCCCCGCCGGATCACCCGAGCCATTGTTTGGATCGGAACTCTGGCAGGCAGAGAGAAGTAGCAGCGAAACCGCCACGATCGGCACGATCTTTTTCATGCTTCAGAATAACCCCGCATACAACGGCAACGCCACGGCACGGCATGGAGCAAGCGATCATGCCTGCCCCTCAACGTGGGCCGGGGCCCAACCATTGCAATTGCACTGATCAGGCCCCGGTTGGTGAATAGCTCTTTGACTCGAGATAAGCTGCGGAGCGATCCCTTAGAGTTCCAGTAGTTCCTAGCTTTCCAAGAGTTAACTCTTGGACGCCGTCGGATTGGCGGAGGGGTCCTCCGGCGGGTAGTAGAGAACCTTGGCCGGGGTGAACTCCCTGATTCCGTGCACTCCCATTTCCTTACCGTAGCCCGAGCGCTTCGTTCCACCGAATGACATTTTGTACGACGCGGTGGTTGGCTGGTTGATGGCCACGAGACCGGTATCGATCTTCTCGGCTACGCGGCGAGCACGATCAAGGCCACGGAGTAAACAGAGCTTGCCAGACCGAAGTCCGAGTCATTCGCAAGCGCAATGACCTCATCTGCGTCGGAGAACTTGTAGATCGCTGGCGTGGGGCCGAACAGCTCTTCCTGGAAGATCGGGTTGTCGGGGGTGATATCCGTGAGCAGGGTCGGTTGTACGAACCAACCGTGATCCGGAACCGGCTCACCCAGCTCTGTTGCGGTTTCTCCGTGCTCAACGGCGCGTGCGATCTGCTCCTTCAGATGCTTCTGAGCATCCTGCGAGGAAAGTGGGCCAATGCCGGTGGCGGGGGTCCGTGGGATCGCCGATCTTGGTGGCATTGATCCGCTCCTTGAACTTGTCGAGGAATTCGTCGTAAATGTCCTCGTGGATGAACATGCGCTTGGGTGAAACACAGACCTGGCCGGCCACCATGAACCGGAACATCGAGCAGGCAATAATGTTGTCGAGATCAGCGTCCTCGAACACGATCTGAGCATCGTTACCACCAAGTTCTAGAACGGATGGCTCGATTGCCTTGCCTGCCTGGCTGGCAACGATCGAGCCAGCAGCATCCGAACCCATCATGGTGACGCCGCGTACGCGGCGGTCCTCGATGATTCGCTCAACCTGGTCATAGTTGGCACGAACCTTCGTGAACACGCCCTTGAGTAGCCCAGCGCCCGTAAAGATCTGCTCGATGGCTTCGGCCGACTGGGGAACGATTCCCGCATGCTTAAGAACAACAACGTTGCCTGCCATGAGGTTGCCGCAGGCCGGTCGAACGGCCTGGTAAACGGTTGCGTTCCAGGGCTCCACGGCAAAGATGATGCCGAGAGGCTGGTAGATCATCTCACCTGACCCTCTGGCAGGATCAAGATCGACAGGTTCCGGCGCGAGGAATTCCTCGGCGTGCTCTGCGTAATACTCGAGCATCTCCGCCACAAAGTCACCGGCCATGAAGATCGAATTGGTAATGGGCAGCCCCATTTCCTTTGTCACGATCGCAGCAAGGTCCTCCTGGCGTTCCCGGAAAAGCTAAGCCGCCTTACGCATGTAGACCGCACGCTCTGCGTAGCTCTTTATTCGCCAATCCTCGAAAGCCGCTTGCGCAGTATCGAGCACCTCGTCGACCTCCGCATCGGTTGCGTAGTCGAACTCCTTCTCAACTTCACCCGTAAAAGCATTAGTAGTTGCGTAACCCATTGCGTCCCCTTCCCTGTGGACCAATCATCAGCCAGCAAGCACATGATGCTTGCCCGTTTGAGTCGCGGTCACCTTTGACCGCCGTCCTCCCCTTCAGCCGACTTGCAGGCAGCCTGTCCGTGTAACCCAGGTGACACAACCGTCTCATTACTGACGGCGAACACAGTCAACATGTTGGGCCACTATAACTCCACATCTGGAGGAGAACATGCCGTTACTCCGCACAAATCAGACATGGAATGCTGGCTCTGCAGGTTGCAAGACCGTCACAGGCCAGGGCGAGACCGGTGTTTCATGTTGACTATCGTAAACATGTGGCTAGATTCTGTCGTACGTGGAGTCGAGCACGACGTCCTCGGGATGGTCGACGCCGATCTCTGCAAGGGAGATCTCAAAGACCGTGAAGTCTATGGGCGACCAGTAGCAGTCAATTTGCACATCATCAGGGTTGTTAATCGCGACAGCCAGCTCACCGTCACCCCGATCAATAACTGATACCGACTCATCGCAGATCGGGACGGCGCTCGCTACGGCAACACTGTCGTCGAATGTTGGGCCTTCGCTATCTTCCAGGCGCTCCCGAACATCCTCGGGCACCTCTGTCTCGTACCAGTCATCCCATTCCTTCTGGGAAATGAATAGCTTCGGTGAGCCCAGGTCAATTTTCGCCACAGAGTCGATCGCCCCTTCCGAGACCGTGAAGAGCGGGTGTCCCACGACGTCATACTGGCTGTCTGGGGTCTCGCTCGGATCCGATTCGGTTGGGTCCTCACTCGGTTCGTTTTCCGGCAAAGTTTCACTTGGTCCGGCCCCACCCTTGTCATCTTCGTCTCCGGGGATGAGAGAGCAGGCACTCGTAGCAAGTAGAAGCGCTCCCACACCTAGAACAAGCTGTTTCTTCACGACCATGATTTCTATCCTTCACCCCTCGGTTGGGACCGACGCTAACAACCAGAAAATGGCGTTACCAATGGTCAGGAGAGTAATGGTCCCCAGGGGAGGTCTCACCACCGCACTCGGCCCCTCCGCTGCCCCTCCGAGTGTTGCGTCAAGGTCTTGTCACCCACACACCTCCCGTTGCCTTCCTACATCGGAAACTTTTGAATTCTTTCTTCTAAAAAAAAGAAACTTCATTCTTCGAGTCTGAACACTGCCTTGGAGCACTCCGTCCCGTAGTCGAGTCGGGGCACGAGGAGTGGAAGAATTACCCCACGGGCATTCGTGACCGGAGACGCTTAGATCGAACATCACCCGCCCCGGCAAGTACGAGAGCCCGCAGTCATAGCACGTTGGCCCGGGTCACGATAGCCAGTCAATCGCTTCTTCTACGTGATTGATTCCAGAGTCCCGCACTGGCGAGCTACGGACTGAACTATCAAATATTTCAAGGGGAGGAATCCCATGATGTCGACCAGCAAGTACACCAGTCTTTTCGCATCCGTTGCACTCATCGCTGCTCTCGCAGCATGCTCCGACAGCACGGATAGCGACGGGTCGGATACGGCAAGCGATTCAGAAACCACGACCGAATCAACCGATATCCCAACCGAGGAGAACACTCCACCCGAGGAGAGCACCGAGCCGCCAGTCGAACAGCCAACCGGCCCTGAGGATCCTACCGTCGAGCCCAGCGATCCTGCTGACACCGAGACGGGCGATGAGACAACCACGGACACTGGCGAGATCACCATGCCAACCGACGCCCTGGAATATGCGGACGCTTTCGTGGTCGCGTGGGGCAACGGCAACACAGAGGTCATGGAACTGCTTGCCACGGCCGAGGTTATTGACGCTCTGGGTGACGAAGGTGGCCCAAGCTGGGACCGTACGGCAAGCGACGCTGGGGCTGGCTCTGTCTTCATCACCTACACGAATCTTGATGATGGTTCGGTTCTCGAACTCAGGGTCCAGAACGAAGCAGCCTCACTCGGTGAGGAGCAGGCAGTCGTTGAGGCAAGATTCACCGAGTAACAAGCGGGCTCAACTACCATGCACATCCCAAGACAGGAAGAGGGGCCGGGAGCCTCCGCGAGTGCGGATAAGATCCCGGCCCCGCCTGTTCCCGCGAGTTGAGGCTACGGCCGTTTTCAAGCTTCAATCAGTTCCCTGATTTCTGACTTTATTTTGCTGCTCCCTAGGTGTACTTCCTTGGGATCCAGGCAGGTATCCCCCAGTCCTTAGACGAGAAGGAACACACCCCAGGTGAGCAGGAAGCCCGCGACACCGAAGATCGTTGTGAGGACGGTCCAGGTCTTGAGACCATCCTTGACGGACAGGCCAAGGTACTTTGTGACAATCCAGAATCCGGAGTCGTTGATGTGGGAGAAGCCGAGGCCACCGAAACCGATAGCAAGGGTAACCAGCACTGTTTCCAGGTCGGAGTATCCCGCCGCCGCAATTGGTTCGACCATGAGGCCCGCCGATGTCAGAATCGCAACGGTTGCCGAGCCCTGGGAGGCGCGTAGCGCGGCCGAGATAAGGAAGGCGGCGAGGATGATCGGCATATTCAACTCGACCAGTGTCTCGGATAGGGCGTTGCCGATGCCGGACTGGACGAGGACGTTGGCGAATACGCCACCGGCACCCGTCACAAAAACGATGACGGCAACATCGGGAAGAGCGGAGTCGAGGATCGATCCGCGCTTTTCCAGCGACCATCCCATCTTGTTACCGATAACCAGGTAGGCAACGATAACGCCGGTGAGCAGAGCGATGGTGGAGGAACCGATCATACCTAGCCAACGCTGTACGGTGGTTCCCTCCTCGAGGACCATGTTGCCAACGGTGCCGAGCATGATCTGGAGGATTGGCAGGAGGATCAGGAGCATAACCGTGCCGGCGCCGATGGCCCGAACACGATTCTTGACCGCTCCCATGACCGAGCCATCCCCCACAATCTCATCGGCGGGTTCATCCGATTCGACAGCCGCGGGACCGGCGGTTGCCGGGGAATCCAGGAGGGTGATGCCATCGGTCTTGAACGCCTTCGCTGCAAAGTAGCCGATAACACCGGTGACGGCACAGAGCGGTAGGCCAACAAGAAGCATCATGCCCACGTCGGCTCCGGTGATACCGGCGGCGGCAACCGGGCCGGGGTGGGGCGGGAGAGCGACGTGGACGGTGAGGAGAACGCCGCCGACCGGCAAACCAATCTTTAGGGGATTGATCTTGGCGACGCGGGCAAAGCCAAAGATGATCGGGGCCAGGATGATAAAGCCAACGTCGAAGAAGACGGGAATGCCGAGAACAAAGGCCGCTGCCGTCACGGCACCGATCACCCGCTTCTCACCGAGGACCTGCGTGAATTTTTGCGCCAGAGCATCGGCACCACCGGCTACCTCAATGAGGCGGCCCAGCATGGCACCGAGGCCAACAACAATCATGACGGAGGACAGGGTATTGCCCATACCCGTTTGTAGGACGGGGACGATCTCTTCAACCGGGATTCCCGCGGCAAGGGCGGTTCCGAAGGCGACGAGGAGCATGGCAACAAAGGCCGACATCTTGACCTTGATGACCAGCAGGAGAAGAACAATGATGGCACCAATAGCGATGCCCAAAAGCGTTGCAGCACTCATTTTTGGGTTCCTTAAACTACCGGCCAGCAACCGAGTGGATCACTGGCCGGTTATCTAGGCGCTATCAGGCGCGGTCCTCCGGGGAAACGACGCGGATCACGGACGAGTCATCCATGGCCGCCTGGCCGCGTGCAAAACCGAGGAGGTATTCCTGCTCGGCGGCCGCAGCCACCGGCACCGCCATACCAACGCTCTTCGCAGCGTCAGTCACGATTCCCATGTCCTTAACAAAAATGTCGAGACGGGACTTCACTTCGGCCTCTTCGCCGTTGTCAGCCTGGATGGCACGCGGGCCGCGGTCACCCAGCATGAACGAAGCGGCAGCACCAGACATCAGCGCCTCAAGGGCAACGGTCTGATCGAGTCCGAGCTTGCCAGCAAGGGCAAGAGCCTCACCGGCGGCAGCAATGTGAATACCGCAGAGAAGCTGATTCACGGTCTTCATGGACTGGCCCTTGCCCGGAGCCTTACCAACCCAGACAAGGGTGGAAGCCATCGCGTCAAGCACGGGCTTCGCGAATTCGTACTCTGTTTCGTAGGCACCGACGGTGACGAGCAGGTCACCCTTGCCGGCACGTGCAGGACCGCCCGAAACGGGAGCATCGACCAGACCAATGCCCTGTTCTGCGAGCTGCACGGCAACTTCCTCAACCGGTGCGATACCAATGGTGGAGGTGAGGATGATGGCGGAGCCCTTCTTCATGACCTCCGCAATGCCATCGGCCCCGTAGAGAAGCTCATCGAGCTGCGCTCGGTTGCGGACGGCAACGAGAACGAGGTCCGCTCCGTCAGCTGCTTCCTTCGCGGAAGTAGCGCTAGCTACTCCCTCCTTGTCCGCGAGCGCCACGCGCTCAGCGGCAATGTCATATCCGACGACGTCGAATGACTTGGCGAGCCAGCTCGCCATCTGCAGACCCATGGCTCCCAGGCCGAGTACGGCAATTCTGCGGGACATAATCTCTCCTTTGAGTTGGGTGATTGGTAGTAATCACATGGTGGTGGGCGAATCCCTGGCATCCAGCAGAACGCTTGGCCGAGCAGGACTTTGGTTAGGAACGAATCACTGGCATCCAGCAGGGCCGGTACCGGGCGAAACGTAGGTGATAAACGAATCGTTCGGCAAAGAATCGATCATCTGGGTCGTGAACCAGCATCATCACCGATTCACACGGCGGGTGCTTAGGCGGATAGCTTGTCGACGACATCGGCGAGCGAGGAGTCGCTTCCGACATTGCCGGCGAAGACGATGTAGGGGATCCCTGCGGCCGGACCATCTTGACCGGACCAGAGGGAGACGATTCCGGAAAGCATCGGACCAACGACGATGGCACGGCCAATCTCGAGTCCCTTTGATGCCACGTCGGAGGAGGTAATGCCACCCTTCGCGACAACGAAGCGGGGCGGATTCTTGGCAAGAATCTGGCGAACAGCACTGACAACACCAGCGGAGACGCGGCGGGAGATGTCGAGTGAGGAGTCAGCATCCGTTCCGGTGACAAGCGTGCGGGAGGTGCGGATAACGACATTGCCGGAGTTCAGCGCCTCCGCAGCATCGCTGGCAAGACCTGCGATGTAGTCCGCTCCCCCTTCGGGATCGATGAGGCGAGCAACGTCGAGTTCCAGCTCGTAAGGCGCCCTGCGTTCCCGTAGTTCATTCAACTGCCGGGTGGTCAGTCCAACGTGGGAGCCAACGATAACGAGACCACCTGCGGCAAGGCCACGGTCCCCGCGAGAGTCGTTGATCTCGTCAACGGTGAGCGGAGCGTGGACGTCTTGGCCGATCCTTGCGCGAACGAAGGGAGGGCCAACGCGGTAGATAAACGTGGATCCTGCCTTCTCAGCTTCGATAAGAGCCATGGCCAGAAGGCGCAGGTCATCTTCGGAGACAATGTCGACGGCAATGGGAGTGCCGTTCTTGGCGGAAGTTAGAAGTTCAACGGCGGCATGGCGGTCACCGCGAAGGATGTTGAGGTCGAGAACAAGGACATCCTTGGCAGGTATATCGCCAGTGGTCTTTTCTTCAACCCAGTCAGGCAGGTAGGAGGATTCGTATCCGAACGTCGCATCCTTCGCGAACTCCGACTCCCCTACGGGAATGAAGCCATCGGATTCCGACCCTGCGTAGTGCATGCCACCAACGGTGATTCGCCCAGCATCCCCGAAGGCGGGAACGATAACGATGCCGTCGACGGGCTTACCCGTGACCTTCTGGATCTCGTCGCCGATGGTGTTCGGTTCTAGGGGGAAGTGCCCGCGCAGGGTTGAGTCGGAGCGGGACACAAACGCTACCTCGATCCCGGCTTGCTTCGCTGCCGCGAGCGCGGCGGTCACCGCTTCGCGGTTAACACGCTCAGCATCGGCGGGTGCCAGCGAACGGGAGTTGATCATGACGTAGACGGCTGGCTTGCCGGTTTCGAAGGCCCACAGGAAGTCGTCCTTCTCCCATGTCATCAGTACGGGCAGATCCGCAACCGACTGCGTTCCGGTCGGATCATCGTCGAGAACAACGTAGACGACCGTATCGTTCTCGCGCGCTCTTGCCGCTACAACGTCATCTGCCGAGACGCTAACGGGCTCGGGAAAATCGGCGACCAGCTCGCCAAGTTGCTTCTTCACCACAATTGTCACACTCCTTTGTGCTCAGACCTCTGAGGTTACTTGGGAGTCTAGGTGACATTTGAGTCGAACGCAAGGAAATTCTTGCGCGAATTGAACAGCGAGAAATCTTTCGTAGATCATCTACGACCAGGAGAAAGACATGCGCCATCACTAAGCCGCGCCTTCGATGAGCCGATGTGTCGCGACATATGTGACACCGCGATTCGCGTCAGCACCGCACTGAATGCATGAGTTCTCGGATGGTTGGCCTGTGCAACGGGGCCGGTCTACCCCGGTTCTACTCTCGCGATGTGGCGTTCTGTTTGATAGCGTCCAAGACACCGGATCTATACCCTGATCTGCAATCTCGTGAACTGAGGGAACTCGCTGTCGAGTCGTTCCCTACCGGATTGGGGTTACGGATCGGAGAGGAATGACGCCATGAAGAAGTCAGCCATCGCAGGAACACTCCTAGCAGCCCTAGCCCTTGCAGGATGCTCGGATAGCTCTGGGGAGCCAACAACGATCTTCGAGGAAGTGTCGCCGGACCCGACAACGACAGATCCGACGGACAATCCCAGCGAAGAACCCACCGAGGATCCCACGGAGTCGCCAACTGGCGACCCGAGCGAGAATCCGACGACCGTGCCTCCGGAGCAAGGCACCACTCCGGTCGAGTTCGATACCGATGCCGAGCTACCACCCTCCCCCGAAACTGGTGTCACTCTCACGTGGACCGTTCCTGGCGAGACCTTCCATATCTACACTCGAGGGTCGAGCACCGAGGGTTGCTATCCAGTGCCGACTGAGGCGTGGACCGATGGTGAGACCATCGAGCTCACGTTCGATCCTGCAAACGCAGGGCTGAACTGCACCACCGATATCGTCACCTACGGTTGGGAAGTCACCTGGGATGTCCCAATCGAGGTTGATGGTGAAATCGAGGTGACCCTGACAGACGTTCTCGGAATGGGGCAAACTCTGAGCGCGATTCTTCCCGCCGAACCGGGGGCACCGGTCGCCTAGCCGCGAGCTGGATGCCGGTGACTTGGCTACGAACTAAAGCCATTACCCAGCCATAAACTGGCCTCCAGTTTCGCATTTGAAACCGGTTCGTCGATCATCTGATTGGCAGTAACCTCAACGCCAGCGAGCCCTTCGACTCCATCACTGTTCAGTGCATCAGTGCATCAGTGGATCCCTTGCAAGGTGGGTTTTATTTAGGGTTGCCGTACGGGCCGTCAAGCCAGGTTAACGAGCAGCACGAAGACCCCGGTTCCGGCACTCACGCTCAGCAGGGTTCTTCTACCAAAGCCAAGGTGAACGGCAACGGTAATGGCGGAGGCGATCAGTGCGTAGGCAAGGCGTGATCCGCCGCCCTCCGATGCTGACTGGACCGTGGCGACCGCAAGGATGGCGAGAATGCCGGCAGGCATCCACCCCGCCATGCGACCCACAAAGTCTGATTCACGAAGCGGCTCCAGAACAAGGAACGGAACACCACGCAGGGCAAAGTCGATAACGAAACAAATGGCGAGAACAGCAATGAGGTAGGAGAGCTCAGGCATTTGCTTTCCCCCTTGCTCGCTCAATGACATATCGGATGATCAGGACGGCAACGAAGAGCAGGAGGCCGGCGAACATTGCAGCCTGCGGAAATGCCACGGCAGCAAACGCGTAGCAGGATGCAGCTAAGAGAAGTGAGGGAACTTCCTTCTTCGTCCTGCTTGCGTCGAGAGTCAGGGTGATAAATAGGGCGCACAGAGCAAAGTCCAGGCCTTCTATCCCCGCGGGGAGGAGGGATCCGATAAGGACACCGGCAAGCCCGCCGCCGACCCAGTAGATCTGCAGGGCAATCTGCATAGAGACCAGACGCCATGCCGTCCAGCCATCAGGCTTTGCTGCCGTGATCGCGAAAGCCTCATCGGTTAGCGAATAGGCGGAGTAGAGCTTGGCAATCGGGTTCCTGACAACCTTGAGTGGGAACGTGAAGGCGTAGAACACGTGCCGAAAGTTTACGAGAAGAGTCGTGACAGCCACCGTCAAAAGCGGTGCCGAGACGACAATGAGGCTAACGAGCAGGAACTCGAGCGACCCAGCATAGACGGCAATTGAGAGCGCGGGAGCCACCCACCATTCCAGCCCGGCCTGAATAACGAGCAGTCCGAAGGCAAGACCAAGGGGGAACATTCCGAGCCCCGCCGGTAACGAGATCCGTATACCTTCGCGAACTTCGCTTCTTCGAGACACTGCCACTTCTTCCACCGAGTCATGCTCTCACTTACTCTCTCAGACAAGGCCGAAGCTCAGCCACCGTCCCGCGTAATGGAAATATTGCGGACCAGCCCGACCGTCTCTCCGAGAGCAGAGGTCCAGGCCTATCCGAAAATGCAGGTACAGTCCTAACCCGCCTGGAGGCACATCCGAACTCGGGCACAGAAGAACTCGGGCAAGTAAGAACTTGGGCGCATCAGAATCAGGAACGAGGTCTGCACCCGGCAGAGTCAGCGTTTCAGACTAAGAGTCTGCATCTCAGGCGGGATTACTTCTTTGGGTCCTGCCCATAGGTAAATGGATCAACCGGCCACTTTGCCCTGGGCAGGCTCTTTTCGATGACAAGCAGGTAGGACTCGGTAACGAGATCTTCGATGAATTCCTGATCGAGGGACCCACCCGGGTTGAGAGTAATTGAAGCGTCCTGGGTTTAGTTCCTACCTCAGGTAAAGAAGGATTAGGCACTATACCCAGAAAGTATTCCGTCGAGTTTAAGGAGAAGGCGGTCCATCAGATCATTGAAATGGTCCGCTTGGAGTCCTGCTCACTACAGCGCGCCTATGAACAGGTGGCGAGCTCCTCGGCGTATCACGCCATACATTGCGGGCGTGGTACCGCGACAGTGCCTCCACACGAGATGGCCGCACAACGCCGGATAGCGAAACAATGGAAGAAGAGCTCAAGCGTCTGCGCCGAGAGAACCGTGAACTGAAACGAGCAAACGGGATTCTCACAACTGCTTCGGCTTTTTTCGCAGCGGAACTCGACCGACCCACGACCAAATGATCTCCTATATCGACGCGTATAAAGATCAGTTTGGGGTCGAGGCCATCTGCCGCGTCCCTCGACAAGCAGATCGTGGATTTATCACCTCACGCGGCCACCGGAAACCCTCTCAACGTATCCCAAGTGCGAGAGCGTTAAGCGATAGCCTGCTCATTCCAGAGATTCGGCGTGTACATACGGAGAATTTTTCGGTCTACGGTATTCGAAAAATGTGGCACGCTATGAACCGCGACGGCTTTCATATTGGCCGCGATAAGACTGCCCGGTTGATGAAGCTAGCAGGTGTTTCCGGCCGCAGACGTGGACGACACCCGGTAACAACGGTAAGCCCAAAGACACCTGCTTGTCGCCCGGACCTGGTGCAGCGAAACCTTCGTGCGCACGCACCGGGCAGGCTTTGGGTTGCCGATATTACCTATGTTCGCACTTCGTCGGGATTCGCCTACACCGCATTTGTAGTTGATGTCTTCAATCGGAAAATTGTTGGTGTTGCCACGTGCTCTACGCTGCGCACTGATGCGCTGCCGATGGAGGCTTTAGAGCACCCTTTAACCACTGCTGGAAGAATCCATGGCAACCAGTTGATTCACCATAGTGACAGTAAGAATAGAAGTGCCTGATCTTCTCGAATGGTTTGACCCACACAGCGATCGACCCCTGAACAGTCGGTCAGGTGCCGTGAGTGATCCCGAAAGGTTCTGACTCACACTCTGATCGACCAGCGTGTCTTTCCCCGGACCTGTCGACCATTCGAGAACACTCACGGCGAGGCTTTCGCCTCGCCGTGATCATGTGACTCAAGAAGGGCCTGAACACCTTTTCTCTTTACTGTCTTGTCCAGGTTACCGGTCGATACGAAAGCACCACAAACAATGCACATCGATTGGAGAAACCTCATGACCTCACAACCTTTCATCACTGTCGTTGGCGGCGTAGACACCCACAAAGACCTGCATGTTGCTGCGGTGGTTGATCAGCACGACCGGGTACTCGCAACCGAATTCTTTCCTACGACCAGGCATGGGTACAAGCTGCTCGTGCACTGGTTACGCTCCTTCGGACAGATCGCCAGGATCGGGGTGGAATGCACCGGCACCTATGGGGCGGGCCTGTTGCGCTACCTCCACGCACAAGATATCGAAGTACTCGAAGTCACCGGCCCCGACCAAGCCCTCCGAAGGCGCAAAGGCAAAGACGACACCCTCGATGCAGAGAATGCTGCTCACGCAGCCTATGCCCGGGTGCGTGCCGTGACCCCGAAAACCCGTGACGGGCTGGTTGAATCCCTACGGGTGTTGAAAGTGTCCCGTAAAACTGCGGTCGCTGCCAGACGAGTCGCGTTACAGATGATCCGCATGAACATCGTGTCAGCACCAGACGAACTCCGTGACCAGCTGCGCACCCTGACTCGCATGAAACTCATCCGCACCCTAGCCGCATGGCGACCAGATCTCACGAAGTATCGCGATGTCACTGGCGCGTACAAGATCGCTTTGAAATCCCTTGCACGTAGGTACCTGGAACTCACTGATGAGATCGCTGATCTTGATGTCATGATCAAAAACATTGTTGATCATCTCGCCCCAGACCTCATCAAAAAACCAGCGGTCGGCTATGAGTCTGCAGCTCAGCTGCTGATCACTGCGGGAGACAACCCCGACCGGCTGACTTCAGAAGCCGCGTTCGCAGCATTGTGTGGGGCGAGCCCGATCCCGGCATCATCAGGCAAAACACACCGTCACCGGCTCAACAGGGGTGGTGACCGGCAAGCCAACTCTGCCCTGCACATCATCGCGATCGGCAGACTCAGAACCGACCCGAGAACCCAGGACTATGTGGCGAAGAAACTCTCCGAAGGGCACTCCAAAATGGAAGCCCTCAGGTGCGTGAAACGATACCTCGCACGGGAAATGTTCTACGCGCTCAAAACCAGAACCCAGGTAATCAATCAGACGCAGATTGCTGCTTGACACTTAGAAGGGCGTCCGGGCAGTACGTGTCGTTGAAATATTCTACGGCTTTAGCTGAGTCTGGAATTCGCCCGAGTAAGGGGAACAGTCGGCGACTCCTATGACAACGCATTGGCGGAGACGGTCAATGGACTCTACAAAACTGAACTCATCTACCCCCAAGGCCCGTGGACGTCAGTGGGGGAAGTTGAGTTGGCGACCTTGCGGTGGGTGCATTGGTCGAACACCAAGCGCCTTCACGAAGCATTGGACTACGCCACCCCACAGGAAGTAGAAATCAAGTACCATCTCACCCAGCCCGTCAATACGGGGTAGTAAAAGAAGCGGAACTAAACCCAGGACGCTTCAGGTTCCTCACCAGCTTCTCCGTTGGCCAGGCACTAGTACGAGGAGTAGCCGACGCATTCTCGTGGCTCGTCGGGGTCTCATTCCAAGGAATCAACTTCGTATTCGGTAACTGGGTTGGCGCCGCCGTATTGATCCAGAACCGGTCATCTTCGTTGTCAGCACCCTTCTCTCAATCCTTTTCATCGTCCCGATGTTCGACATTCTCAACTACATCGGGCTCCTCCCCTGGATTATGAAATGGGTTGGGCGGGCCCTCAGCTTTGTCACCCGGCAACCGCGTTTTGAAACTTTCTTCGCGGTAGAAATGTTGTTCCTCGGTAACACCGAGGCCATCGCTGTTTCTAAGCACCAGCTTCTCCACATGAAGCCCGCACGTAACGTCACCATTGGAATCATGGCGATCAGCAGTGTCTCCGCCGCTCTCATCGGCGCCTATACGCAACTCGTCCCCGGAGAGTTCGTCCTCTCCGCTATTCCTCTTAACTGCATCAACGCACTCCTCGTCGCGAGCATGCTCTTCCCCGTCGAAGTCACCAAGGAAGAAGATGTCATCGTCACGGTAGGACGCGGCGGAATTGAGGAAGAAGCAGTTCTCGAACAAGAGAAAGTTCTCGCAACAGCTGAACACGCCAAGGCAAAGGCCGAACACGAGGCGCTCCCCCGCTACCGCAAGATCATCACCCGTGATCCAGACGTTCCCAAGAAGGAACCCTTCTTCTCGTTCCGTGGTGACTCAATCCTTAGCGCCGGCCGGGTGATCCTCATTGTTCTCGCCAACGTCGTTGCTTTCGTTGCACTCGCTGCCCTGATCAATGACCTCCTCGGATTCATTTCACCTGACCTCTCGCTACAGGCAACCCTGGGCATATTCCTCTATGTTCCCGCCCTGCTCCTAGGACTTGAACCGGCGACAGCAACCGACATGTCCCAACTCATGGGACTCAAACTCGTCACCAACGAGTTCGTTGTCATGGGCCAGGTCGCAGGTGAAATCTCCTCGTACGCACCGCACTACCAGGCAGTCCTCACGGTCTTCCTTACGTCCTTCGCCAACATTTCCACCGCCGGAATGATCATTGGAACATTCAAGGGAGTCGTCGACGGTGAGCGTAGCGAACTCGTATTGAAGAATGTGGCCCGCATGCTTCTCTCCGGTGTCCTCGTATCCCTACTGTCCGCCTGCATCATCGGAGTCTTCGTCTGGTAAAAGTCGACACTTTGCAAAAACAACACTGCCGGTAACTATCTCAATGCCGGGTTCTGATCACGACACCCAGATCAGAACCCGGCATTATGCACATTGGGAACTGATAAATCGGGGCAGCCGGACACCAGAAACCTACCGATAATCTTGCGCTCCCCAGGGACGACCGTTCTTTCGTGTGAGTTCTTCACATTGCTGATCGGTTAGGTAGTTGGGCTTCATACCGACAAGCTGAAGATGAGTGCGGCAGGATGCTTCGATCTCAATGCTGGCTTCTTCTGCTTGTTTAAGGCCTCCCGAGGCAATGAGCCCATGGTTCGCGAGCAGGACAGCATCATACGGATACTCGACTGCGCGAAGTCCCTCTACGAGTTCCTCGCTGCCCGGGTGACTGTAAGGAACGAGAGGAAGGTTACCAACTCTCATGAGCACATAAGGTGTAAGGGGAGGAAGAGCACTGTAGGGCCGCCATGGTTCAAGGCATGATGCTGCGGCAGCCGCCGGCGAATGAAGATGGATAACCGCGGTAGCCTCAAGATTTCTCTTGTACACCTCAAGGTGGAGGCCAATTTCCTTGGTCGGCTTAGGACCAGTCATGTGACCGTCACGGATCTTCACAACATCATCCCGCGATAGTGTCGCGAACGATGTGCCTGACGCGGAGAGAAAAATATCGTCGCCGACACGGCACGAAATGTTTCCTGTCGAACCAGGAGACAGCCCTAGGGCCGCCAAGCGTTGCGCGGTTTCAAGCATGTCGTCGACAAGATCAGTCATTGAGTTCCTCCCAAGCGGCGGTGAAGAGGTTCTCTCCACCAAAGTTCCCTGATTTCAGAACCATGTTGAACTGCTGGTTCTCCGCCTTTGAAAGTAGCCAAGACACCCCGGGGGCAAGTTGCCTCCCGAGCTCGAGGAGTTGGACGCCAAGACTCTGACAGACTGCGCCGGAGGTTTCTCCTCCGGCAATGATGAACTGAGTAGCACCAACATCAGAAAGCGATTGCGCGACATTCCCAAAGAACTCCTCCAAGAGAGCAGATACCTGATCTCCATATTTGGTGGACTCACGCAAATCTTCGTCGTTCTCTACTGAATAGACAAGAGGAGAAATATCGGGGTTTAGTTCCCACTGGGATTGGACCCAGGAGACACAATCCCCAACTGTGGCATCGAAGTCTCCTACGAGAGCGCCCGGAGCCACCTTGCGGCTGGGTAAGTGCTTCTTTGCTGATTGGACCTGTCTCCGCGTCATGCTCGAGGCCGATCCCGACAAAATGAGTCGCTTGCCTGGAACTTGCTTAACCTGACCAAGGTTTCTATCCACGTGTGGGAGGCCAAGCGCGATTCCAGATCCCCCGGTCACAAGAGAATCGGATGACGTCGCTACGGCGATGACTTTAAGGTCTTCATTGTCAATGGCATCTACAACAATAAAATCGTAGGTGGGATCAAGCCTGTCCAGCTCCTTACGGAGGGCCTCCGGGCCTTGTTGCACAACGGAATGCGAAACATGCCCAACCGGTCTCTCAGTCTGGGCCTGCATTAGCCGCACAACCGAAGAGTCCCGCATCGGATTAAGTGGGTGATCCTTCATCGGAGATTCATCGAGAGGCTCACCCAAGACAAAAAGGTGGCCCGAGTAGACGGTCCTTCCAGCATCTGGGAACGAAGGCACAACAATTGCGCGGCTCGCTCCCGTGAGGTTCATGAGCTCTTCCGCAATCGGTCCAATATTGCCCTCCGGTGTCGAATCGAAGGTAGAACAGTACTTATCATAAATTTGCGTACAGCCAAGATCCATAAGTGCCTGACCCGCACGCACCGCAACGGCCCGCGCTTTCGCTTGATCAACCGAACGGATCTTCTGCGCAATAACAACAGCGTCATAGCCAGCAAGTTCAGCGAACTGATCTCGACTCGGGATTGTCAGGGCAACCGCCGTCCGCAGGCCCCTAGCCCGCCAATTCCCAGCAAGATCAGTGGCTCCAGTGAAGTCATCCGCAAGGGCTCCGCGCACAATCACACACTCTCATTCTTCGTCTTCTTTGTGGCTACAAGTAGCTCCGTAGTGAGCAAGCATTAGAAACTCCGCGGACTGGTCTTGTGGCCTAGACCGGCCCACCGAGTAGATCAGGGGACGAGGATGAGCTTCAGAATGTCGCCCGGACCGTTCTTTGCCATCTCCGTAATAATTTCAGCTCCTTCTTCCAAGCCCGTGATCTTTGAGACGAGGATGCCGGGAATGTCAGGATACTTTGCAAGGAGCTCGAGCGCCCGCGTGAAGTCCTGTTTCTGGTACATGGCCGTACCCAGCAGTGCCTGTTCCCCTACCTGAAGCTTGCCAACATGAACTGGAACCTCGCTGTTGAACACAGCTACCTGAACGACAGCACCCCCCGGCTTGAGGTGAGCAAATGCGACCTCAACAAGTTCAGCAATGCCAGCAACGATAAAGACCGCATCAAATTTAGCGGAATCTGGGATTTCGTCCGGGCCGACAACGTCAGCAGCACCCATCGCAACCAGCTTTTCGCGTAGGAACTCACGAGGTTCACTGACCGTCACATATGCCCCATCATCAGACAGAACTCGCGTGATGAGAGAACCAATAGTTCCACCGCCAAGCACAAGAGCCGTCTTGTACCTACGTCCCCTTAGCTGACTAACAGCATGTGCCGCGACAGCAATTGGTTCCGCGAGCGCAAGGTACTCGTCTCCAATAGAGCTTGGTGCCGGAATTAGCGTGTAAGCAGGTATTTCTACGAAATCGGCGAAAGATCCATCCCATTCCGCCACTCCAAGCATGAGTTTCTTCGGGCAGAGGTGATAGCTCCCGGTATCGCAGAACTCGCATGATCCGCAGGGCCGCTGTGGATCTACAACAACTCTATCGCCTACCGCATAGCCCTCGACGCCCTCACCAATCGACTCGATAATGCCGCCAGCTTCATGTCCGGAGATTAAGGGAGGAATGCGGAAGAGGTGATGCCCCGACAGCGCAGACAGATCGGATCCGCAAACACCTGTCGAAGTTACTCGGATGACAACATGGTCTACCCCGGGGCTTGGCTTTTCCAGCTCAACAACGTGTGCGAGACCATCGGTCTCGAATCTGATTCCTCTCATGTGCACCTTCCTTGGAGCGATTGAGGGATACCCGGATACTAACCGGGTCACCTATTTGAACATTATCCGGTCATACCGGTTCAGTCAAAGAATTATTGCATCTCCAGCGTCGATCAGGTTGCTTCTATTTCAATTGGCATATGATTCAGGGGCATAACAACAACAAGGGAGCGAAACTATGAACGCAGGGTTCGGAGACTCCTCTCGGATCATTCGTCCGATTTCCCTCTCGCAACAGGTGGTTGAGGACCTTCACCGAAGGATCCTCGATAAACATCTAGCACCGGGAACTCCCCTGCCGTCGGAGCGTGAGCTGTGCACGATTTATGGTGTTTCGCGTACCGTGATTCGCGAGGCCGTCAAAGTCCTATCAACTAAGGGTCTTATTCAGAGCGTGCCTGGTTCCGGGCTAGTTGTCGGTCGCACGAACATCGGCGATGTCGCAGAAGTGATGCGACTCTTCATGAGAAGCGGTACTTCTCTACGCTACGAGCAGCTTCACGAGGTGCGCCTGGCTCTCGAAGTCAGCGTCGGTGGACTCACGTCGCACCACACAACACCTGAGCTCACTAAGGAACTTTTCTATCTGTGCGATGAGCTGGAGATCTCCGGCAACGATCTTGTCCATGCCTCCCGTCTCGATTTCGACTTTCATCGCACGATCGCCCAAGCGTCCCAAAACGAGTTCTTCGACGTCATCTTCGGCGCCCTCGAAGGGGCACTTATGGAAACGCGGGTTGCCACCTTCTCGATGGATCCTTCACGAATCAGCATTGTCACCGAGGCCCACCGCCGGATTGCACGTGGCATTGCTGACAGCAACGAGGAAGCGACCCGAGTGGCCATGGCCGATCACCTGATTGAGGTAAAGGAGACCTGGGACAAGCATCCCGAAATGGTCAACAAGAGGTTCCCTCACTTGCAGACTAACGAAGATTCCACTCCCTGATCACGAAGAGAATTCGGCCAGCCACGACCTGCCTACCCGGCCATTAGTTTTCAGGTTTCGAAGGGAGGCTTTGCGACTATCAGCATGGCAGTTTCGAGAATAAAACGGGGGCGGCCATGACTCTCGCCCCGGACACCCCCGCTACCGACTCGACTATGCGATCGCGATTGGACGGAAAATTGCTCCCGTCGCACCCTTAATCTTCGGCGGGAGACCAATGAAAAGGAACTCTTTAACGCCATCTTCGGAGAGCTCTTCGAGAATCATGTTCTCAATAAGATGAATCCCGTGTTCAATTAGCAGATGTTCATGAACCGGATGGGGGTTCCCTGGAACCGTAGACGGCTGCACCTCAACCGTTGAGGTATCACCACCGATGGCCCGGATCTTCTTCTCGGAAAGATACTGAGCAATTTCGAGAGTGACACCGCCGCCGTCGTACTTACCGAACTCTGCTTTATCACCCCAGAACTTTCCTGCTCCATTGCGGAAGAGAACCACATCACCTTCGCGGATTTCGATGCCGTCTTCTTCGAGCATTTCCTTAAAACCGTCAATGCCGAAGGGCTCACCACCTTTTAGTGGATGGCCAACCTTCTTTGCCACATCAAAAAACACACCTCGGGTAACGAAAATCGGCAGTTCGGATGCTGAGCCCTTAAGCGGACCGAAGTCCCCCAGGTCCGTTTCAGCTTTGCCGACATGCCAATGCATGTCTGGACCAGTAACGGTATGTCCGAGCGCGTCAATATGGGTACCGGAGTGTGTCGTTCCCATGACGAGGTCGGAGATGAGACTGATCGGAGGGTCGTTAGGATCCGGGAAAGGCTTTGATCCCTGATTCTTAACACCCTGTGGTGTGCGATATGTCAGGACCTGGAATGCTGGGTGACCGTCCCATAGCGGCATTTCAGCGTCCCGAACACCTTCAAGATCGTAGATTTTTCCTAATTTTGGAAGTTGCAGAATGTCCAAGATTGAAGAGCCAGATGACATCATTGTCCCTTTCGATTTGTCGAAACAATTTTCCTCACTGAAAACTGGTATGACCATCATACATATCTCAGTTGCAGGCTCCAGATAAAAGTATCCAGTGCTTATTCCTGGTAGGACTCTCAAAACGATGATCTGATGCAATCCGTAGGGCGGATTGGTTGCCCACAGCTTTCGGTTCGTAGGGTGTTTAAGGCGTCTATTTCGTCGGGTTCGGGCGTCGGTTGGGTAAGTGTAGAGAGCGGCGCGAGCATTTCGTGATGGCGCCTAGCGATTCAGGAAAGTGCACCATGAGAAATCACCTCCAGCGCTCGCAGAGCAACTAGCACCGTCGATATCTTCACAATTCATCTGCAGCAAGCACGCCTCTTAGCCCTCTTCCGATCACTTGGTTAGAGCGCCTCAACAATTCCTTCTGGTAGACCATATGCCGCGGTAATAATCGAATTAATTTCCCCATATAGAAACAGTTTTCTATCCTTGGCCGACGCAAGAACCCTTGTATCAGATTCCGTGCGTTGCCTTACAGAAATTTCCCTACACTCAACAACTCCGGCCGCTATCGCATGTTGTTCCATCTCGTCAAGGTACGGTAGCGGAATCTTCACGAGAAACGCCTTCCGGTGGACAGCATAGGACCCCCTGTAGCTCTTCCCGAGAACAGTTACAAAATGATCAACCACCGGATGGCTTAGGATTCCCTGCAAAACTTCGATGGAGTATGCCGAGTGTTCCTTCGGTCGAATTAAGTAGTAGGGGCCCCCATCCCCTCCTCCCGGAATTACGAGACCTTCAGAGTCAAAGGCGTATGAGGGCGAAGTTGACAGCACACGCACAACTAACTTTGGCTCATCCAACTTGGTGAGACTTTGACTGCGCCCATATGCCCAGAAAGAGTCACCTGGATTCGGCGATATGCTCCTTTTCTCTAACACGCTCCGATGGCGGTCAAGATACTTGAGCGCATAAGGGTACCTAAGAGATAACTCCTCTCGACTAAGCAACCTTGCTCGTCTGTTTCCCGTCGGCGGCTCCACTATTGCGTATGGGAAGATCGCCCAACGGTCCGGCGTTGGCTGCCCGTCCAGCAGGCTAATTGGCACATCCTTAATACCAGGTCGTAGGATATCTCTCTCTATTCGTCCTCGTTCACCATTCAACCCAGTAAACTTGACAAGACGTTCGTCCTCGCGGCAATCTTGAACATCCTTCAAGAAGAACACTTCGTCAGCTGATGATTGAACACCGACGAAGACGTCCGCCTCTTCGGAAAGCAAGGAGACGGCCGCGTCCTCCATTTGCCTAAAAAGACTATTTTCTGCCTCGTTAGCGATCTGCCAAGGCCCATAACCTAAATCTTTCCGTCCAATACTAAAACTTGAGACGCACGACGGATCCGCGTACCAATCTTGGATACTTTCAACTCGTTTAACCTTTAGTGGGTTATTCGTTTCAGGCCCACAATATATGAGCGCGGTGTACGTTGTGCGTTCTTCGAATACTTGCTCCGTACCAAAATGAGTGAGCGATTGTAGCCGTTCAGCAAGCAAGCCTCGTACAAAGGATGCGGCGGCCGAAGTTATAAAACGATTAGGAATAATAAAACAAAGACTTCCAGAAGTTGACATTAGCTGGAACGCACGCTCCATAAAGATCTGGTAAACATCAAAAGATCCAGACTTTGCGGCACTATAGCCACTGTCCTCATGTTGAAGATAGGCGAGTTGTGCGGGAAAGTGCTCGGCCAAAGTTTGGATACGTATATAAGGCGGATTTGAGGCAATGATATCAAACCCATTTTCTGGAAACTTAGTTCCAAACGCCCGAGCAACATCAAGGGGTGCCGTTTGCGCACGAACATCGACCTCTTTCGCCCAAGTGGGAAGCAACCGGTCAAAGTCCTCACGTACAATAAAGTTGCCTGCAACAATGTTCTTGTCCAAACTTGGCAAAACCTGATGTGTATTCGTGACATCAAACTGCTGGTCGCCCAGGATCGCCAGTTGGATGCTTAGTTTGGCAACCTCAACGGCGGCTCCATCAATATCAATGCCAAAAAGCTGTTCGGTTGCAATCTTGGAACGTTCCTCAAGCGACAGGGGCCTCCCTCGATCCATTGCTGCCTGCTCTAAGAGTCGTCTAAAGGCCGTCAATAGGAAGACTCCCGAACCAGTCGCAGGATCTAGAATCTTGGGACATTCAACACCTAAGTCAAGTTGCTGGTCGATAGCCGGGTCCACAAGACGGTCAACGACTAGTTGTGGTGTTCGGGCAACTCCACCCGCATGGACCACTTCGGGCTTTTGAACTAAATCAACTTCCCCATCACCAATGAAAATTACTTGCTCACCTAGATATTGTTCGTAAATGGAGGAAAGCATGTCAGGCTTAATTAGACCAAAAGCGAACTTACTTCTAGGCCAATAAAGGTCCTTTACAATCTCAATTAGAACCTCGTCTCGGATACTGATCTCATCGAGAGCCTTGAAGATTCCAGCATTGAATATCTTGTCCTGCCACTTAAACATACTAAGAATGTTCTGATTATTGGCAGCTACAAAAAGATCCTTGTACTTAAGAATATTCCGGTCTTCACAAACTCGCAGAAAGAGCAGTGCATTTAGAATTCTCTGGGTTCGCCTTCCAACCTCCGCCTCCAGCAAATGATGGTTTTGCTGGTGAATTTCAGTAGCTAAAATTCGTCGCCAGTTCCGGAATGAGTGTAGAAATGACTCATCAAACTCGGATGTTCCACGGTTCGAACGCCCAGACCCGTATAATGATTCAAACCGATCTGTCGAGACAGACTCGTAAGATAATCGATCCCAGACATTATCAAAGTCCTCCAAGTAATCATTGAAAGTCCATCTGCATCCTGGAATTACTCCATAATCGGCGCTGACCTCAGATACTGGAAGACTTCTCGTATCAAAGATGATTGTTTCTGAAAAGTTAGTCAGCACAGACATTGGTAGGGATAGTGTCCAACCATAGCTCCGTGCCTGGGTCGCCGCTACTATATTTCCAGCAAGTTGAACGGACGCTTTTTTAGCTTCGATAGGGACCCTATCAATTCCATTAATTCTACAAAGGTAGTCCGGGCGACTTAACTCCCCTGAGTCGGCTGAAACAGTACGTTCGAGAGCAACTTCTACTGCACTACCGAAGTACCCATTCTCGTTGGACACATCCCAACCCATGATCCTAAGAAACTCATCAACAAAGTGCGTTCGCGTCTCCGTCTCGGTGAACACCGACGAAGGAGACGAAAAACTTGAATGTAAATCTTGATATCGCGCAACTAAAACTGCCAGAGCATTACGTGCCGACTCTTTATCTCTTCGTTGAAAACCTTGCACCTTAACTCCCGCCGACAGCCCTCTTGGAATCCGCCAATGATTCTATCCAGGCCAAATCCAGGTAATTCATTGATAACGACATTAAACGCTAATTCTCAACCAAATCTACAGGGACACTCGTTGAGTCTTCCCTACCTAGACGTGTTTGTAGTTTAGCCAGGACGCCGTGGGAAGATACTCATCATGAGCAAATTCGAGGCTAAGGTCCTACCTAATTCAGATAAACTGCGTGGTGGCTATTATACACCCGCACCAATCGCTAAGTTTCTCACAAATTGGGCAGTACCAGTATCGCCAAGAATGAACCGCCAAGTCCGAGTGTTAGAACCATCTTGCGGAGATGGCGCAATTCTTCAAAATCTTAACAGCGGGGACCTTGACGTCACTGCTGTCGAAATTGTTGAGAGCGAGGCTAAGAAGGCCGCTTCACTCGGGATTGGCAAAGTCATAAATGAGGATTTCTTTATTTGGGTACAGGAGCGTTCAAGAGATTTAGAGTTTGACGCTGTTGTAGGAAATCCCCCTTATATTCGGTTTGGAAATTGGGATACAAAATCGCGTGATTCTGCTCTCACTCTTATGAAAAATAGTGGACTTCGCCCTAGCAAACTTACAAATGCCTGGGTTCCGTTTGTCGTGGGTGCAATAAACTCCACTCGGCTTGGCGGAAAAGTAGGGCTCGTACTCCCCGCCGAGATACTTCAGGTTGGATATGCTGCCCAGTTGCGAGACTATTTAGTGGCGCATTGTTCTCACATCACAATTGTTTCATTTGATAAGCTTGTGTTTCCAGGCGTACTGCAGGAAGTAATTCTCCTTCTGCTCGAAGTCGGTCACGGACCAGCCATGATCCGCACGCATGAGGTCCATGATGTTTCTGCATTAGAGAACTTAAGAGTTGATGGAGAAGAAGTACGCGCCTCACTAAACCCTGGCGAAAAATGGACCTACTACTATCTTGATACTGAGCTCATCAAACTGCTACGCAACGTTCAGTCAAACGAAGCATTCTCACCTGTTTCGCGGTCTGCAAGGGTTAACGTCGGTATAGTTACAGGCAGAAACTCCTTCTTTTGCCTCACATCTGAGGAAAGTAAATCTAAAGGACTCGAGCCCTGGACGATCCCGCTTCTCTCCCGAAGCGGACACTTGCAAGGCGTCACTTTAACTCACTCTGATTTCAGCGAAAACGAGGCGAAGGACTACCGTACACGATTACTTGCAATTCCTGAGAACACGGAGATCCACAAGTTCCCTCGTCTCGCATCATATGTGCAAGCAGGCGAAGAAGCAGAAGTCCACACAGGGTACAAGACGCGGATCAGGAAATCCTGGTGGTCTGTTCCTTCAATCGCGATTCCAGACGGTTTCATGCTTCGCCAAATTCATAGATCTCCTAGAATTTACGGTAATGAGGCTCGTGCAACTTCTACCGATACCGTGCATCGCGTGTTTCTGGAAACCAGTGCCTTCACGGCTGAACAGCTCTCAGTGGCTGCTCTCAACTCAGTCACTTGTGCGCTTGCCGAGGTATATGGAAGATCATACGGTGGTGGGATTTTGGAGCTTGAGCCCTCTGAAGCAAGTGGACTTCTCATTCCAGACCCAAAATTAATCGAAAAGAAACTGGTTGTGAACGTAGATTCACTGCTCCGGCTGGGAAAGGAAGATGAGGCCCGGCAGCTAGTTGACCAGGTAGTACTTCAAAATATTTTAAATATGCCGAGTCGAGAGGTAGAGGGATTTTCACGAATCCTAACAACCATGCGCGAACGCCGTCTCAAACGTTCAAGAAAATAGGACACTTTTCTTTGACTTCTGTCCCAAACGCTTCTCAGTATTTTAAGTTCTTTCTGGATGTGGATCAGAAACCGATTCATGTTGGTACAAAAATTACGAAGTCGGAAACCTTCATGGGGCTCATCACCAACGATTATCCATCTGCGATGAGCCCCGCTTAGCTTTTTGAATCACTCAGTTTTGCGACGTGCTTGCTTGGGAGTTCTCGTCTGCCCTACTCCTTGACGAGCACAACGCGGAGGTTGCGAGGACCGTGCACACCGTCGACTCGTACGAGTTCAATGTCGGAGGTAGCTGACGGTCCCGCGATCCACGTGACGGGTCGCAGCGGGTTCTTTTCAAGGACTGCTACAGCCTGCGGAACTGTCGGGTAGACGTCCTTCTCGTTGAGAACAATGACATGGGTGTCGGGGACGAGGGTGATTGCCCGTCGGCCCTGGTCGGGTTCGCCATCGAGGATGATGGTGCCGGAAAGGGAAACACCCACGCGGGAGGCAGTAACAACGGCATCGATCTCGTCGAGTTCGTAGTTTGATAGGCCGTTCTCTCGCGAGTCCTCGGTGACGGTCCTACCATCCCGAGTAGCCGCTTCCTTCCAGGTTGGGTCAAGACCATCGGGGACAACGACGGAGTTCAGGCCATCGAGGAAGTCCGCGATCGCATCGGGGATGTCCTTCGGTTCAACGCGGACAACCACTGCTGTGTAGTCCTCGAGGGCTTCAATCATTTCGTCGATGACTGGCTGGGACCCTGGAGCGTTCTCTGTTTCTTGACGGTAGTCCCGCGGAACAGGTGGCGGGGTGACGCGGTCACCCAGGGCCTTACGTACGTTGGCAAGAATCTCGCTACGGGCACTCATTTCTGGCCTTCTTCCTTGTACCAGTCACGGAACGTCTGGGCCGGTGGGGCGGGAACATCCTTGTTTCTTGTCCAGGCACTGAGTGGCCACGGGGCGTTCGAGATCTTTTCATCCTTGCCCGCAATCGGTCGCAGTGCCTTGCCGGCTTTGATAGAGGTTCCCATGACTTTGCCGGACGACATGACCTTGGAGCTTGCCTTCATGGCTACATCCCAGCCGGAGGGGATGCCACCCCGGTTTGATTCGGTGATCCTGTGGCGCAGGTGCACGAGGATGCCGGGGATATCAATCTTGACCGGGCAAGCATCGCCGCACGCTCCGCACAGTGAGGAAGCAAATGGTAGGTGGGACTGCGGATGGTCAGCATCCAGGGAGTTGAGGAGTTGCGGTGTGAGGATCGCGCCAATCGGTCCCGGATAGACGGAGTTGTAGGCATGCCCACCCGTGTGTTCGTACACGGGGCAGACGTTCATGCAGGCACCGCACCTGATGCAGTTGAGAGCTTCCCTGCCGACCGGGTCGGCAAGGGTTTGGGAGCGCCCGTTATCGAGAAGGATGAGATGGAACTCCTGGGGACCATCCCCGGGGTTACCCCGGTCCACATCGACGTGTACGGGTTCATGCGCTCACCGGTAGCGGAGCGGGGTAGGAGCTGCGCGAAGACTTCGGTGTCCTTGTATCTTGGCACCATCTTTTCGATACCGACAACGGAGATCAGGGTTTCCGGGAGGGTGAGGCACATGCGGCCGTTACCTTCGGATTCAAAGATCGACAGTGTTCCCGTTTCGGGGATCATCATGTTCGAGCCCGAGATTGCGACCTTGGTTTTGAGGAACAGTGCCCGCAGGTGGTCACGGGCCAGCATGGCAAGGTCGCGGGGATCCGAGGTGAGGTCTTCTGGTACGTCTTCCATTTCCGACATGAAGATCTCGCGGATCTCTGCACGGTTTCGGTGGATAGCGGGGACAACAATATGGGAGGGCATGTCTTTGCCGAGCTGGACAATCATCTCGGCCAGGTCGGTTTCCCAGGCGGTGATGCCACGTGCGGCGAGGTACTCATTCATGTTGATTTCCTGAGTGACCATCGACTTGATCTTGATGACCTCCTTCGCCTGCTTCTCAACGAGAATCTTGTGAATGATTTCGTTGGCTTCCTGGGCATCCCGTGCCCAGTGGACGATACCGCCACGCTTAGTGACGTTCTCCTCCATCTGTTCCAGCAGCTCCGGCATGCGGAGCATGGTCTCGTTCTTGATGGCGGAAGCAGCTTCGCGGAGCTCTTCCCAGTCCGGCATCTCAGCCACCCTCAGGTTCCGCTTGTTACGGATCGTGGTGGTGGCGTGGCCCAGGTTCTTCCTCATCTGGCTATTGCGGAGAGTCACCGCCGAACCCTTGGGGAAGCTGGTCCCCCAGTTTAGCGGGTTAGAGGGGATCGCGTCACCCTGCTCCCACTGCTTGTGGTTCTTGTTTACAATCTTGGGCATTCCTAGGAATGTCGACATCACACACCGACCTTCGTTGTCGTGGCCGGGGCCTCCCACGGCTCAGCCTGGGTTCCGGCAAGCACCTCTGCGAGGTGCATGGTGCGGATTCCCGCGCGGTTGCGCGCAAGGGCACCGCCAATATTCATGAGACAGGAGTAGTCACCCGCGACCAGTACATCCGACTTGGTTGAGATAACGTTGGCGATCTTCCGGGACACCATCGCGGCCGAAGTTTCCGGGTTCTTAATCGAGAAGGTTCCACCGAAACCGCAGCACGACTCCGCTTCGGGAAGCGGAACGAAGTCGATCCCCTGAACCTTGGACAGGAGCTGCTGGGGCTTGTCGCCAACGCGGGCGACTCGCAAGGAGTGGCAGGTCGGGTGGTAGGTAACGCGGTGCGGGAAGTAGGCTCCCACGTCGGTCACGCCAAGCACGTCTACCAGGAACTCGGACAGGTCGTACGTTTTCTTTGCAATGAGTGCTGCCCTTGCGGCTACCTGGGACTTGCCCTGGTTCTCGGCCACCATAGCCTGCTGCTCCCGGATAGAGCCGGTGCAGGAACCGGAGGGAACAACCACGGCGTCCCACTCACCATTGAGGACCGGTGAGAAGGTCCGCACGTGGTTCTCGATCAGCGGCATGGCTTCCGGGTAGTAGCCCGTATTCACGTGCATCTGACCGCAGCATGCCTGGGACTGCGGGAAGACGACCTCAACACCGAGCCGTCTCAGGAGGTGGAGGGTTGCCTGCGGAGCCTGTGGGAACATGGCGTCCGACATACATGTGGCGAACAGTGCGACTTTCATTGATTCTTCTTTCTCTCAGTCGGACGTAACTACATAAGGGGAAGGATTCCCTGCGTTGCCAGGAAGACCAGCACGCAGAGAAGAAGGAGGATACCGAGTGACCAGGGTGCGACCTTCTTGAGGATCTCGGACTCCGAGGTCTTACCACCCACGGCTGTTGCCGCGATAGCAAGGTTCTGCGGCGACACGATCTTGCCGATACCACCACCGATGGTGTTGGCGGATAGGAGCACCGACGAATCCAGGTTCGCACCGGCAGCAGCCGTTGCCTGAAGGTCAGCGAACAGGGCGTTCGCGGAGGTAGCCGAGCCGGTGACGGCCGTGCCAATCCAGCCGAGGATCGGAGACAGGAAGGCAAACGCCGCACCGGTAGCAGCCAAGGCAGCGCCGATTGCCATGGTTTGGCCGGAGAAGTTCATGACGTAGGCCAGCGACATCACCAAAGCAATGGTGAGGAGCGACCAGCGCAGGGACACAATCGTTTCCCCGAGCACCTTCACGCCCCTGACGAACGAGAACTCGAAGACCCCACCCGACGAATTGCGGCCATACACAAACGCAACGATCAGGGCGGTCAGCACGATCATTGTTCCCGGCGAGGAAAGGGTCTGGAGATTGTAGATCGCCGATTCTGATACCTCACCCGAGGCAGTCAGCAGATTGCCATACAGGCCCGGCCATTCAATGGTGATATCGGTACTGGCAAGGGCCGCCGGAATATCGACCCCGAGCCTCCAGAGCTTCGCGACAGCAAAGATGATGACGACGAGCCAGTATGGCATGAGAGCAAGGGTGATGCGAGACCCGGAGGGCAGTTTCTCACTCGTCTCCGAACGGTACTCCTCCGGGGTTGTGGGATTGGAGTAGTTGAGCAGGAGGGCAACGGCCGCGAAGCTCAGCAGGGCTGCAAAGACGGCCGTGAGCTCGTAGGAAATAAAGTTCGCCGCAATGATGTGCCCTGCGCTCATGACCAGGCCCTGGACGAGAGCAATATGCCAGAGCTGGCGCAGACCGCGGGTGCCGTCAAGAATGATGACGAGCAGGAACGGCAGGAGGGTCGCAATCCACGGGGTAATCGAGGAGGCAGTGGCAGCGACTTCAGTTGCTGGCACGCCGCCGATTCGTCCAGCCGTGGTCACGGGGATCGCCATGGCACCAAAGCCAACGTTGATCGAGTTGCCCACCATCGTCACAGCCGCAGCCTTGAGCGGCTTCACCCCGAGGGTGACGAGCATAGCGGCGACGATGGCGACGGGGGCTCCGAAGCCCGCCAGGCCCTCAAGGAGTGCACAGAAGGAGTAGCCGACAAGGAGCGCCTGAACGCGTTGATCGCCCTTGCCCACGGCCGAGAAGACCGCACGCACGTCCTCGGCTCGCCCGGATCTCACCGTGAGGTTATAGAGCCAGACGGCCGCGATAACGATGTAGAGAATCGGGGCAATACCGAAGGCAAGGCCCTGAAGGGCAGAAAGTCCAACCATTCCCGCCGGCATACCGAACCCGACAACGGCGGAGATCGCGGCGACAACGAGGGCGCCAACGGCGCACCAGTGGGTTGCCAGCTTGAAGACGCCGAGCAGGACAAAGAAAACAAGTAGAGGAAGGATGCCGACAAGCGCGGAGATAGCAGTCGAATCCGCTATCGCCGTTGTCGACGGAACAAAGGTTTCCACAATCACCTCGAGTAAGAAATCATGACGAGTCGTTTCCAGCCTGCTCACCCAGGACTACTCTGTACGAGGATGAGTCAAACGGCTGTGGACTCCATTCAAGATTTATCACCCTTGAACCGTTTTTTCCGTATTGTTGTCATTTTTATTACGGCAGTCTTTTATGCGTTAAATGCACTTTGGTTATTTTAAGTAACCGAATATTCGTAAATGGGAAACCGCAGATTTCGGCGACACCTCAACGCAAAGCGCTATTCAAGAACTCAGAGGAGTGACTAAAAGTTAAGAAAATGAACTCCCCATGCCCTAGGACTAGAGTCCTACTCTGGCGCGTTAAAGGATGTCGATCCTCACAGTAGACCATCTTTTTTACGGAAAATTCGTTGTTTTTATGCGGTTAGCTATCTTGCCCGATGGGAGACTGGTCTTCATAAGCACATTTCTGGCCTGACGGGATCATGCTGGCAAAGCCATTTTCAGCTCCGTGGCTTTCCCCAGAAAACCACTCGAGCTACGGGTCTAGTCCGCCAACTCGGGCCTGGGAGCACTGCACATTCCGATCGCGGTGTTGAAACGCAAGACAAGCATGATTCTTGTCGCCGAGGACGAGGCCATCGATCCCTCACCTACCCAACATCGCCCAGGGCGGGTGACGTATCCCGACCGTGGCGAAGCAGAAGGTAACTCAATGCGGATTATGACCGACTAGCGAGTGAGCACTCCGGTGGGCGGGCAGAGCTTCTCGAGTTCCTCGTATCCATATTCGGACTGCATGCGGGCAAAGATCCTGCCACACGCTCTCGCATCTGCCGACGCCTCGTGGTGGACGAAACTGTCGGACGGGAAGTAGTGACGGAAGACAAGGTCAAGGCTCTTGCTGCAGAGTTCGGTGGCAAGCAGCTTCCTCGAGAGTCGAAGGGTGCACATGCGGCGGTTGGCGGACTGCGCCAGGCCGTACAGCGAAGCAAGATCGCTAAGGACATAGCCGTCGAACGCCATGTTGTGGGCAACGAGCGGGAGGTCGCCGACAAAATCAGAGATATCGGGGTGAACATCGTCCCAGGCCGGCGCTCCGATCACGTCATCGGCCGTGATCCCGTGGACCTGGATGTTTCGAAAACTGAACCAGTCAAGATCTTCGTGGGGTCGCAGCAGGGTGGCGTATTGACCAACCTCCTGACCGCGGTCATCGTAGCGGACAAGTCCAACGGCACATGCGGAGGCACGCTTTTCATTTGCTGTCTCAAAATCAATGGCAACGAAGGGTTTCACCGGCTCAACTTTCTACGGGCTCACCCCAGGATAGTGCCCGAGTCGGATCAATTCCCCTCGCCGAGCAAAGCCTCACATCAAGATAGCGGGATCATTCACCAGGACAACGATGCGGAGTGCGGGAGCAACGGTCGGTTAGCGGGTTTCGGACTGCCTGCCGTAACTTCTACGCCTGAACTTCCTCGGGGTTGGGGATGAGGTCGTGGTCGATGTGTTCGGCCATGACGTTTGCGGCGCGCTCAGGATCGCCGGATTCAATCGCGGCAATGATGTTGAGATGATCGGTCTTGCCGGTTCCGGGAGGCGAACCCTGGATGATCGTGCCCCTGCGGACGCCACGGTTGATAACGGTCATTGCGGCCGAGTAGGACAGGCTGAGCGGACCCGACCCCGCCATCTCAAAGATCACGTTATGGAAGTGGCCGGGGGCTCCCTGACCCATGTAGCTGTTGCCAAGCAGGCCGTCTTTAAAAGCCCTGGTCGCTTCGAAGCTCGCCTTCAACCCATCGATCTGCTCAGGTGTTGCTTTCATCGTTGCTTGGCGTGCAGCTTCAACTTCGAGGGCGCGGCGGAATACGAGAATCTCGCCGGGGTCAAAGGAAGCATAGGTTTCCACGAGAACATTGGGAACGGGTGTCCGCGAGCGCACGAACGTTCCCACACCCTTCTGGGTTTCGAGAATGCCAAGAGAGGCGAGGGAACGTACTGCCTCTCGTACGGTTGATCTGCCGACCGAGAGGATCTCCATGAGTTCGGGCTCCTTGGGGATGGCCTCGCCAACGGGCCAGTCGCCGCTGTTTATCCGTTCTCGGATGTAGGCGGCTCCAACCTGGGCCTTAGAGGCTCCCGGAGGGTTGCTCATGGATTTCGGCTCACTTCTTCTCGGTTCTTGTCGACGTACCTTAATCCAAGTATTGCCGACCAGGTTCCAGAATTCGGACAATCTTCCACTTCACAGCATCGTCTTTACGGCAGATGTCTTACGCGTAAATGGCGGCCGGCACGAAGAGTCAGGGGGGAAAAGGCAGAGAGTCTCCCTTTGGACCAACGAAGGCTCAAGAGGAGGCTCTTCAATGCTGGGCAGGGCTGGGTCCAGCAGATACCGTGCGACCGGCAGAGCGCAGGGAGCGCGAATAGACGAACGAGACAACGACCCCAATGATCGCGATGATCGTGGCGACGAGGACAGCCGCCGAGAAGCCGAATGCTTGAGCTTCCGGCTCGCTCGTCCCAGCGGCCGCAACGGAACCGGCACGGGCTGCCATGACGCCAATGAAAAGTGAGGGGCCGATACTGGCAGCAACCTGGATCGCCGTGTTGAGAATCGCGACGCCGTAGGTGTGCTGTGACAGGTCTAGGCGCGATAGACCTGCCGACTGGGAGGGTGAGAGAACAACTCCCACACCTGCATAGACAACAACGGAGGCAACCAGCACGCCAAGCCACGTTTGGTTCGGGGACAGAACCACAATTGCGGCCTGGCCCACCGCGACGATCAGGAAGCCGATCGGGAGCAGCGGCCACGCGCCACTACCGGCCATAACCCGGCCGCCCACGAGCGAGGTGAAGGCGTTGATGAGGATGGGCGCGAGGAGAAGAGCACCTGCCGCGAAGGCATCCATACCGAGTGAACGCTGGAAGTAGAGGGGCAGCAACACACTCATCGAGAACGTTGTCGCCATGGCCACCATGACAAGAAGGGTTGACGGTCGGAAGCGCTTATTCAGCATGGGACGCAGGTCAAGAACGGGGTTGTCGATCTTGAACTGGCGGTAGGCGAAGCCTGCGAGGACAGCTACACCGGCAACGATGAATGCGGTGGCCTGGAGGGGTGCGGAGGAAACGATCGACAGACCGTAGACGAAGAGGAACAAGCCAAGGGCCGACATTGCGACCGACATGACGTCGAGGCGGAGCTTCACCGGCTCGGCAACGTCCCGAACAAGGAAGAAACCGGCAATCATGATGAGACCCATGATGATCAGCGGAGGATAGAATGCGCTCCGCCATCCGAACCCGGTCACCATCACTCCCGAAACAACGGGGGCAAGAGCCGGGCCGAGGGTGATCATGGCGCCGCCGATAGCAAGATATGTGCCGATCTGCTTCCTTCGCGCCACCGCCATCACCGCACTCATCATGGTCGGAATGAAAATTCCGGTGCCGACCGAATGGTCGAGACGCCCGATCAGGAGGACAGGGAAGGATGCGGACGTGATCGAAACAATCGAGCCCGCAATGAGGAAGCAGCCTCCGAAGAAGAACAGCCGCCTCAGCCCAAAGAATCGGTAAAGGAAAGCGGAGATCGTCACGACGATCGCGGTGACAAGCATGTATCCGGTGACCAGCCACTGCGCAGTATTCGCACCAATCCCGAACTCGGCCATCATGTCGACCAGGGAAACATTAACCAGGTTCTCGCTAAACGCGGCAATCAAGGCGCTTGCGTAAAGGACCGCCAATAGCGCGGCCGAACTCTTCTTCTGCATCAAGAAAGGCACTCTCTTCTCGTAACGGATCGGTTGATGACCGCACGACAAGAGTCCACGGGCGGCCACGCAACTGGACTTACGTCAGTTACTGACCGCACGCTGCCGCCGACAATCCTAGCACTGCGCAAACTCCCAAAAGCCCGGTGTTATGGCCATTTTCACGGCTTATGGGCAGTCATCCCCGCAGTGTTTACTTCCCGGATCTCACCATGATTTGTTAGCGCAACCCCCAAAGCGCTTGATTGGCAAAAGCTCAAGCTCTTCATTTGCACAGCCTCGAGTTTCCCTGGCAAAAGGCTGGACAGATCACCCGGTTCGCACATCTCCGGTCGAGCGTTACCGCCGTGTTTGGTAGCGTCAAAGACCATCGGAAGACCTGCGGACAGTAGTTCAACTGCCTGGCCTCGCCGGCTTGGCGACGTCCACGTTCTCCGATCCCGGCCGGAACCACCGGCCGACCCGAAAGGATGATCATCATGAACAAGACAGCAACCATCGGAGTGATTGCCACAGCCACCGCACTCACCCTCGCTGCCTGTTCAGGCGACGAGGCAGACAATGACGCAACAACTACCGAGCAACAGCCGGATGCCCCGACCGCGGAACCTTCCGAAGGACCAACGGACACCGCCGAAGAAACGACCGAGGAAGCTACGGAGACTCCAAGCGAGGAACCCTCAGATGCTCCCAGCGAGGAGCCGACGGAGGATCCCTCTGCCCCGGTCGAGCAGACCGCCCTCCCAGTACCGGTTGACGCAAGCATTGACACCCCACCGCAGAACGAAATCCCGGCAACCATCAAGTGGCTGGAACCGGGTGAGTCCCTCCATGTCTACGTGAACGGTTCAAGCACCCCAGGTTGCTTTGTCGAACCAATCGAAGCCTGGACCGACGGCGAAGCAATCGACATTGCATTCAGTCCTACAGAGGACGATGTAGCCTGCACCGCCGATATCGTCACCCATGCCTGGGAGATCACCTGGGACAGCCCCTACGAGGTAACGGGCGAAATGCCACTCACGCTCACCGACATCCTTGGCGAGGACGAGTCGATCGACACTATCCTCCCCCTCGCTCCAGTCACCGATCTGACCAGCGAATAGTCGCGGCTTAGACATGAAGTGATTGCCAGTTAACCAAGCAATCACTGCTTGGACGAAAAGTACTGCTTAAGCGTCCAGCAAGCCAGAGGAGGGCAACGTCCAACAGGGCATTGCCCTCCCGTGATGAGCAGTCGATCTCAAGAGCACGGGTTTCGCTCCTCATATCCGCAGCCGAGCATACGATGACAAGGTGGGTCATTCGCGTGGCACGACACTTCCCGTGCGCTATTTCTGGTTCTTTATCGGTGTCGTACTGACTTCTCTTGGAGTCGCCATCGTGACCCGAGCGAACCTGGGAACAACACCGATCACGTCACTCCCCTACGTTCTGAGCTTCACGATGCCGCTCACGCTCGGCACCCTCACGTTCATCATGAACATGGCGTTCATCATTATCCAGAAGCTCCTCCTGAAGAAGAGACTCGCGCCAATCCAGTGGCTACAGATAGTCGTGAACTTTTTCTTTGGCCGTGGATTTATCCATGTGGGCCCTCGACTGGCTCGATCCGGGAAATCTCGCGCTTCAGCTACTCACCGATGTTGTCGGGTGTGTAGTTCTTGCCTTTGGCATCGCTCTCGAAGTAGCCCCGAACGTTCTGACCGTCCCCGGCGAGGGACTCGTCGAGGCGATCTGCATAGTCGGCGGAATCAGACTCGGAACTGTCAAAGTTTTCTTCGATTCAGCCCTCGCGCTTGCCGGCGTGATCTGTTCATTCATCTTCCTCGGCGAGCTTGTTGGCATCGGGATAGGAACGATCATCTCAGCCTTCCTTATCGGGGTCCTCGTGAACGTGTTCTACAAACGCATCCCGTGGCTACGCACAATTGATGGCAGGCCCAAACCGTAAATCCTTCGAAACACATGAAGGCTGCGGGGCCGTTCCTTCTTTCAAACCCTGTGCCAAGAGGCCTCCCAGGCCCAGCGCCACTCGGCGCCCAGTTCACGTCGATGCCCCGACCTTCCCTGGGCGTTTACTTATGCCACTGCGCCCTCCGGGAACCTCATCACGCGACGGAGGTGAGAACTCCCGCGCCAAACTCCTTGCCCCACGCCTGGGCCTTATTAATCTCATCGGACTGCAGGGGTCCTTCGGTGCCACCCACGAGGAAGCTCGGGCCACGGTGGACGTCGGTGAAGCCGCGCTTCTTTAGTCCCTTTACCGCTGCCTTGGATGCACTGCCAATGACCGAGCTGATTTTGGTGCAGGTATCGATCGCTATCACCATCAGATTGTCGCGGACCTCAACGGCATCGATCCATTCCCGAAGGCCATGTTCAAACCCGTTGGCTGCTCCCTGCTCGCGTGCGGCCTGACGGGTCTTGGGAGTGGGAAGAGACAGCTCGTGGGTGGGCGCAGAGACAATAAGGGCGACCAAGTCCTCCGGCAATGAAATGGGAGCTTCGCCTGCTTCCACCACTTCAACAGCATCATCACCAAGTTGCTGAGCAATCGCCGTAGCCACGGAGTCGACAACCTTCGTGCCATTACCGAAATAAGACTCGCGCACGATCAGAACCTTCACAGCCACTCCCTCAACATTAATTACGGACAAAACAAGATTAATATGTGGCACTCAATTTTAGCGATTCGTGCGAATAATCGACGGGCCTCCCCATCGCTCCGGCATAACTTTCAGCCACCCACATCAACCCAACATCTCGCACCATTCCACGCAGTCGTTTCGTCCGATTTGTGCCGTTCAACATAAATGGCGTCGTATCGGCCTTTAATCCCGGAATTACGCCCGCGGTGACGCCTACATTGAAAGTGTAGATAACTTTTCAGATTGAATCGATGGGGACTGGCGATGAAGAGGCGTTGGTGGGTTTTAGGTACTGTTGCCGTGATCGGAATCGGCGGCGCACTCACCGATGGCGAAGAGATCGACGATCTCGATGCAGTAGCCGAGAAAACCACCGCTGTTGTTGATGTGACCGAAGAGGCCATCGAAGAGACAACGGAACCCGAGGTCGAGGAGACCACCCCGGAACCTGAGCCGGAGCCAACTCCAGCACCCACCCCTACAACTACGGAACCTCCTGAAGAGACCGTTGTCGCTGCCGAGAACGTTCCCGACGGCGAGCTCGCTATTGATGTTCTCGAAACGCTCGAGGTTAAAGGCCGCGCGCCGAAGACCGGTTACGACCGGGATCAGTTTGGTCAGCGCTGGGCCGACATCAACCGTAACGGGTGCGATACTCGCAACGACATCTTGGACAGGGACCTCACCGGCAAGACTTACAAGCCCGGCACCCGTGACTGTGTCGTTCTCACCGGGACTCTCATCAGCCCGTTCACGGCCGAGACCATTTCCTTCGTACGTGGTGAATCAACTTCCTCCGAAGTACAGATTGACCACGATGTCGCCCTATCCGATGCTTGGCAGAAGGGTGCTCAACAGCTTTCCCTCGATGATCGCGAACGGTTCGCAAACGATCCGCTTAATCTTCTCGCGGTCGACGGCAGTAGCAACGCACAGAAGGGCGACGGCGACGCAGCTACCTGGCTCCCCAAGAACAAGTCGTTCAGGTGCGAGTATGTTGCTCGCCAGGTCTCCGTCAAAGCCAAATACAACCTGTGGGTGACATCCGCAGAAAAAACGGCAATCTCAAATATCCTCGGTAACTGCCCAGGACAGCTCGTCCCCGAACCCTCCGGCATCACGCCCACATTGGATCCCGCAGACATGCAGCAGACAGCCACGACTGAACCATCGGCCCCCGCACCAAAACCCTCAACCGCCCCACCACCGGCAGACGCGCCTGCAGAAGGCGTCTATTACGCCAACTGCAGCGAGGCACGAGCGGCAGGAGCCGCTCCGCTCTACAAGGGTGAACCGGGTTATCGAGAAGGAATGGATGGCGATCTGGACGGCATTGCTTGCGAGTAAATGCATCCACCTTGAACTCGGCACCTATTCGGCGTCATCCTCCTGCGCATTCTCAAACGCCCATTTATTGAAATTGGACCTGAATGACCTTCATTGGCTCATGCGCTTTCCCCGGTCGCCTGCGGTGCGGGAGGCAATAAGTCTGTTGGCAAAATCTTGGTGACCTCGCATAGCCCGTTGAAGTGAGCCTCATCCAAACAGTGCATGAATTCAAACACCGAAGCAATAGCTGATGCAACCTCGTCAGGACTAACCATGATGTCAGTTGATGGCGACTGACTGTGCGAGTAAGCGTGAGCGTATCTCGTAAGTCGAAGTCGAAGCGCATCCGCATCTCCCTGATAGCCCGCTGCTCGCAGTAGGTCGGCCGACTTCTGCATCGCACGATTGAGATTGCCTACCCACTCGGGATGTTTGAAGGCAAGGAAACTCTCGAGGACCCGTCGGATGACATTCGGAAAAAGTAACTGCGCGTCAAGTCGGCGCTCCACGGAGTCGTCTTCAGCAAGCTGACGCCGCGCATCCGCCAGAGCTATGAACGCATGGTGATAGGTCGAGCGAATCATCTTACGTGCTTGCTCTGATGGTGGCCACTTCGCGAGTGCCGGACGTCGCTTCGTCGTACCATCTAGAGTCAGATGCAGTGAGCGAATCTCGTAAAACTCTGCAGAATAGACATCCCTGTACTTGCGGCCATCATCCATCTTGCCACCCTTATGCAGGGCCTCAATCTGGATATCCCATTGGCGGAACAGTTCGAAGTTGTGTGAGAGCAGGAACAACTGAGCAATGTGACCCTTCACGATCGACTCAGTCCAGATATAGGCAGAGATGCCCATGAAGACATCACTATCAAGACTGGATACAGGATCGTCGATGATCACGATGGGTTTCCCCTTGGACGAGTCGAACTTGGCGACTTGCTCGAGGAAATAAATCAGGGTGATGGCGGTTCGCTCACCCAGACTCAGGCCCTGAGCAGGCTGCCCATCACGGGTGACTCGGTAGTGTCGATCCACCAACTCAAACTTAAGCTCGTTACGACCGAGCAGTCGCGTCACCTCGTCAGTGAGAATCTTCGCACTCGGCATCGGGTCACCGTCGACATTTTCGAGCGAGTAGATATCGGAAAGGATTCGATCAATCGTCTTGTCAAGAGCCTCACGTGCAGTCTTGGCTTCGGTCAATTTGGCAGAGTTGTCGCTGACGCTTGACTCCGACGCCTTTAGGTAGTGCAACTCAATTGCCTGTGCTGCTGCCTGGACCAATTGGTCGTGCTGGCTGACACGGTCGTTGTGCTCAGTTCTGAGCTTGAGGATGGCCGTCGCTGAAACTGTTGGTGGCTCCGCAACAACCGGATCCACTGGAGTCAGGACATTGTTTAGCTTCGTTTTGGCTCTTGCCTGCACTTCGGTCGCCCAGGACCTGAGGGCTGTCAGTTCCGCCCGAACCTCGGTGATCGCGTCGTCGTAACGCGGCCGGAGATCCTTGAAGAAGAGACCCTTGCTTGGGAGACCTGCACTCGCAGTGTCTACATACTCAATCACTGCTCGAAGGTCAGTTAGCGCGGAGTCGAGATCCGATTGTAGACGCTGAACAGCATCAGAGAAGTGCTGGTCAATGAGGGTGCGCCGTTCATCAGTAAGCGGAGCGCCACAGAAGATACAGGTCTCGACACCGCCGTGGAGATGCCGCCCTTCATCGACCCAACTCGTCGCATCTGGATGCGCTTCCAACGTATCAAGGATGATCGTCGTTGGAGTGGTAGAAAGCGCAGTTGCCAAACGTTGACTCAGCCCATCAGGCGCCGTGACCGTAAGCAGGTTCTTGGGGATCGCGTCAGACTGGTCGGAGTTAACGATTCCGACATTTTCCTGCAACTTCGAGTCCGAGAGTAGTTCCCAGGCCTTGTGAGATTCTGTGAAGGCGCGACTCACCACACGAGTACTGAAGTTGCTCTTTGAGTGCCATCGACCACCTGCCTTACTTGCGGCATCAACTACCTGCTGGGACACGGTTTTGTACGCAGTATTAATGGCTTCTTCGGCGTCGCGCTCAAGCTTCTCTTGGGCGATGTGTTCCTGACGTTTACTGGCCAGCTCGAGGTTAAGCTTTTCTAGCTGCCGCTCTGCATCGGCGGGTTTCTCCCCGATTGTTAGAATGGCTTCCATATCAGCGTTACCCGCAGTGAAGTTATGGCTACGTGCAACATAGGCTTCGCTGAAGACGAGAATTCGATCAAAGAGATCGTCGTCGCTTCCGTTTGTTGTTCGCAGAACACCCTCATCAATCAACAGGGATAGCCGCTTGAAACCTTCAGCATCCTCCGCGTTTCGCAGTCCATCAAATGCGCCAGCCAGCGAAGTTTTTCCCGTGCCGTTTGGGCCATAGATGACATTAATACGAGCAAAGTCGGGCAACGTCGTATCCCAGCGGTAGTTCTCGAAGAATCCACAGTTCTTCATCCATTTGATTCGCTTCAGCATCAGTTATCACCCACGGAGCTCAGCCCGAAGAACCGCTCAAAGAACGCACCGAGCTTCTGTATCACCAGTTGTTTCTTCTCGCCGTGTCCGCCGTCGGCAGAGAAGCGCGACACCGGCGGTAGCATTTTCGTGATCGCGGTGCCGTTGGTTCGGATATGGCCGTCTCGGAACGCGGTCTCAACGAATGCTCGCGTCTCTTCCGGGCGGAGATTTTCCTCGGCGATGATCATCTCGAGTTCGACTTCGCTCTTCTCAGCGATAAAGGAACGCCATTCCTGGTCGATCTCACCGCGCACGGAGAGCGAATCAACGAAATCCTCGATAAGGTCCTTCTTGTTGCGCAAGGTCGGGCTGGCGTCCACCGCACGAGAGATTTCCCCGCGGATCTCCTTGTCGTCACCATCGCCCCGTTCATCCCGATACTTCTGCACGAGCATGAGGATGTAGTCGACATTGATCTCGACCTGCTTAATCAGCTCGATCTCGAAGACCACGTCATCGTTAATCCGTTCCTTGTCGGCGTCTTTGTCCTGGCGGAACTCTGCGTATAGGTCGAGGTAGACGCTGCGATAGTCCTGACCCTGCCGCTCGGTGAGAATCGCGTTACCGGCGAACTCGTCGAATGAGGTGAGGGTGTTCTGCAGACGCAGAATCACGCCGAATAGAGAAATGAACTCCTTCTGGGACTCCTCGCCAATAATCGGCTGACCCAGCGGGAAGGCACCGAGCAGTTCGGTAACTTTCTCGGCATACTCGCTGTAGTACTCGCCGTACGGTTTGAGAAGCACGATGCCACGAGCATCCTTGTTTCCGAACAACGCAATCGCATCGTTCGTTTCTTTCTCAAGGTCACGGAAGGTGACGATGTTGCCATACGTCTTCACGGAGTTAAGGATGCGGTTCGTGCGTGAGTACGCCTGGATCAGACCGTGCGCACGCAGGTTCTTATCGACGAACAGAGTGTTCAACGTAGTTGCGTCAAAGCCGGTAAGGAACATATTCACGACAATGACAAGATCAATCTCGCGCTGCTTCAACTTCAGCGAGAGATCCTTGTAATAGTTCTGGAACCGGTCGGCAGAGGTATCGAAGGAGGTGCCAAACATGTCGTTGTAGTCCTGGATCGCATCCTCCAGGAACGAGGGAGCATCCACGTTCAGCGCCCCGGTGTCAAAGCCCTCTTCGTCGAGGCCACCGTCTTCGACGGCGTCGTTCGCACCGCAGGAGTAGATGAGACCAATCTTCAAGCGCTTATCGGAAGGCAGGCCCTCCTGCTGAAGCTGGAACTGGTTGTAGTACACGCGCGCAGCCTCGATTGATGCGGTCGTGAATAGTGCGTTGAAACCACGCACGCGCCGCTCCCCGAGCGTGTAGTGCTCGGCACGCTTGGTCTTCTGATCGAAGTGCTCAAGCGTGTACTTCACGATCTCGCTGATCCGCCCCGGCGCAAGGAGCGCCTTCTCGGTGTCAATCGCCAAGACCTGCTTATCAACAACGTTGCCGACCTTGATCGTGTTGACGTAGTCGATCCGGAAAGGAAGCACGTTCTTGTCGGTGATCGCATCAACGATCGTGTACGTGTGCAGCTTCTCCCCAAAGGCCTGCTCGGTGGTTCTTAGCTGAGGGTTCCCGCCACTGCCGGAGTTGGTAGAGAAGATCGGCGTACCGGTGAAACCGAACAGGTTGTAGCGCTTGAACGCCTTCGTGATCGCGGTATGCATCTCGCCGAACTGCGAGCGATGGCACTCATCGAAGATAATCACCACGTGACCGTCGTAGATCGCGTGCCCCCTGTTAGCGGCGATAAAGGTCGAGAGTTTCTGAATCGTCGTGATGATAATCCGCGCACCCGGATCTTCAAGTTGCTTCTTCAACACCGCGGTCGACGTGTTCGAGTTCGCTGCGCCCTTCTCGAACCGGTCGTACTCCCGCATCGTCTGATAGTCGAGATCCTTGCGGTCCACGACAAACAACACCTTGTCCACGCTCGGCAGCTTCGAGGCGAGCTGAGCCGTCTTGAATGACGTCAGGGTCTTACCCGATCCAGTCGTATGCCACACGTACCCGCCCGCGGCAACGGTACCGAGGCTCTTGTAGTTGGTTGAGATATCGATCTTCTGCAGAATCCGCTCGGTCGCCACGATCTGGTAGGGACGCATCACCAGCAGCATTCGATCAGCGGTCAGCACACAATACTTCGTGAGGATATTCAGCAGCGCATGCTTAGCAAAAAACGTCTTCGTAAAGGCTGTCAGATCCTGGATCGGCTTATTCTGCACATCCGCCCACCACGACGTGAACTCAAAAGAATTTGATGTCTTCCGTACCCGCTTCGAGCCTGTCGCCTCACTCAGATGCTGACGGCGCGTAGTGTTCGAGTAGTACTTCGTAAGCGTGCCGTTCGAGATCACGAACAACTGCACATACTCGAACAGTCCAGAGCCCGCCCAGAAACTGTCCCGCTGGTAACGATCAATCTGGTTAAACGCCTCCCGGATATCCACCCCGCGGCGCTTGAGCTCAATATGCACCATGGGCAAACCGTTCACCAGAACCGTGACATCGTAGCGATTCGAACGAGCGGAGCCGCCCTCTCCCTGGCCAATCTCGTACTGGTTGATAACCTGCACGTGATTGTTGTGAATGTTCTGCTTATCGATCAGCCGGATGTTCTTCACCGACCCGTCATCACGCTTCAACAGCTGAACGTGATCCTCCTGGATCCGCACCGTCTTCTCGACAATGCCCTCATTCGCGCCAGCAATTCGTTCCGAAAAGAACTGATCCCACTCAGAGCCAGAGAACGTCACCGAGTTCAATGCTTCAAGCTGGGTGCGGAGGTTCGCGATAAGCTGCGCTTCTGACGTGATCGGAAGATACTCATACGCCTGAGACTGCAACAGCCGGATCAGCTCACGCTCAAGCTCCGCCTCCGACTGATACGACCCAGCACCCGCCACGTCAGGAACGTACTCAGCAACTACCGTGCTCTCAGACGAGACAGCAATCGGATCATACTTACGAGGAGTCAAGCCACTCATGACTCCAACTCCTTAAAAGTAAGCAACTTATCGCGGTAGTGCTCATACTGGCGGCGGCGGGCTTCCAGCTCCGCTTCCAGCTGAGTGAAATAAGCCAATATTCGCACGATCTCCCGCTGCACCTCGAGAGGCGGTACGGGGATTCGCAAAGAATTCAGAACAGTCTGAGTTTGACTCGGGACACCACCCGCTTGGTTCATCCCGCCAAGCTTCATTGTAAGTAGCTGATGATAAAGGAACTTGGGTTCAACCTGGGCTGAGTCGATCTCGGTTCGAAATATGGTGTCAACAACCCAGAAGGGACCTTCGACATAGAAGATGTTGCCGAGAGATCCTTTGCGGGGGATGAGTACCGACGGCCCTTCTGCAGCGGCGGTATCGACGTAGCGCAGGATCCCGCCGCTACCGTAGACAGGTATGTCGCCATCCCCGAGGACCTTGTGGTCTTTCCCGTTCCTTATCCGCAGCACCTCACCCAACATCTTGAACTCAACTCCGTCCGGGCATAGCTCCTGGATCAGTTCATCGATGCGGCTCATGCGAAGAAGTCCTCGTCTATTTCGACGACCTTGTAGGTCTCCTTGACTTGCACGCCCACGCCGTATCGGATCATGAGGCCAGCGAGGCGTTCGCCGTCGATGAGGATGATGCGGGTGGGAACCTTGTTGGCGTACTCGCGCGCACCGGTCGAGAAAACGCTTGTCGTAATGAATACACCGCTATCGGCTTTACCGCTCAATGCGCCCACAAATGCTTGGAGGTCGGGACGGCCCACGGTATTCCCAGTGGCGTACCGCTTCGCCTGAATATAGACGCGATTCAGACCGAGAATATCTTGATCAATCACTCCATCAATACCGCCATCATTACTGAACTGGGTGACGCTGCCCGTGCCGCTCGTTCCGCCGTATCCCATCGCAAGCAAAAGGTCGACAACAGCCTGTTCGAAGAATCCAGGCTCCTTCCCTTGTAGTCGATCTAAGAGCTCGGCGGCAATTTCTTCGTTAATACGGTCGATCCCGTTCTGCACCTGCTCGATTGGTGTCAGCGCCGCAGCATCGACCTTCTCGAGCTCAGTAGCCTGAACAGGTTTATCGCGCGTCACCGTTGATTGGTAAATCCTGATCGGTGACGTGGGATCTTCACCGAGTTGCCTAATGTCTTTCTCACGCGCACCGTTTGGGAACAGGTCGAGAAGCGTTCGACCTGCGTCAGTGAATTGGTAATGGCCACGAGAGGGTCGAGTCAGTGCTCCGACGTTCGTGAGGAAAGAAATTCCCCAACCAATGCGATTCTCATACCTCAAGTCGCCAGAAGACAGCTGCTCAGCCCTCTGCTCATCTGTCAATCCCACCTCATCCGCTACAAGCGGTTGGAACTCACGCCGGTGGCGGATTACCCCGTCGC